>CAYGZY010000148.1:0-20976 GCA_964354485.1 uncultured Chlorobiaceae bacterium | reverse complement strand
TTCAATGCCGCAGATGAAGTCATGGTCGTACTCCCAGTTCCAGGCAATCGCCAAGTCAAATGTTCTCATAATCGCAATCCAGTTCCAATATACAAGTTTGAGCGGGAAAACTCAAAAACGACGGGAGTAAGAGAAATGTTGTAAAATATCTGTGAATGTGAGGCCGAAAATGGGGGGACAGAAGGGATTCTGAATTTCAATCTATTAATCGCAAGATTCAGAGGGTTGCGGTCCCAAACTCCCGATATTTTCTATACGAAATCAGAGACAAATATCGGAAGTTATCATCCCCTCTATAATTTTCCGTCTGTAAAAGGGGAGAAGCGTTTAAATTGTTCATCAAACCTCCGACATTTTACTGGTTTTGGCCGAGATAAATGTCGGAGGTTTTAGCTATCTGAATATTACTTTTTCCGAAGATAAGTCCGGATACTCTCAAGCGCAGTTTCAATATTAGGGATTGAATTCGCATAGGAGAATCTAATATAGCCTTCGCCGTATTTACCGAATGCTGTTCCCGAAAGGCACGCTACTCCTGCCTCGTTCAGAAGCGCATCTGCGAGTTCCTTAGAGTTCATGCCTGTGCCTTTTATATTTGGAAAAACGTAGAATGCGCCGTGCGGTCGATGGCACTTGATGCCCGGAATGGAATTTAATCCGTCGACGATTACATCACGCCTTTTCTTGAATTCCCCTACCATACGGCGAACTTCATCCCATGGGCCTGTGAGTCCTTCAATTCCGGCGATCTGCGTAAAACTTGCGGTGCATGAGGTACTGTTGATCTGAAGCTGAGCGACCGCCTGTGCGAGCTCAACGGGCATCACGCCGTATCCCAGACGCCAGCCGGTCATGGCGAACGTTTTGGAAAAGCCGTCTAAAATAATTGTCCTTTCCAGCATCCCCGGTTGTGCAGCTATGCTGTGGTGTTTAAAATCGCCGTAAACAACTTGGCTGTATATTTCATCTGCAAGGACAATGAAATCGTGCTCCTTCGCGAGTGTGGCAATCTCCTTGATATCTTCAAGTGTGAGAATACCTCCGGTCGGATTCTGTGGTGAATTCAGAATGAGCATACGGGTTTTTTTTGTTATCAGCTTCTTCAGGTCAGCAATGCTCACACGAAATTCGTTCTCTTCAAGAAGAGCGAGCGGTACGGCTTTTGCGCCGATAAACTCGATGACAGATTCATAGATTGGGAAACCCGGATTTGGGTAAATAACCTCATCACCCTCGTTTACCGCTGCTAGAATCGTATAAAACATAATGGGTTTTCCACCTGGAGTGACAACAACATTATCGGGTTTAACCTCAATCCCGCGTGTTTGGGAAATATGCTTGGCAATAGCTTCACGCATCGGCGGTAATCCTGGTGCAGGTCCGTAATGTGTATAATTATTATCCAGCGCTTTTTTTGCCGCATTTTTGATGTTCATCGGCGTGTCAAAATCGGGTTCGCCGATTTCAAGATGGACAATTTTTTTTCCTTGGGCTTCAAGGGCTTTAGCTTTTGCGAGAACCAGAAATGCTGTCTCTGTACCGAGGCGGCTCATACGATTTGCGAGGCGAATCATGCTATACTCCAGGTTTGAATGTTTTGGTTGTTGAAAGTACTTGAATATAATAAGAACTATTGTGAATCTCAAGAGAAAGCGAATAGGAAAAACAGAGTATTCGGAGTATTTAACCTGATATTATTGCAGTTTTCATTATCAATGAATGAATTGAGATAAGAGGGTAATGCAATCCTGCCATTGTGCATTTCCCTCAGGAGGAAATAGGGATCTCACCGTTTTTTCGTCGGTAATTTTTTCAAGGCTTCGCCGAGAATCGCCTCCAGGGCTCTTTCATCGGTGTAACCGATGAATTCCTTGATAAGATTACCGTCGGGGCTGAAGAGGTAGCTCGCGGGGATGCCGACCGATTTGTAAAGTTTAGTGATGTTGTCTTTGATGCCTACCGGCCATCTGACTTTATGGGATTGGATGAATGAGTAAACCTCGGGTGCGGTTGTTTGGATAGCAATACCGATAATTTCAAAACCTTTTGCATGATAGCGGTTGTAGAGTCGGACGAATCCGTCGGTTTCTTTATTGCACGGTTCACACCAGGGTGCCCATATGTTAACGAGGGTGATTTTTCCACCGTATTGCAGGAGCTGATATGTCCGGCCGTCAAGTGATGTAAATTTAAAATCGTACTTCCCATAATTGGCGATGATACCGGTGGGGGTATCCTTTTTCCGGGTCTGCTTTTTTAATGAGCTATTTTGTAATTGGGGTGCGGTTGGTAAGCTGTTCTCCGGCGGCATCAAGGCAATCGAAAATACAATGCTCGCGATGGTGATTATGCCGTTGGCCATAATTTCTCAGTTGCTCCGCAGTAGAAACAAAATAACCCGTTATGAATACCCGTTGCGTGGAGGTTATCTATGCTTTTGCTTCGATGAGTTTTTTCCCGTCTGCAATAATTGCTGCGACCCGGGCTTTATCTGTTGCTTCCGAGTAAATACGAACGAGGGGTTCAGTTCCCGAAAAGCGTATCAACAGCCAGCTTCCGTCGCTTAATATGTATTTGAATCCGTCCGTTTGATTTATTTTCATGACGTCAAGGCCGGCAATTCGTTTTGGCGATTGTGCTTTTATACGCCGGAGTATTTCATCTCTCTGACTTGCTTCGATAGAGAAGTCAATGCGGTCATAAAAGTGAGGTCCCACCTTTGCAAAGAGCTGTGCGAGGAGTTCGGACGGTTTCTTCTGTGTCTTCACCATGAAGTCGAGGAAAAAAAGACTCGCAATAATCCCGTCACGTTCTGGAACATGGCCGCGAAAGGCATAACCTCCGCTTTCCTCACCACCGATGATAGCATCATGCTTCATCATCAGGGGGGCTACGTACTTAAAGCCAACGCCTGTCTCATGTACCGGGACGTTATAGAGTTTTCCCAAAGATTCAAGCATTGACGTAGTGGAGAGTGTTTTGATAATTGCACCGCGCTGGTTGCGGACGTCGAGCAGATACATCGCCAGAAGGGCATAGACACGCAATTGGTCGATGAATTGTCCGTTTTCGTCTGCAAATCCACACCGGTCTGCATCACCATCCGTAAATACCACGACATCAGCTTTCAGTTCTTTTGCTTTCGCGAGACCTGCATCGACGTTTGGAGGGATCGGTTCAGGTCGCGCCATTTCAGGGAAGAGAGGATTCCGTTCGCCGTGAATTTCTATGATTTGGGTGGTACCGCCTGCCAGCAGGTTTTTGAACCAGGTAGCCCCGTTTCCCCACATTGGATCAACAAGAACTTTTAGACCGGCTTTTCGTATCGGATCGAGATCGATCATGTTCTTAAGTTGTTTGATGTAAGCGGGATTCGGATCAAATTGGCGGATCAGACCGGACTTTACTGCGTCATCAAATTTTATCCGCTTTACTTCCGAGACTGAAGTCGGAATCATGGATTCAATTTTTTTCAGTCCGTCCGGGTCTATCGCGCCGCCGTTTTCATCACGGACTTTAAATCCGTTATCGGAATATGGATTATGACTGGCTGTGATGTTAATTCCCCCGACAGCCCCGCGTTCCTTGATGCTGTAGGAGAGAACGGGAGTAGGAACACCGCCGCCGCAGAAGTGAACCGGGATATTATTTGCGGCGATAACCTCGGCTGCCGCAGCGGCAAAATTTTCTGAATGGAACCGTCTGTCGCCTCCAATGACGATGCCGCGCTGGTATTGTGTGTGGGTGGATTTAATATACTCAGCGAATCCCTGCGTACACCTGCGAACATTGTCAAAGGTATAATCCTCTGCAATTTTCCCACGCCACCCGTCGGTACCGAATTTGATGTCATTACACATGGAAATTAATCCTGCTCGACAAATAAATTATAATTTGCTTCCGATTCCTTAGCCATCGCCGATGAAACTTTTTGATTTACCAATTTTTGTATTGTCTCAGTTTGATTTTTAAGTTTCTTATAATTGTTGCGTAGTGTATCAAAGTATAATATCTGCCAGTTGTCGTTTTCAAACCATTCTGTAAACATCGGTGATTTCATTTTTCTCTTCAGTTGTTCTTCTCGTTCTTCAGGAATTACAAGATACTTCGGCACACTTGTAGATAAGTTCGAGCCGCGCACTAATCCGCTTGTCATTGAAGTTGTCGATTCAACTTCAAATGCGGCAACGACATTTTTCCCAGTGATCCAAAGTAAATCGATCATTTCAACTGTATCAATATCTTCAATGTCGTTCAGTTTGTTTAAGTTTGAGTTTACATATGTTCTAAGGAGTTTTGTTGTCCCCAGTATGCCACTCGCTGAACCAGATTGTTCTTTTTTACCTACCCAAATCTTGTATCCAAGCGCTTCCCCAGCTTCAGCTAACACTCCGATTATTTCATTATGTTGATTTACACGCTGGCTAACTTGTGGTTTTAAAAGCCAATAACCTCCGGCAATCTGACGACCATATTGTTCAAGCGCATCTTTCAAGCGGTAAACAACTTTTGGATCTTTGAACCACCAGAGCTTTCCTCTTGCTCCCCCAATTCGTTCTTCGACCAATTTGAACTCAATATCAGTATGATTCTTCAATACAGTTTTTACATCAAGGCCGGTATGAAGACTAGAGAAGTAACCGTTCCTGGCAAGGATGGGATCTATGTAGTTTATAACTATTGTGTAAGGTGTTGGTTCTGCGCGTTCTGCCAACAATTGGATCGTTGTATCGACGACAATCTTCTCAAAACGTTTCTGGTCAATTTCCTCAGGTGCTTCCGCCTTAGATGCAAAAGAAGTAGGTTTATGAAACCGAAGATAAAAATCTCCCATTGCAGAACCGAATGGTTGAAGAAGCGACTTACCAGATTTTTGTGCTGTCGGCTGATGATGAATTTTTTCGAGATCAAATCCGGCATGTGTGCCTGCACGAATAGTTGCATTACGAACTTTAAATGTCGGATTATAAAATGTAAGTGTCAGATATTTGTTGAGTTTTAAAACTTTATGCATTCCATCGAAGCTTCTTCGTAAAAGAGTGTGGTAAACCTCGAAATCCTTATGCTGCCGTTCGTTCCGTACGATTTCTTCGGAGGATATTTTTTCGATGTATCTTTCATCTTTTTTCAGCCATGCTGCCCATAGGTATGACAACTCACCATACTGAATTGAAGCATCGTACGGCGGATCGGTAAATATGTAATCAACTGACCGAGCCGGCATTCGGTCAAAAACATCTATGCACGAGCCGTTAATGATGCAGATATCCGTCGTATCATTTAGGAATGAATTTAAGTTGTGTGTGATCTTAATATCTTTAAAATACTTATTCGATTCAATCTTTGCTTTGATCAATCCTTGATGGCCTACGATGGCACTCTCAAATTTACTCCAGACATTCTGCTCCATAAATTCTCTAGCATACCAATAGCTATGCTGTGTCCAACCAGTTGATGAAAATGATGTATGATGACTTGTAGGCAATGGATCGCTCACCGCTACCATAGTCGAGCATAAATGGACCATAGAGCTGAACGCAATTTTTAAAAAGTCTTTTAGTATCTTGTCTTTTTCATCATTAATGCTATGCATTAAGATCGCTAATGCATAGAGATTGCGTGGAGTAAATAATTCAGAAAGAGAATCATATTGTTGTTTTTCTTTGAAAGCGAGTCCGTCAGAATAGTATAATCGATTTTTAGGGTACCATAATTTCTTTTTCCTAAATTCCTCAATAATGTCTTTGATGTGTTTAATATCCTTTGAAGCCGGTTTTCCTCCTTTTGCTACAACTTCACCGCAGTATTGGCATTTGTAACGCAACTCTTTTAAAGAGAGATATTTCTTTTCGTCTCGTTTCCAAACGGCACATTCCACAGGAATTTGTTCTTTACATTTATTACACTCTGTAAGATAAAGATCGGTTATTTTTTTCCTTACATCTTGTTCAACTCTCTCGTAAGCTTCATGGAGTTTAGATGGCTCAACATGTTGTATTGTAAGGCGAAGAATCTCTGTTGCAACAGGATTAAGATCAACAGCAATGACTCTTCGTCCAAGTTTCAAAGCTTCGAGTGCTGTAACACCACTACCAGAGAATGGATCCATGACAATACCGTTTTTTGGGCAGTATGTATCCACAAATTCAGAAACAACATTCCAGGTTTTTCTTCCCCAAAACTTGTGCCAATTATACATGGCAGTATGTGCTTTGGGTGGTATTTGATGACTAATGTGCTCCATAAACTTTATATGGGCTTACTCATAATTGATTGCGTATTGGACATTAATGTATCCTGTGTGAATATTTGAACCGGCTTCCTCCCTCTCTAAGTTAAATTGTATCTTTATGTTATCAAGAGGATACCAGTTTACTCCCACGAGATATTTCCTCAGGATATCTTTGCTCATGATGGAAGAATAAAGAACCGAGTAACGCTCCATCCAATCGAAGCGTACCGCAGCTTCCCACGCAGTTCCAAACTTATGACCGAGGTCGCAGTAAAATCCTTCAATGGTTTTTTTGTTATTGCTGGAAGCGGCGTCGTATTCACTTTCAAGCCAAAATGATCCGTATGTCACACGCGCATGTGTACCGTAGAGGAGATGATTTTTATCTACGAAAATAAAATTCGGGAAATCCTCCTCCATGCGTGTGAACGCAGCGCTTCCACCTAATTCGACCTGCAGATATGAACCGCCAACGTTTTGCAAAATCGGTATAGTATTTATTTTACCCGCAACGAGAGAAATTTTAGGCGGCTGATCTCCCCCGCCGTTGAATACTCCGGAGGTTATATGGATACGTTTATCGAAAAGGGATGTCTGTAGCTGAACTCCATACTGCCGGAGGGGACCTATGGTCATCGCGGTCATTGACCTGTGTACAAATATTAATTTGGCGTCATTTCTCAAAAATTCTATCCCGAAAGGAGTTTTTAGGCGCCCCCCGTCGATTCTGAAAACCTTGCTGAGATTGTACGACATCCGTAGATCTAGAAATTCATACTTCCCGTTGATATTTCCCTGAAAAAAGTATGAAAATTTATCCCCCGTTTTTCCTGTTAAGTAAAAACGCAGATTGCGCAGGGTAAATTCAGTCCTTGTGTCATATTCATTATCGCTCAATTCCGTGGCAAATTGTGCCATGAAGCCGAGCTTCGGCTGATTGAGTCCGAGGAAAGAATTCACCGCGTCCATGAGCGTTGTAGAATCACGATCGTCCTGCTGACCGTAAAGCGGTACGGCGAGAAGTATGCAGAGCAGAACCGATACCCGGCGAAATTGTGACATCGCTTATCCTCTCTTAAGTTTGAAAGCATGAATTCCGGCGAAGCATCCGTTCGTTCCGAGTTCTTCTTCCACCCGCAGGAGCTGATTGTACTTTGCCACGCGGTCGGTACGGCTGGCCGATCCAGTTTTGATCTGACCCGCGTTCGTTCCGACAGCAATGTCGGCAATGGCTGTATCTTCCGTCTCGCCCGATCGGTGGCTGATGACGGTGGTATACCCCGCCCTCTTTGCCATCTCGATGCAGTCGAGCGTTTCCGTCAGCGTTCCGATCTGATTCACTTTAATGAGAATGGAATTAGCAATACCTTTCTCAATTCCCTCGGCAAGAATTTCCGTATTGGTCACAAAAATATCATCGCCAACAAGCTGTATTTTACTGCCGAGCGCCTCGGTGATCATCTTCCAGCCGTTCCAATCGTTTTCTGCCATACCGTCTTCGATGGAAATGATCGGGTATTGTTTCACCCACTTCTCATAAAACTTTACCATCTGTTCTGGTGATTTCGATGATTTATCCGATTTCCTGAAAACGTATTTACCCTTCTCAAAAAATTCACTGGAAGCCGGGTCGAGCGCTATGAACACATCCTTGCCGGATTTGTAATTTGCTTTTTCAATTGCTTCGAGGATCACTTCAACTGCTTCGTCGTTAGATTTCAGGCTTGGCGCGAATCCGCCTTCATCACCCACTGCCGTGTTATATCCCTTCGCGTGCAGGACGGTTTTAAGCGAGTGGAACACTTCCGTTCCCATGCGAAGAGCATCGGCAAATGTCAGCGCCTTCACGGGTACGATCATGAACTCCTGGAGGTCGACGTTATTATCGGCATGTTTTCCGCCGTTAAGGATATTCATCATCGGAACCGGCAGAATCTTTGCGTTCGTCCCACCGAGGTAACGGTAGAGGGGAAGCCCGAAGAAGTTCGCGGCAGCCCTTGCAACGGCCAGTGAAACGCCCATGATTGCGTTTGCGCCAAGCTTCTTCTTGTTCGGCGTACCGTCCAGGTCGATCATGAGTTTGTCGATGCCGACCTGATCTGCAGCGTCAAATCCGATAACCTCATCGGCAATAATATCGTTGACGTTGCCCACGGCTTTTTGAACACCCTTGCCGTTGAATCTTTTCTTATCACCGTCGCGCAGTTCTACGGCTTCACGTTCACCGGTCGAAGCGCCGCTGGGAACTGCCGCCCTTCCGGTGACGCCGGATTCGAGAACTACGTCGACTTCAATTGTTGGATTGCCTCGTGAATCAAGAATTTCTCGTGCAAATATGTCGGTAATGGTTGTCATGGGATTCTCCAATTATAAATTTCGTGCTGAAAGTGAACAAATATCGCTAATAAAACTACAATTTCCAAGGAAAAGAACTTAGCAGTATCAGAGGAGGTTGTGTACTTCTTCAAGTACGTCTTCAACCCGGAGGAGATTCATACACTCCATATATTCTGCATCGGGCCGGTTGCACATATTGAGGTGACACGGATGGCATGGGACATTTTTCCTGAGCGCCCGGTGACCGCATCCCGCCGGGTAGTACGGCGGTCTGTAAGGGAACCAGATTTCTTCCTGCCCCGGACCGAAGATACCAATGGTCTTCGTTCCTGCCGCAACAGAAATATGCATCGGTCCACAGTCGTTTGAAATGTACACGGCGATTTGCGACAACACAGCAGAGAGTGCGCGGAGCGATAATACTTCCATTACTTTTACGGAGGGATGAATTATTTTTTTTAATTCAGTAAAAAGAATATCCTCGTCGGGGCCGCGCGTGAAAACCACTTGTAAACCGAAATCGTCTACAAGACGGTTTGCCAGCATCGCAAAATTCCGGGCGGGCCAAATCTTGGATGGCCATGTTGCTCCGGGGTGCAGGCCGATTATCGGGAGCTTAGTATCGAATCCGTATTCTGCGAGGAGATCCTTCGCCGAGGCTCGTTCTTCTTCCTTAAGAAAAATTTCCGTTTGCCAGGACCTTGCCTTAACATGAAGCGGCTTGAGGTACTCGTAGTGAAATTCTATCGCCGTTTTGGGATTTCCATCATCTCTGATTCGATGGGTGTACCATCTGCCGCGCCCGGGTACATCTTTTCCAATCCGCATCGGCGCGCCGCTCAATCGTGCAAGGAGTACCGATCTCGGATTTGAAAAAAGATCCACGAAAAAGTCGAATCTCTTTCTCCGGAGTTCCAAAGCAACTCGTGCCTGTTCGATAAGTGACGGAACAGAGAAATCATATGGGATAATTTCATCCAGGTGAGGATTGTTGTCGAGAAGAGCAACCGCTTTACGGTCTCCGAGGTAGGCGATGAACGCGTCGGGATATTCCTCCCTGAGTGCACGGAGGAGCGGGGTAGTGAGAACGATATCGCCGATGAATTTCATGCGGGAGATCAGTATGCGGCGGCCGGTGTTCATAGCGGAGTGAGATTTATTGAGCGTCAGGTTGACCGGAGTTTATTTTCTCTGCATTAAGCTGCTTCAGAATTACCTGAATACCCTGAGGAGGATCACCATACCTCATACCCTCGCTTAGCGTCGAAAGCGCCATTGAGCTCTTCCCCTGTGAATAGTAAAGCATCCCCAAATTGAAGTATGCATTTGCATATTCTTTGCTTATTTCTATCGCCAATCGGTAATGTTGCTCTGCCGAATCGGGTAAATTGCGGTTGAGAAACAGAGTACCGAGACGATCATGGATTTTATAAAATGCCGGATTTTCTTTCAGTGCCTCCCGGTAAAGAGTAAAAGCGCTGTCGGCCATGTTCAATCTTTCGAAGAGGACGCCAAGGTCAATGTAGCGATTTTGTCCCTGCGGATCTAACGAGATCATCTGACGACACACACTCACGGCGTCGCCGTACCGCCCGAGAACAAAATATGTCTGCCGGAGCTTGGAATAGCCCATGAAATCCTCGGGTCTCAGTTCAATGTATCTCTGAAGGAGGGGGATAGCTTTTTCATATTGCTGTTGTTCGTAATAGTAGCCGGCGAGGTTAAAGTAAGACCGGTGTGCCGTAGGAGCTTTTTTGATTGCGTCGAGCCAGAGTGTTTCGCTGTTTTTCCATACAGGAAGTCTGCCGTAAGTGCCCGCTGCGTATATAACAAGTATGAGAATAACAATAGCGGATGCAAATCTTGCATACTTCTGCAGGGTGAAAAATTTTATAAACCCTGCCAGGAAAAGCACAAATCCTGCGGCAGTGGTATAGAGCCTGTGCTCGAGAATCGGAACTGCCAGAGGGATGAAATTAAGCAACGGGAGGAATCCTACCAGCAGCCAGAGAAGACCAAAACTCAGTGACCGTCGGATTCTCCATGCGAGGAGTACCGCCACTGCAAGTGCGCCGGTAACAATGTAAGAAACTATGTCCCATGGGTATTCAAGCCAGATGAGTTTATCCAGCGGATGTTCAACGCTCAGGCCGATAGGGAAGAGCAGGAGTGAGAGGTGTTCCGTTATCATTGCCGGTATAAGACGCAGGCGGACCATCGGGGATAGCTTTCCGTAGAGCTTCTCAGATCCGATGAATTCCCCGAAGAGAAAATTTCGTATGAGGAGGTATCCGCAGAGAATAATGATAAAGGGCAGGACTTTCCGCAGTAAATTTCTGTAAACGAGAGTCTGCAAGCCGTCTTTTGATGTAACAATATCATAAAGAGGGAGGAGCAGAAGATAGAAGGCGGCCGATTCTTTTGTAAACAATGCAAAGGTGAATGAAAGTATGCTGAGCCAAAGGAAAAGATTTTTTTTCTGTTCATGAAGTCGGTGAAGAGCGTAGAAATACAGCATCAGTACTATGAACAATCCGACGAGTATGTCGTTCCGGCCGGCGATCCACGCAACCGATTCCACCTGTATCGGGTGAAAAGCAAAAAGCAAGCTTATTAATAACGCCGTAAATTTTTCCTGTATAACAATGACCAGAAATGAAAAAAGAACGAACGTAGTGACGGCATGAAGCATAATGTTTGTGGCATGATATCCCAACGGATTAAGCCCCCACATCCGGTAGTCGATAATGTAACTTACCTGAAGGATGGGACGATAGTAAACGCTCACTTCACGTTTGCCTATGAACGCATGGGATGTAAACGCTCGTATGATGTTGGATGGATCGCTGAGGAAGGAAGTATTTTCGTAGACGAGATCGTAGTCGTCGTAATTTACAAAGTCGAACAGCAAGCTCTGAGCATACAGGATCACTACTGCTGCAGCAAGAATGAGTATGTATAGTTTTGTGGAGCGAGAAGGAGGCTGCATATTACGGGATTATGGCTCGGCGAACAACCGGCTGCGCACGATGTGTAATCTGTGAAGAACAAACCGGAGGGCTGTGACAATTGTAAGGATACCGTACTTCATGCTTCTCCGGAAGTTGATTGAAGATGATGTATCGTGATAACGGACGGGGATGGGGATTTCTCCGATCCGGAACCCGAAAGAAACGCACTGAACGAGAACCTGACTGTCGAAGACGAAATCATCGGAGTTATCGTGCCATGGAATTGTCTCCAGAACTTTACGTGTATAGGCGCGGAAGCCGGTGTGCCATTCCGACAGGTTCATACCGAGCAGGATATTTTCAATGAATGTCAGGGTCCTGTTCGCTAAGTATTTGTAGAGGGGCATTCCTCCGCTGAGCGCCTCCTTACGCGTACGGATTCGTGATCCGAGCATAACGTCGAGAAATCCTTCCTTCAGGAATCCGATGAGATAAGGAGTGAGTCTGCTGTCATACTGGTAATCGGGGTGGATCATGATCACGATATCCGCACCTCTATCTAGGGCAAGGCGATAGCATGTTTTCTGGTTTGCGCCGTATCCGCGGTTGGTTTCATGGCGGATAACGGTCAAACCGAGTTTTTGTGCGATCTCAACCGTATTATCCGTACTTGCATCATCAACGAGTATGATTTCATCGATGGTACCGCCCGGGATATCGCGGACAGTCGGTTCAAGAGTCCGCGCCGCATTGTATGCCGGCATGACAGCAATGACTTTCATGGTCTGGGTCTTTCAGTATTCCTTACCTGCGACACGCTTTATGTCGGCGCCGAGCGATTTAAGATTTTTTTCCAGGCTTTCGTATCCGCGGTCGAGATGATAGACGCGGAGAACCTCCGTCGTTCCCTCCGCAACAAGACCTGCTAGCACCAGGCTGGCAGACGCTCGCAGATCTGTCGACATCACTTTGGCGCCTGTAAGTTTTTTCACGCCTTTGACGACGGCGCTGTTTTTAAGGAGATCAATGTTTGCACCAAGTCGCGTAAGTTCCGCGACATGCTTGAAGCGGTCGAGGTATATCGAATCGGTTATGACAGCTGATCCTTTTGCAATTGTCATTAAAGCCATCCACTGTGCTTGCATGTCTGTGGGGAAGCCGGGGTAGACCGCGGTCATCACATCAACGGGCATGATATTTTTTGGGCACCTTATTGTAATGGAATTTTCTGCAATCGTAAATTCGGCGCCTGCACTCTCCAGCTTTGCTATCACCGCAGACAGGTGGAGCGGATTTGCGTTGAGAAGCGTGATGGTCCCGTGCGTTATCGCGGCGGCGGTGAGAAATGTACCGGCTTCGATACGGTCGGGGATTAAAACATCATTGGCCGGATGCAGGGAATCGATGCCTTCAATCTCAAGCCGTGTCGTACCGATGCCTTTGATATAAGCCCCCATTTTTGTTAGAAATCCGGCGAGGGCAATGATTTCCGGTTCGATTGCTGCGTTCTCGATTATAGTTGTTCCACGTGCAAGGACGGCTGCCATCATGATGTTCCCCGTAGCGCCGACACTCGACACATCAAAGGCAATGTTTGCCCCATGCAGTTTCTTTGCCCTCGCGATGATATACCCCTCACGAATCTCAATGTTCGCGCCAAGCTTACGAATGCCTTCAATGTGGAGGTTCACAGGCCGGGGTCCCCATGCACATCCGCCGGGCAATGAAACTTTTGCATACCCGTACCGTGCTATGAGCGGGCCAAGGACATATATTGAAGCCCGCATTTTTTTAACATGTTCGTACGGCGCTTCAAATTTATTTACGTTAGATGTGTCGATAGAAAGTATGTGACCTTTCATCTCCACACCTATGCCCATCACTTCAAGAAGTTTTCCCATTGTAGCAATATCGCGGAGGTGTGGGACATTCTCTAAAACAGAGAGACCGCCAGCCAGGATCGTCGCCGGCATGAGCGCTAATCCGGCGTTTTTTGATCCGCTGATGACTACCTTTCCTTTCAACCTTGCACCGCCACGAATAACGAATTTGTCCACTGAGAAGCTCCTTGATATACGCATCGTGAATATACGGCAAACGACTCGTAAAAGCAATCCGTTGTAATGGTCGGGTAATTCGTTTGCACACCGCTAAAAAGTTAACACCAAAGGGGTTGTTAGTAAAAATATTCTGAAAAAAAGTGGTTTCTCGAAAATATGTGTATGTCTGCATCGATTCGTCTGAAGGTTTGAATATCATCACAATCGAATATATAAGGTTTCCTCAAGGAAAGTATGGTCACACCGGAATCAATTGATAGTTACCCGGAAATTCCAGGTTGTTGCCGCTGGTATGCGGGTAGTATGATGTCCAGGATAACTAAATAGGTAGAGGAGCCACTTGGTAATGTCTGCATAGATTACCCCCTATGTCTCCGCTGTACGGAGGTTATTATAGAGTACCACTTTGATAAACACGGTAAATAATACAATACGAACGGTAATTTTTACTTATATCTAAATCGTTCAATACTTTTACCAATAAAATCGGCTTTTTTAAGCAAAATTTCTACATTTTTTTTGACAGTACAAACCATTTCCTCTGGCACAGGACTTGTCGCTTTCTCTACTGGATTTAAAATTAGTCAATTTTGTAGAATAATTTTGAAGAAATAAATATGGGCCAGCAGCAACTTCTCTTATTAATAGCAGGTGTGATAATCGTAGGAATCGCAATTGTTGTTGGAGTTCAGATGTTCAGCGCGCAGAGTACCGAAGCGAATAAAGACGGTCTGACGAGCGGTATCATGGCGATTAATGCGAATGCGTATGAGTTTAAGATCCGTCCTCGCACTCTTGGTGGCGGTTTACCGTCTTATGTGAATTATGCTATCCCGATAAAATTGCAGTCCGATGAGAACGGGACATATACTATCACAAGCGTGACCGCAATGCAAATACAGTTACACGCGGTTTCTTCGATGAATGCGAGCTGGATTGCTGATGCGACGATCGACAGCGTTGGAAAGGCGATGATCAGCTATTCAGGATGGTGAGTTTGGTAAAAGAAATAAATGGGTAAAATTTAATTCACATTAAATAAACAACTTTAAGGAGATTTAAAATGGGTCAACAGCAACTTCTACTGATCATACTTGGTGTTATCATCGTTGGTATAGCGATCGCGGTTGGTATATCGCAGTTCGGCGCGCACAGCACGCAGGCAAACAAGGATGGTGTGACATCGAGCTTAGTCAACATTTCAGCCAATGCATACCAGTTTAAGATTCGTCCGACAACGATGGGCGGAGGCGGCGGATCATACGTTGGTTATTTAGTTCCGACGAAGATGCAGTCTGATGATAACGGAAATTATGTGGTTGGGACGGCGGGGAATGCGACGACGATAATGTTTAGGGGTACATCGACCATGAACGTCGCCAATACAGCTGATTGTACAGTCGACTCGACAGGGAAGACCACACTCTCGTTCAGCTCAGGCTGGTAAGTATGAAGCGTGAACTTCAAACATACCTTATAAGTTGTTTGAAGTTCGCATAGGATAGCGCTTTGCCAGAAATGCGGGTATAACTGACCCAGTTTCTGGCAAAGCTTTTTTGTCTCTGGTTAAAAACGATACCCTGCGGGTAATTGAGGTTCGCGGGGAGTTTGGCGGATGAGCGGAAAGAGCAGTAGGACAGCCATGCGCTGCGTCACATGATGATTGTATTTGGTGCAGTGGTAACATATTATAGAGTGGCTTTTTAATGGTAATAAAAAGAAGGTTCCCCTCATCAGGATTGTCAATCCGGTGAGAATGTGGGATAGTAAGAGAGTAAGAAAGGTTGGAGATTAATATGTCGGAATTTCGCGTTGAAGGTTTATCGACAGGAGGAAAAGCTATTCAGGGCATCATCGATGCCGAGAACGGGCGGGTAGCAAAACAGAAAGCCCAGCAGATGGCAGCTCAGCGCAAGTTTAAGTTGATGCGGGTCCTCCCACGGGCAACATTTCTCTACAAGGTCCAGCGTGGAGGTGAAAAACCCATTTTAGGAGAGCAAAAAGCATTCACGAAGGAAGAGGTCCAGGATGCTCTTTCAAAGATGGGTTTTCGCGTTATAAGTGTAAGGAAGAAATTCTTAATTTTTAAGCTAAAACCGCCGAACGCTGAGATTGTGACTTTCGTCCGTGTGAGTGCTGACCTGATCCGTCAGAAACTCCCGTACAATGAAATCCTCCAGCTTATGGTGAATGACATTGAAAACAAATCGCTGCGTGATGCGATACGTGAAATTAATAATGAATTGAAGCAGGGTAGAGACAGTGAAAAAGTTTTCATAAAGCAGGAAGGTGTTATTGGCCGTTTTGCTGCTCACATGCTCGGGCTCGCATCGAAGAGCGGTAACATGGCTGAAATCTACGAAAGTACTGCGAAGTTCCTGGAGCGTCGTGCCGAATTCAAGAAGAATCTGAAAAGCGCTCTAATCATGCCGATCGTAACACTCTTAGCTTTGTTCGGAGCATGTCTTTACTATGTAGGTTTTATTTTCCCGGGCATGGCAGAAGTCTTTGTCCGTCTAAAGGTCGATATGAAGCAGTTTCCGATGACATATGCCTCGCTGCAGTTCAGTTACTTCCTCCAGGATAATATCTTAATTCTCCTCCTGGCTCTATTAATACCTCTCGTCTTTGCTGCCCGTTTCTTTACGACGGAACGCGGCCAGTTCATCCGGGATAAATACATGTGGCGGATTCCGGTTCTGGGGTCGCTTCTCCACAAGACTGCGATCGAAATTTTCTGTCGTGTTTTCTACGCGCTGTACAGCGGTGCGGGAGAAAATATTGACGTTATCAAAATGGCTGCAGAAGCTTGCGGCAATAAGTACATGGAGCACGCGGTTAAGACAATCGCTATACCGATGATGGTGGAACGGGGTGCAGGAATTACAGAGGCGTTTGAAGCAAGCGGTGTTTTCACGAAAACGGCAATTTCCCGCTTCCACTCGGGTGCTGAAACAGGCACAGTGAAGCACACTGCTCTCCAGCTCGCAGAGTACTATGAGAAAGAAACGAATTACAAAATGCGTAATGCAGTCGATTTTATTCAACTCTGGGTGAATATGATCATCATGATCGTTTTGACAATGCTGACTCTCGTGTCGTCTGAGACCGCCGCATTCCATCCGAGTACGGCGCCCGGGGCACGTTAAGTAAAATTACCCTGGTAGGTGAAATGAGAAGAGAGGAAAACAATGGCTGATGTCGATATAACCGACAAAATCGGTTATACACTCCTGAAGAAGGGCATTATAGACTACGAGACACTGGAAAAGTCTCTCCATGTCCGCGAAGGGGAGGATCGAAAAAGCAGACGAAACCTGGGACAGATACTCGTTTCAGATTTTCACGTTGATCATGACCTTGTTTTTCGGGAAGTCGCGAACCTCTACGCGTTCAGGGAACTCTACCTGAGCGATGAACTGATCGATGAAACCCGCATAGAGTTTATAAAGAAGTACGTTGATAACCTCCCGGAAACGTACAGAGATCTGCTCATTCAGACCAAGGTAATACCGCTTCGATTTGACGATAAGCAGTCTGATAAACTCATTATCGCAGCCGCCGATCCGACTAACAGGAACATACCGATCATAGCCCGCAACTTTGGCGTAAAGAAATACGAAGTCTGTTACTGCCGATTAAAGGAACTCCAGTCGCTCCTCGAACAGGTAGTTCCGCCGGAAAATGAATTTTTAAAATTACTCGCCAACGCAGAAGTTCAGCTTGATACTCAGACCGATGAGGAAGTAGCCCTCGACGAAGAAACACTTGAAAATGAAATCAGCAAGAGTGCGCTCGTGAACCTTGTTGAAGGCGCTCTCGTTGAGGCGGTACGGCAGGGTGCCAGCGATATCCATATAGTCGGGAAAGAGGGAAACAGGACAGAGCTCCTCTTTCGCCTGGACGGAAACCTCAAGATGTGGCATATGCAGGAGGGGACAATGCCTGAGGCTGTTGCTGCAGTTGTCAAAGACCGCTCAAAGAACGTTGATCGATTTGAACGCGAGGCTACTCAGGATGGATTCATGCAGCGGACCATAGATAACCATCAGATACGATTCCGCGTTTCCATTATGCCCATCGTCGCTACAGAATTCAAACATAAGTTCGAGAGTATCGTTATCCGTGTGCTGGACGACCGGAAGGTCATCACTGACCTGAATAAGCTCGGTCTGCAGGGGCCGGCGAGGGATTTCTTCTACAAGGCAATTTCTAAGCCTCAGGGAATTGTAATCCTTACCGGACCTACCGGAAGCGGTAAGAGTACAACCTTGATTGCTGCCGTCCACCAGGTTATTGATCCGACGGTTAATGTATTGACAGTCGAGGATCCGGTCGAGTATATCATACGCGGCGCTCGCCAGCTGAAAATCGGACCCAAAATGGATTTCGATCAGGCAATCAGAGGAATACTCCGACATGATCCTGATATTGTTCTCGTCGGTGAGATGCGTGACAAGATAACAGCCGAAATTGCCATTAAACTTGCTAATACCGGTCACCTGACATTTTCCACCTTACATACGAATGATGCACCAAGTGCGATCTCCCGGTTGTTTAAAATGGGAATCGAGCCGTTCCTCATTGCTTATGCAATCAACATCATCGTCGCTCAGCGTTTAGTTCGGACATTGTGCACCCAGTGTAAGAAACCGTTAAAAATGAGCGAAAAGGAAAAACAGGTTTACTTAAAATTCGGTTTTACCGAGGAAATGTTAAAAGATTCAACGTTTTATACACCTGTTGGGTGTGAGAAGTGTAACTCCGGCTGGAAGGGACGCGCAGCCATCCATGAAGCGCTCTACTTTACACGTGAAATTAAAGAGATAATTGTTACTTCCGGTGAAGAGGTTAATGAAAATGCCATCAGGGAACAGGCAATAAAGGATGGTATGTGGACACTCCGTCGCTCCGGCATGGAGCGCATGCGTGAAGGGACCACAACTCTCGAAGAGATTGTCGCAACCACTACCGATGACTAAGCTTTCCCGGGGTGATGATACTCACATACCGATTGTATCTGATATCAGGCTGACGTATCTTAAATTAGTTGAAATTATGGATTTATTATGAATACAGGACAATTATTACTTGTTATAGGTGCATTGACACTGTTATCTATCGTGACGCTGTCGGTGAATTCTATGTTTTTAAGTAAAACAACAGCGATAATCCAATCGGAAGCGCATCTCACGGCAATTTCTATCGCTCAATCAATGTTGGATGAGATCATGGTGGCAGCTTACGATTCTGCGACTGCTTCAAAACGGATTTATCCTGGACAGGAATCGAAATTGACACCAAGCGGCGGTTTGGGTCCGGAAGGTACAGAAATTACCTACGTGACACTGCCGGAATTGCCGGATACGGGTGTTCCTTATCGTTCCGTGACAACGTATAATGATGCTGATGATTATAATAATTACCAGCGGTACTACTTCTCGTCCTCACTCGGGATTTTTACGGTCGTCGATTCGGTCTACTATGTGTCTCCGTCAAATCCGGATATTACTTCAACCTCACCGACATTCTTTAAGAGGGTTGTCGTGACGGTGCGTCACCGGAATTTTTATCCGATAGATAGTCCGAGCCTCTACAATCCATGGTCAGGAAAGTACTATGTACAGCTTTCTGATATCGCTGTCTACCGCCGGTATTTCTAGTAATATTACTTGGAGAATTGAAGCCATATGACCGTGATGATGGATATAGTATTTGCGAGTGTAATTCTGGGAATGATTATTCTTACTATCATGAACATTAATATAAACATGACACAGGAAAATTGGAAGGGAATGGTTGAGCTTAACACGCAGACCGAAGCGATCCAGCTTGCACGAATTATGGAATTTGATTTCTACAAAATCGGGTATCGCGTGCCTCCGGCAGCTCATCCTTCTTTTATTGTTGCCGATTCCGAACATGTAAAGTTCAAAACGAATTTGGGAGATATGGCAGGAGCAATGGATATTGTGGAGTACGGACTTGGTGGTCCCGTTCTGGATTCAAAAAATCCGAGAGATCTTATGCTATTTCGCATCGAAAATGTAACGAAGGTATATATTAACTACAGCGTCATCGGTTTTCGAGTCAGTTACTTTGATTCAAACGATGTGAAAATAAGCACTCCCATTTTCGGCGCTGCACTAAATAGAATCCGCTCATTGCGAATAATGTTAAAATTAGAGAGCCCGGAACCGTTCGATACGACATACGGCGGGGGGTATCAATATGCGAGTGCGATATATTCAAAATTAATTTATCCGAGAAACTTAACTTTTAATTGAGAGTAGAATATGGGAAAAATGGCATTATTCCTTGTCATGGCATTATCACTGGCTGTCGGCATAGTTACGGTCACTGTAAACCGATCGAAGAATCAGTTAGTTGAAAATGTTACCGGTTTTCAAAAATATACGACCGCGCGCAACATCGCACACAGCGGCGTCAATATGCTCCTGAGCAGGATGGATTCGCACGATCCGTCTATCCTTGATTCCCTTGTTCCCGGCAAGCGGGCATGGATGATTACCAATTTTATGTCGGGTCGCTGTTCCGTTTCGATTCAACTGGCTAATCCGAGCGCCCTCGATACAGTGGATATTATCTGTAATGCCTTTTTCATGGACACATCCAAATACATGAAACTCCGTCTACGGCGTAAACCGGTTCCATTCCCGGTGGTCGGTGAAGCAATCGGTTTACGAGTACCAAATGTAAAATTTAAAATCTCGGGTACAGGGGGTGGGAAAGGATTTATAGATGGTCGAAATCACGATGAATACGGTGTTCTGACTCCCCAACCTGATACATCTAATCTTCCCGGTGTTGGCGTTTTAAATCCGGCAGACACAACCGAGGTACTTACGTATAAGGATAATATTGAAGGAACCAAGGACGTAGTCATTGATTCATCTTTATTTGATCCTGCTCTCTTCGTCGACGAATATATTAATGCTGCAAATATTACTTACAATGATGGTGCTACGATTTCGAATGCAACCTGGGGGACAAAAACGGATCCATGGATAATTTATTGTAAGGGAGACGTGCATATTTCCGGTAAGGTGACAGGATGGGGTATTTTGGTTGTAAACGGGAATTTAAGAGTATCCGGCAGTATCGATTTTCATGGGCTCGCAATAGCTTATAAAGAGACAATAATAGATGTTTTGGAAACTGGTGGGGGTGGTAAGATCTCAAATATTATAGGCGGAATGCTAGTTGCCGGACCTGCAGGAAGCTCGTTCGAAATGCGGGGCAGTCAAAATACAGTATATAGCAAGAAGGCGCTCGAAATAGTAAGATATATCAGTAAACTGCAATGGTACAATATTTTATATTGGTATGAATGATTAATAGTCGATAGTCGAAATACTTCATGTTAAAAAATACC
>CAYGZY010000147.1:0-1529 GCA_964354485.1 uncultured Chlorobiaceae bacterium | reverse complement strand
CTGGAAAAATATGCAGGTTCGGTTTTTGCAAACGAGGCACGAAAGCGAATCCGCAATCTAAGGGGAGACAACATATGACCTGCCGCTTTCATAAGGCGTCAATGCTTCGAAGAGTCGTCATATTCGTTTCTTTTTACATATTTCTGGGATTGCCTGCATCGGCACAGAAAATCTTAATCCCAATGGATCTCCGCCAGACCGATCACCTCAAAGCATACGGGATTGCCTACTGGGCTCTCACGCGATCGATCGATGTCGACTGGCTTCTGAATTACCGTTCCGGTTCCTTCATGATGGGAAGGCATGACGTTCTTGTTCAGGAATGCAGAATTCGCGGCGTGACCTTTGAAGAAATCACGGGAGCTCAGACGGCGCAGATTTACGCCGAAGTGGGTAACGAAAACAGCAACATGGATGCAATCCGTCTGGAGAAAGCGCCCAAGATTGCGGTGTATGTACCGCCTAATTTTGTTCCATGGGATGATGCGGTGACTCTCGTTATGGAGTACGCGGAGATACCATACGATAAAATGTGGGACAGCGAGGTTCTGGATAATAAATTACCTCAGTACGATTGGATTCACCTGCATCATGAAGATTTTACCGGACAGTACGGAAAATTCTATGCCACTTTCGCCGCAGCCCCATGGTATGTTGAACAGCAGGCTCTGTACGAAAAGGAAGCTAGACGGCTCGGCTTTAAAAAAGTGTCTGATATGAAAAAAGCGGTATCCCGAAAAATAAAGGAATACATCGCTGTCGGCGGTTTTATGTTTGCTATGTGCTCTGCAACGGATGCGTTCGACATAGCCCTTGCCGCAGAGAACGTTGATATATGCGATGTAATGTACGACGGTGACCCCCCGGATCCTGACGCACAGAAAAAACTTGACTATTCATTGTGTCTCGCATTTGAAAATTTTACGCTGGAAAAGAATCCTCTAGTTTACGAGTATTCCGATATCGACATTCCCCCCAGCCCCATCGCTCCGGCAATGGTGAATCAGGAAACCGATTATTTCACCCTGTTCGAATTCTCCGCCAAGTATGATCCGGTACCGACGATGCTGACACAATCTCATGCAAACATCATCAAAGGCTTTATGGGTCAGACAACAAATTTTAAAAAGAGTCTCATTAAGAAGTCGGTCATCATTTTAGCCGAGAAGGAAGGGACGCAGGAAGTGCGGTATGTCCATGGCAATTACGGACGCGGGACATTTACTTTCTACGGCGGGCACGACCCGGAAGATTACCAACACGCTGTCGGAGATCCACCCACCGATCTCAGACTCCATAAAAACTCACCGGGATACCGGCTTATTCTAAACAATATCCTATTCCCGGCAGCAAAGAAAAAACAACAGAAAACCTAAAGAACTATGCGCATCGCAATTATTTCTGACATTCATTCTAATCTCGAAGCTCTCACACGAACGCTGGAAATTATCGAAAGCAAAAATATCCGGGAAATAGTCTGCCTCGGCGATATTATCGGGTACGGCGCAAATCCAAACGAGTGTTTATCC
>CAYGZY010000146.1:0-5003 GCA_964354485.1 uncultured Chlorobiaceae bacterium | reverse complement strand
TCATTAACACACCGATTCATCGGTGTGTATTGAACCAAAGAAAAAACTTAAGAAGCTGTTTCAACAGCTTCCATACCAGAGAACAATGCATATACGGAAGGGAGGATATGTATGTCTTTGCATTTATACTCACGGTGCTGGTTACATCTAATCTGGGGAACACTGCGACGGGAAAGATTGCTCCACTTCAAGGCACGGATACAACTTGCGGCTTACTGTCAGAGGTATGCTGAGGAGAAGAATATATACCTCAAGGTAGTTTACGTCAATCCCGACCATCTCCACATGCTAATCGACCTACCCACAAAATATTCAATAGAAGAAGTTGTTCAGTTATTCAAAGGAAGTTCATCCCATTGGATAAATCAGCACTCAATCATAGATCCGAAGTTTGCCTGGGGAAGGGGATAAGGAGCTTTCTCGGTATCTGAATCTGTAGTTGATAAGGTATCCCATTACATTGCGACTCAGGAAGAGCACCATCGAGAGAAGTCGTTCCTCGATGAGTACGGAGAGTTTATTACCAGTTATGGTTTGGAGGTAAGGGGATGCATCGATGATTGAAACCGTTAAAACGGTTTCACGTTCTTCTCCTTTAAAGTCACCTCGCTGAAGCGAGGTGTTATTGAAATTGCTCGATCAGTGCTACGTCGCTGAAGCGAGGTGCTATTAAGATTCCTAAATCAGACCTACGGGTTGAAGTGTCGCTCCTGACGGAGCTGGTATATTTCTTTCCTTTGAGCTATAAACATTTCGTCCCCGCCAATCATAGCCAATATCGAACACGCGGGTAAACCTATGTGACTTCATTAAATATCATATTTCTTTGTCAAAGCAGCTCCGTAGGAGCGGAAGGTTTATAGCACAAGTTCAAACAAAACCGTTAGCTCCAGAGGAGCGGCACAAAAAGCTTAGAGCGGAGAGCATAGAGGAGGGAGCAGTGAGTACTGAACGCGACACTCTAAATTATTTATCCTGCTTCTTTCCTGCCGGTATGAATTTGAGCGAAATGGAGTTGACGCAATGCCGCGTGTTCTTGGATGTGAATCGTTCGCCAATAAACACATGCCCGAGGTGTGCGCCACACCGTGCACATACAATCTCTGTCCTCATCCCGTCGGGATCTGGGATGCGCTTAACTGCACCCGTTACTTCATCATAAAAACTTGGCCAGCCGCAGTGAGAATCGAATTTGTCATCAGAACGGTAGAGCGGTGCGTCGCACTGCGTGCAAATGTATGCACCTTTCTCCTTATTGTTTGCATACTTACCGGTAAACGGCCTCTCGGTCCCTTTGTGGATGATTACACGCTCCTCGGCGGGTGTCAGCTTATTTAGTTTCATCTTTTCCTGTGCAAGTATTGGTTGATGTACGACCGCATAAATGATAAATAGAACGAAGAATATAACACGATACATTTGATTTCTCTCCATGGAATACTCTATATGGTATTAACAATCCACCCCAACAGAGGGTTCCTTCTACTGATGAAACATTATTCCTCTCAACAACTTTATTCTACACGTTTATATCGATAACCTGTTGTTGAACTGCCTCCGCATGATCGACAAGATCGGTGTATTGAAGGCTAAGCATCTTAATATTTTCAACCTTGTGAAGGTTTACATTGCTCAAGCATTGCAATCCTTCGTAAGGTTATGCAGTGATATGTAAGTCGGAATGCTATTCCGACTTACACGCCCACGGGCCAGCGTATGGCCATCCCAAACTAAAAGTCCATCCGACGAAAGGCACGAACAGATAACCACAGATAGAGTGTACAAGGGAACAGTGATAACAATAAAATCGTCACATCTGCCGATCGTGACATGATAATACTGAATGTCATTTCCTGCAATTCGTGCACCCCGGGTAAAACGGCGCGAACAATGCTCCGGAAAATTTGATAACCCGGTCTTCCCAATACGGCTACCATATAACCTTCCTGACTGCTCAGCAGATGTGAAACCAGCAAAACATGAGCTAGTGCTAAAGCCGTGACCATACCTGTACTCTTCCCGATAATTCCGATATAGACCATAAGTGCATAGAGAGCGCTGAAAGACACGATGATCGGAACAGCTGAGAGAAGCAGGTTCCAGTTCCAAATGCCGGTCTTTGCCGTGAGAATGATCCAGAAGCTGACTACGAATATGAGCTGAACAAGTGTAATTGCGGCTGTAACGCCTGTGAACACGGCCAGAATAATGGATCTCCGCGAAATCGGTTTCGAGAGGTAGAGAATGAATGTCCGGTTGTTGATTGCCTCGGGTATAATCTGCGCAGTCGCAATCACACTGAGCACGATCGCTGCCAGAAAATACAGCGCAGTGTAGGTTTCGGCAACCTGAGGAAGTATGTGCGGAAGATCAGCTCCGGAGATTGGTCTGCTGCCATAGATGCTGATGGAATTAATGATCCCGTCTCCAGAATCGATGTGCACGGTAAAGATTATAATGAAAAGAAGGATCGCCATAGCTGCGAATAAACCGGCTGTGATCTTCTGTGAAAGCGCTACATTCATCGTGTGCAGGGTTAATGCTAATAATTTCACTTATGATTACCTCCTTCAGTCATAGAAAGGAATGCGTCTTCAAGCGAGCTTCGTCTTGTAGTTACCGAAGCAGGCGTGATGCCGGCGGTAGAGAGAAGTTCAAGGATGGGACCGAGACGAATCGATGCAGGCAATTCAATCGCCGTTATATCTCCGCTGATAGAAATGCTGAATGGGTGCAATTCATCCTCCAACGACTTCGGAACAGCGCCATTAATCTTTATCTCTATGTATTCTCTTTGCGATGTGAACTCCCCGAGAGTTCCCGTTTTTATTATCGTTCCTTTACTCATGATTGCAAGGCGGTCTGCAAGCATCTCCAGTTCTGAGAGGAGATGAGAGTTGATGAGAATTGTATTGCCGGCCGAGCGGTAGGTACGGAGAAATTCCCTCATGTCTTTCCTTCCCCGCGGATCAAGTCCGTCAGACGGTTCATCGAGTAACAGCTGGCGGGGTTTGTGCAGGATCGCCTGAGCAAATCCGATTTTTTGAAGCATCCCCTTAGAAAATTTTTTCATTGGGACATTCTTCCACTCATCCATGTAAATGAGTGTCATAACTTCCCTGATCCGATGCGAGAGAGTTGATCCGCTCATGCCGTTTAGGCGTCCCATGAGGCAAAGGAAATGATGCGGCGTCATCTGCAACGGAAGGGGGATTTGCTCGGGGAGGTAGCCGATCTGTTCCCGTACGGAAATATCGTCGAGGGATTTATTCATAATTCGTATATGCCCGGAAGTAGGATGGATAGTTCCGGCAATAATTTTCATACACGTCGATTTTCCTGCGCCATTCGGTCCGATTAGCGCAAATAATTCTCCTTTCTGTATCTCAAGAGACACATCGGCAAGGGCACGGATGTGCGAACGCCGTAGCGGACCGTTCCCGTAAACCTTCGTGACGTGCCGAAGTTCAATGAGCGGAGCGTGCAATTCATTTTTCATCTGTCGATCATCCGAATAATATACTTGAAAGCAGTTCGTGAGAGCGGAATCTCTCCGCAGTTTTCGATGGTACCATTTTTATTCATGATGAGAACGCTCGAGTGTTCTATACCGTAATTATGAAAAACCTTTTGAGATATAAGGGCTATTGGATATTGCAGACCGCACGACCTTGCCCATTTCGTCATTGTCGTCAGCTGGTACCCGGAGCCGGTTTTATCTCTGAGAAAGAGGAGGTAAACGGGAATGGTTAAGGATCTTCTCTGAATCGTTCCGAGGGAATCACAGAGTTCAAAGAAATTCTGAAGGCAGGGCTGACATCCGAAATCAATAAACCGGAGCATGAAAATTATCTTTCTTCCGTCAGAGTGTGCCCTACCCGCAGACGAATCAAGCGAGGCAATGATCGCCTGCAAATCTGTTCGTTCGCTGAATGGCGGTTGCCCGTTGGAAAGCCAGATCATCATTATTGTAAGCGTAAATAATTTCCCGATCTTGGAATGAACTCTGGATTTCACGGCTGTCTCTTCCCACACTTACGGTAAGTCATCCAGTACTTCTTCACCACGGTGCGCTGATTCTCTCTTGTGTACATGCTCCCCTGATTGTCGATATAGAGTATGCCGCTCTTCCGTGGTAACTGAAAACGTGTAAGGAATCTCCCTTCCGGATCAAAGAGATAAACATCTCTGTGGGGAGAGTCGGTGTAGTCTCCGCTCAGGATAAAAATGTTTCCATCAAGATCCGTGCCGATATCTTTAATCAGATCTCCCTGCGGTATTTTTCCGAGTTCCTCGCTAGTACCGGCGATGGAAGGTGACTCCGGAAGTAAAACCGGTACTGTAAAAATTTTTATTATTTTCAGTTCGTCTGTGTACAGAATGACAGTATTGGTGAACCGGTATGCGACGATGATTGTATTTCCGCTGCCTGCCGATATATGTATCATATCGAATGCCGGTCCTTCCCCATTTTTATATGAAGGCACAGAAGCAATAATCTTCCCGGACTTTTCCATCAGAAACAGTCTCCGGTTTTTGCTGCTATCGTACGGGATTATCCCCGCAACGATCCGCCCTCGGCGATCGAAAATAATATCTGTTATAGCGCCCGGCAGTAAAAATTGTCCGGCATACGTGAAATTCTCCGCAAAGAGTTGACCACGCGCGGTTCCTTTGGCGACGATCGCCAGCGTTTCGTTATGGCAGATAACTTTATACGGTGGCGATTCGAAATCCTCATGATCATTTCCCCGTTTGCCATACTCTCCTATCAGAACACCCGTTGGTGAGAATTTCTTCACACTGTATCGGTACGCATCAGTAACATAAATATTTCCATGCCGGTCCGATGCAACTTCTTCTACCCTGATAAACTCCCCTTTCCCCCCGATGCTTAGAATCTCAGTGAGAGAAACTGATGGTTCATCCTGTCCGATGCATGAAATTGCAGCCGAGAAGATGAAGATTTGAGGCATAAATACGATGCTTTTCACACGACAATT
>CAYGZY010000145.1:0-4780 GCA_964354485.1 uncultured Chlorobiaceae bacterium | reverse complement strand
TCCTGAACGCAATGCAGTGGAACTTCGGATTGGGCGGATGGGGGATAGGCAGAGATACGACGGTTTTCACTATGAGGACAATTGACGGAGAAAGAGTAAAATTCTCAACCCTGATATGTTACGAATCAATTTATCCTTCATTTGTTGCACATTTTGTCCGCAAGGGCGCGGAATTTTTATGCATTGTTACAAACGACAGCTGGTGGGGAAATACATCAGGTGCATATCAGCACAAACAGTACGCTGTTTTACGTGCTGTTGAGAACAGACGATGGGTAATCCAGTGCGCAAATGGCGGTATTTCATGTTTTATCGACCCTTACGGGAGGACAATAGAGGAGACATCTCTATATGTTCAGACTCTTCTCAAACACGCGGTTACAGCGAGACGCGAAATTACTTTTTACACACGAAAGGGTGACTGGCTGTGTGAATTGTGTTTCTACGTTGTACTGGTCTTCATCGTGGCTTCTTTCGGACGGATATTTTATAACAAAATTCGCACAATCCAACAGAAGAGTAATGCGGAATAGCTCCCATGTGAGCACCAGAGATTCTGATTAAAACGTTATTGCATCCGCAAAAGGAATAGATTAAGGTTATGAGTCTAAAATATATAGATCTTCGAAGCGACACGGTAACCAAACCTTCTCCCGGCATGCGCCGGGCAATGATGGAAGCCCCGGTTGGAGATGATGTATTCGGAGAAGATCCGACTGTCAATGCATTACAGGCACGCATGTGTAACCTATTTCAGAAAGAGGCGTCGCTCTTCGTCCCGAGCGGGACGATGGGTAACGAAGTTTGCATCAAGGTTCACACTCATCCGGGAGATGAAATAATCGTTGAGCAGGATTCGCATATCTTTGTCTACGAGACTGCCGGTCCCTCGCTCCTTTCCGGTGTGCAGATGACTACAATTGCCGGTGTTCGCGGGAGGATGACCGCCGAGCAGATCAAAAAAGCTATCAGGCCTCGGGCATATTACCTTCCGTCGACGAAACTCATATGCTTCGAAAATACTCACGGTCGTTCAGGCGGGTCTGTAATACCGTTGGAAGAAATTAAAGGGGTTCGGAATCTTGCCTTGAACGAAAATATAAAAATGCATCTTGACGGTGCACGTTTGTGGAATGCATGCGTCGCTGCCGGTATTCCGCTTGCAGAATATGCTATATGCTTCGATTCCCTATCGGTCTGTTTTTCAAAAGGATTAGGCGCACCGGTTGGATCGCTCATACTAGGTGATCAGAAATTCATCGACCAGGCGTTGCGGTACCGCAAGATTTTTGGGGGAGGGATGCGGCAGGCAGGGATACTGGCTGCTGCTGCACTCTATGCGCTCGATCATAATATCGAAAGGTTGAGGGAAGACCATGATAAAGCGCGGGTATTCTTCTCGGGAATACGGAATCTCAAAGGTATCACGATCAATCCCGGAGAGGTCGAAACCAATATGGTTATCGTCGATATTTCGGCAACAGGCAGGTCACAAACCGAAATTCTTGATTTATTGAAATCGAGAGGTCTTCTTCTCACGCCGGAAAGACAATCATCAATTCGTGCCGTAATGCATCTCGATGTCAGCATGGAGGAAGTCGAACAAGCAGTAGAAATCTGCAAAACAGTGTTTATGTGATGGTGTAAAATTCATTTTACCGATCTGATTCCATCATGAATATGAAAATTTCAGGTATGCTATATCCATGTTTTTCTTTCTTAGAATTTTACGGATAACAGTCGATCATTTGGCATCCTGCATTTATGAAGGGTCGAAAAAGCGTAAAAATACATTCGAAAAATAAAAATATTGGCATATTCGCTAATTTTTTAGGGAATTTTAAAAAATTAGATCATCAATTTGCTATTCTTGATAAGGATTTGTATATTGTTTCATCCTCTTGGAAAGTCCCACCTACGGGACTTTTTTTTTGGATTCTTACAAAATGTTAATAAAGAACTGCGAAAATGAACAGATTTCATAAGTCCATCCAGAAAAGGATTGCTGAAATTGCGGCCCCCATTATCGGGTCACACAATGCTTTTCTCATCGACATCGCCGTCCGCGGTTCGCAGCATGGCAGAACAATCGAAATATTTATTGATAATGATGCCGGTATAACGACTGAACTCTGCGCATTGATGAGCCGGGAGGTTGGCAAGGGTCTGGAGGTTGAACGTACCATACAGGGTCGGTATTATCTTGTTGTCTCTTCACCGGGTACAGACCGGCCTTTGGTATTCCTGCGTCAATACAAGAAACACATCGGTCGGTGTTTATCGGTGAAATTTCAAAGCGGCGAGAGTCCTCGCACAATTGAAGGAACGCTGAAAGATTTAACAGATGATTCAATCGCTCTTGAAGAAGAAAACGGCGCCAGGTGCGTGATTCCATTTAACAGTATCGCAGAAGCAAAAGTACATACGGTGCTATGAATATATAATGTTTATACAGGTTGAGAGGAAGTAATGAATTACGAAATTGTTGAATCGTTTTCCCAGATGGTACGGGAAAAAAGAATCGATAAGGATATGCTGGCGAGTATCATTGAAGATGTATTCGCTATGATGGTCAGGAAAAAATACGGACAGGAAGCCCGTTTTGATGTAGTTGTGAACATGGACAAGGGAGATATCGAAATATACCTTGAGAAGGAAATTGTAGAAACTATCACCGATCCTAATCTCCAGATTGACCTGAAAACTGTACGAAAGAAAACAGATGAACAACTGGATATCGGCGACGACTTTGTAGAAGTCGTTGATCTGAAGAGTTTCGGTCGAAGGCTCATAGTAAGCGCGAAACAAAACCTTAACCAGAAAATTAAAGAGGTTGAAAAAGAAATAATCTACGGAGAATACAGTAATTCGGTCGGTGAAATAATCGTCGGAGAAATTTATCAGGTAAGAAAAGGTGATATTCTCGTGAACCATAACCGAAACGAATTGATCTTGCCGAAGAGCGAGCAGATACAGAAAGAGCGATACCGGAAAGGGGAGACTCTTCGTGCCATCGTAAAAGAGGTAAGGAAAAACACCATTTCCCCGATGGTTATTATATCGCGCACGGATCCGAAATTCCTCGCAAAACTTTTCGAAACTGAAATACCCGAAATATACGACGGTATTATCGAAATAAAGGGAGTTGTCCGTGAACCGGGCGAGCGTTCAAAAGTCGCGGTTGAATCGCACGACGACAGGATCGATGCCGTAGGCGCCTGCGTCGGCATGAAAGGTGTCCGTATACACGCGATCGTACGGGAATTGAATAATGAAAATATAGACGTCATCAATTATTCAGATAATCCGTCGGTCTACATCCAGCGCTCACTCGCGCCGGCAAAAATTAAGAGTATCACTATCGATGAAGGAGCGAAAACAGCGACCATCCTTGTCGATAAAGATCAGGCATCTCTCGCTATAGGGAGGAACGGTCAGAATATCCGCCTCGCAATTCAGCTCACCGGTTATCAGATTAATCTCGTCAAGGAAGGCGGCGATGAAGAGTATGATATGGATCTCGAAGAGTTTCGTGAAGAACTCGGCATACCGCTCTACGAGCGTTTGGTTGACGAGGGATACACGACGATCCGCCGCGTTCTCGAAGCGCCGGTTGATGATCTGCTTGAAATCGACGGATTGACTGAAGACAAGATTAAAACATTTAAAGTCATAATGCAGAAGGAATTGGAGGAAGCGGAGATCGAAGAAGAGAACGACGAGGAAGAACTTGCCGGCAGAGTATCTGCAGCGGCTGAGCCGAAGTCGTCTGATAACACTCAGGAAGATACCGAAGAGAAAGAAAATAAGTAACAGCGGACGATCGAATATAATACAATATGACCGATAAACCTCAAGGCAAAAAGAAGATCTATCAGATTGCAAAGGAGATCAACATCTCCCACGAGACGCTGATGGAATATCTCCGGAAGAAGGGATATGAAGTAAAGAGTCACATGTCAGTCATCGACGATGCGATGATGCATGAGATCATGTCCCACTTTAAAAAGGACAGAGAAGTTGCCGAGAAACATCAGAAAAAAATCCAGACCATCAGGGAGACAAAGAAAAAAATCGAAGGAAAGGCCGCAGCTTTAAAAGAAGAACCGTTAAAAGCGCGGACACTGAAGAGGAAGAAAGCTGAAGAAAAACCGGTTGAAGCAGAAGAGAGCGGTAAAGAAATCCCGGTTGAACCGGCAGTAAAGCCGTCGCAACCCACGGCCGAAGTATCAGTTTCTGCCGAGGAAATACCTGTAGCTAAGAAAAAAGAGGAGGAGATCTCCGCAAAGAGCGGCGAGGCGCCAAAAGTTCATGCAGAAACCGAAGTTATACAGGAATCAGACGCAGCTGCAGCTCCCCCCCAAGTTGTCGCCGAACAGACTCCCGCTAAGGATGCAGTAAAAATACGTACCAAAGAAGATGCCAAAGAGAAGGTCAAGCCGCGGATCGATTTCTTAGAAAGACGTACACCGAAGATGGGTTTGACGATCAAGGGAAAGATTGATCTCGACAAAGTAAAGAAGACCGCCGAAGCGATTGAGAGGGGAGGTACTCCCGGTGAAATCAAGCCTGCCGGAGAGGAAGAAAAGAAGAAACGGAAAAAGAAAAAGAAACGTATCCATTCTGATTCAGTTGTGGCGCCGGTTGAAGAAAAAGATACCCTTCTGCGCAAAGCTAAAAAGAAACGGAAGCTTAAATATCGGGAAGTGGATAAAGAACTGGTGGATGAAGCAATCAAGCGGACGCTTGCGGAAATGGAAGAAAGCCCGGTTACGACGAC
>CAYGZY010000144.1:0-5549 GCA_964354485.1 uncultured Chlorobiaceae bacterium | reverse complement strand
GCGCCGTAATTCCTGAACCGGTAGTAGAAAATATTACCGTAGACATCCTCAATATTCAGAAATCGTACGCTGTGGAATCCCTGAATACCGTAATCGATTCTCTTCGGGAGGTAAAGATACGCGAACGCATAATCGCTGTTTTTCAGATCGATGATCATGTCAAGGAAAACAAAAATTTGGTGATCCCCCAGCATATCGCTGAATGCCATGATCGTGGAGCCCTGCACGCCCCAGAACGTGTTGTATCCTGCATTTCCGTAGATGATGTCCGGAGAAAAATTCAGCTTGTAATTGTTGACCTTATAGTTACCCTCCTCGTCGAGATTATCGGTGATCGCAGTAATTTGTGTGGTGTCCGGCTTTCTGCCCGTTTTCTCCTGCCGCAGATTTTTGAAGACGAATTTAGTGTAATCCGTGGACTGACCCTCGCCGGAGGTCCTGGTAGAGTCGGATTCTTTAAGGCGAATGGTGACATGCTCCCGTAATTGATATTCCATCTCACGGGGAGCCGCCTTTCCCGTGGTATCTTCTCTCATAGTGAGGCGCCGGAAATATTCTGTCGGTTCGAGCGCTGAAGTGTCGGATATTCCCTCAAGTGGATTTCGCATGAGGAACATATCGAATCCGGCTTTATGGAGGGAGCTGAACACAAGTTTTGATACATCACGGGAGAGTGACAACTGATAGACGCCGCTGAGGGAATTCGTCAGCGGAAAAGTTTTATTGCTGTCGAGTTGGTGAACATAGATATTGTTGATGCCGTTCATATCGGAAATGAAGAGGAGGTGCTTTCCGTCGGATGCACAGACCGGCGACGTCTCATCACTCATGGGTAGACCTGTCAGGCGTGTGATCTTTTGCGTGGCGATATCAAGCCGGTAAATATCAAGCTGTCGGAAATCATGATTATGCATTTTAAACCGGGTAGAGACCAGACGCGGTACGATGTTATCCCGCCGGTCGGACGAGAAGTAGATGGATCTGCCGTCTGCCGACCATGATGGATCGGAATCGCTGAAAATATCGTCTGTGAGGTTTGTGAGCACGCCGGAATCGAGGTCATACGTGAAGAGATCCGATTTGCTGTCGCGCATGCCGATGAATGCAAGAATTCCGCGCCCCTTGCCGGAATCCCGCGTATCGGCGGACCAATCGACTTCGAATATGCCCTCGAGGCCGAACTCCAGCTTTTCCTCATCTCCCGTGCCGATGTCGATGATAAAAATCGCATCTTCCCGTCCGCTCTTCGCCGCCAGGGCGATCGCCTTGCCGTCCGGTGACCAGCTCATACCAGGTGTGAGAAGGTGGAGCTCTTCGAAGTCGGGAGTTCGCTGGCCCTTGACCGCCTTTTCCAGAATTTTCCCTTCCACAGCATCCATGATGAAGACATCGAAGTATTCGTCCCTGTTGGAAATAAATGCAATCTTGTCGCCCTGCGGCGAGATTGTCGGACTCGTATTATAGAAGCTCCCGTCTTTAGTATGATCGGTAAGCTTCCTTGCATAATCCGAAGGTTCCTTCCTCTTTGCGATATCGGGCCAGTACATCACTTTTTGTTCTTTCTGCCACCGCTCCGATAATTCTTCAACAGTCAGACCGATTGCACTGCGAAAACCCTGCTCAACGCTCCGGGAACCCTTTATCCTGTTCAGAATTTCGGAGATTTTCTGCTCTCCGTATTTAGCCGCGATGTAGTACCATACCGATTGCCCTCCGCGATATGCAAAATATCCGTACAGCTGATTAATCGACGGGAGGTATTCGTGGATCGTCGCATCCCGCATGAACATGTCTGAATTTGTATCCCATGTCAGAGCCTCATACTCGCTGAGTCCTTCGTTGAACCAGAGCGGCAATTGAAGCGTGATGTTGTTGGAGATAATAGACTGAATCGATCCGCCGTAGAACATGTCGTTAATAACGGCATGGACAAGCTCATGGTGGATGACATGTCGGAATTTTTTATAATCTCCCTCAAAAGGCACGACGACACGATTCTTGAACAGTTCCGTGACGCCTCCAATCCCTTCCTCCATGTACTGACTCACAATATTCGTTTGCTGAAAATCGTTGTGTGAGTTGTAAACCATGATCGGTACGCGCTGACTGATCTGGTAGCGGAATGATTTACTGATCGATGTGTATGCCGATTCGGCCACATTGGCTGTAAACTGCGCGATGTAGTCGCCGCCGTTGGTGAAATAGATATCGAAGTGATTTGTCTGCAGGAAAAACCAGTCGAATTCTTTGTACTGAACTTTATTCTTCCCGAAGAGTGATTCTTGAGCGGAGGCGGGAAAGTGGATTGTAATCCAGAGGAAAAGGGAACAGAGTGATATTATTGCCCGTGTCATGAGTACTCCGTGGGGGATTGTTGAATCGCGCCATTCATAATATAAAACACGTGCGATAAAAGCAAAGTTTCTCTCATTGACCGGAATCTCCGGAATGTCTGTCTGTTTTAAGGGGCAGAGAGAGCGTTTCATTCATGGACCCGGTCCGATACCCCTGGAGGTCGAGAGTTACGTATGTAAAACCGATTTCTTTCAGGAAAGAAACGAGTTCAGACCGTACGGCGGCATCCATTAGCCGGTGCATCTCCTCGGTTCCTACCTCGATGCGGGCGGTTTTTTCATCGTGATTGCGTACTCTGAGGTGCTTGAAGCCGCGTTCTCGCAGATACGTTTCTGCCCTGTCGATTCTTCCGAGCGCCTCCCGCGTGATCTCATATCCGTACGGAAAGCGTGAGGAGAGACACGCAAATGACGGCTTGTCCCAGTTCGGCAGGCCGAGCTCTCTTGATAATTCCCGAACGTCCTTTTTTGACAGACCTGCTTCGAGAAGGGGAGATCGGACATGCTGTTCATCTTTTGCCTTCATACCCGGACGGAAATCGCCGAGGTCATCGATGATAGAACCGTCAACCACCCACCTGAGTCCTTTCTCTCTGGCGATGGCGCTTAATTTGCCGAAGAGTTCCGTTTTACAGTGATAACAACGATCGGTGGGATTTTTACTGTAGAGGGGATTTTCAATTTCTTTCGTGACGACTTCGATCGGGCAGACGCCTATCAGCTCGGCGAGCGTAACCGCTTCACGGTACTCCTGTCGGGGATACGTCTCTGATTTTCCGATTACCGCAATTGCCTTCTCACCTAGAACATCGAAGGCAACTTTGAGGAGAAGGGAACTGTCGACTCCGCCTGAGAATCCTATGACGACACTCCGGAGGTCTCGGAGTATTGACTGGAGTTTTGTGTATTTGTTTTTTAGTTCAGGGTTCATGCTGCCAGCGCTCTCCCCGTCCGGCACAGAAAGTGATGCGGTGAATATTCTGAGTTCACATTATTTTTTTAAGAGTCGTGTAAAGTTTTTAATGGAGTGTATGCCGGGAAATTCACGTTCAAATTCTTTTCTCATCTCGGGATCGAGAAAAAAGGACGTCTTGAGTGATTCAAGGGCGTCGAATGTTTTTTTCTGAAGAAACAATACTTTCGCCCGGTTGTAGTACGCGTCAGCCCATGTTGGATGAAGATCGATACATTTATTAAAAGCTTTCAGCGCTTCCTGGAAATATCCGTACTCCAGCGCTGTCTCACCGAGATCAAACCATGCATCGAGATTGTACGGGTCCATTCTGACCGTAACCTTGTAGCTGTATAACGCTTCACGCCACTTGCCGAGGTTGTATGCCGCGTCTGCCTTCGCATGCCATACTTCCGGGTAATTTCTGCACAGAGCGATGGCGCGGTTGTAGTCGTTGTATGCTCTCCTGTAATCGCCTAGAGAGTAGTAACAGCTTCCCCTCCCGAAGAACGATTCGTGATGTTTCGGATCGATCTGCAGCGCCTGCACAAAACATTTTATTGCTTTCTTGTGCTCTCCGAGTTCCTCGTATGCATTTCCGAGATTATGCCAAGCGGGAACGTCCCGGTGATCGATCCTGAGCGTTTCCTGGTATGCCGTTACTGCGTCGTGGAGGCGTCCCATGTTTGCATACGCGTTCCCTTTATTGTACCATGCCGTAGCAAAATCGTCCTTCAGGGCAAGCGCCAGATCGTAGCTGTCGATTGCTTTTGCATAGAGCGTCATACGGTTCAGTACGATGCCCCGGTTATACCATGCGTTGTAGTTGAACGGATCCAGATTGAGGTGCATCTCGTAGCATTCGAGAGCTTCTGAAAACCGATCGAGACAGTCGTAGCAGAATCCTAATTCATAGAGCGCCTCTTTGTGCCACGGACTTCGTGCAAGTATCGATTTAAAAATTGAAGCCGCCGCTTCGTAGCGGTTTGTTTTTTCATACGTAAGCGCTTTCCCGAAGAGGGCATCTTCATTACCGTTCTCTATCTCCAGAGCACGGTTGAATGAATCGAGCGCTTCTTCATAACGCCCGAGATTATCGAGAGAAAATCCACGGCCTATGTACAGCTCGGAATCGACCGGATTGAACTGCAGTGCGCGGTTGAAACATTCCAGCGCTTCGGGAAACCGCTGGATATGATTGAGGATATTACCTTTTTTCTGGAGAGCCTCTCCGCTGTATGGTAAGTGCTCCAGGAGGAGATTGACGAAGTGGAGAGCGTCCTCATATTTCTGTTTCTCGAAACAGTAATTGACAATCTCCTCAAGGGCTTCGGGACTTATCGCGCTGTTGGGATTGGATTTGAACTGCTCGGAGAGTTTGCGGATTTCCTCATCGGAATTTTCACCGCCACCGTTCGGTTCATCGCGATCGTCGTCGAAATCGTCAAAGTAAAAGTTATCCATCATAGAGATATTATGTTCATATGAAAATTAAACAAAAAATAAGACATAAGTCAAGTATGCATCTTTGACGGAGCACAACGTTTCGTTGTTTTTTTAACAAAATTACGGTATATTTATAATCTTGATGACGTAATGATAGCCCAAAACGTTGAAAATATTCGTCATCGGATAGCCGACGCATGTATTCGTGCCGATCGAGATCCCGGTGAGATCACCCTAATCGCTGTAACAAAAATGGTCGGGAGTGATATTATCCGTGAGGTTGTAGCGGCAGGTGTCTTCGATCTCGGTGAAAACTATGTCCAGCAGATATGCGATAAACGCGCGGGGTTCGGGGATGACCGGATCCGATGGCATTTTATCGGGCACCTGCAGACAAATAAGGTAAAGTACATTGCAGACTGGATTTCGATGGTTCATTCGGTCGATTCACTGAACCTTGGACGGGAACTCTCGAAACGGATGGCACGGTGTAAACGGACTCTGCCGGTCCTCATCGAAGTCAATACGAGCGGGGAGGAGTCTAAGTTCGGGGTCGATGTCGGTTCCGCTCCTGATTTACTGCGGGAATTGAAAGATCTGCCGAATATATCCGTGAAAGGGCTGATGACTATGGCTCCGCTTGCGGCAGATCCGGAAGAATCGAGACCTACGTTTGCCCGGCTCCGGCAGCTGAGGGATACTCTGCAGGCGCAGGGTATCCAACTACCTGTCCTCTCGATGGGTATGACGAATGATTATGAAGTGGCTATAGAAGAAGGAGCGACTATCGTGCGAAT
>CAYGZY010000143.1:0-6487 GCA_964354485.1 uncultured Chlorobiaceae bacterium | reverse complement strand
AGGAGGCTACCGGTGTTGTGCTTTCTCTGGAACATCAGGTCTTGATTTTACGCATGTCGCTTCTAACAACCATTCCAAAAACACTAAATTGCAACGCTCCCGGAAAGAGCATCTGCAACCCCTACAGAGGTATCACCAAGGAAGGATCAATAACAAATAATCATGAACAAAAAAACAACAGTGGAATCCTACAAAATCAATCGCTACCTTGTCCTCCTCTACGGTTACCTTTTATTATGAGGCAACACGGGGAGCCGGGCGATGTGAGTTAAGCGCACACCCTCGTTGACATTGCGCAGATGCTTTCGTACATTCTTTTTAATAAAAAATGAATTTCAAATCAACTTTAGGTAGCCATGCCCGCTCATATGAAAATGCTCTGTGTCGATGATAATCCTGATCTGCGCTTGAGCCTGAAAGAACAGTTCGAAATGGAGGATTTCCATGTCGATACTGCGACGGACGGTGACGAGGCGCTTGAAAAGATCAAAGGAAACGAGTATGATATCGTCCTGCTTGATGTGAAGATGCCGAAGATGGGAGGTATGGACGTTTTAAAAGAGATGAAAAAAAATAACAAGTACCCCCATGTCATCATGCTCTCAGCAATCGATGATGTTCCCACAGCCATCGAATGCGTAAAACTCGGAGCGAAGGATTACATCTCAAAACCGTACGATCCTGAAGAACTTCTCCATGTTGTGATAAAAGTTCTCCAAGCCTGAACGCTCATCCCTCCTTTACCGGTTCAATCGGCTTCCTTGCATCCGGAGCTTTTTGTTTCCTCCGGTACATTATTCCGAACGGAATGATTACACAATAACCAATGACCAGGAGGATTGGTGCGACAGTCAGTTGTGAGAATCCCTCAACCGTATTCCCGGACAGCGCTATATATCCGAGGATAATGACGACCAATCCGATACCCAGAATAATGTAATTCTCTTTTTCAAGCGGAAAGATAACGTCTGTCTTTCCTTTTTTTATGACTTTCTTTGCCATGGTGATTTCCTGTCCGTAATGAAATAATATTTAATGTACTAAAATAGCTCTAATTTCTCAAATGGCAGATAGTCTTCCATCAGTCATTTTCAGAATCCGGTGAGCTCTCCGAAAAAATTGTTCGCTGTGAGTTACAACGACGATCGTCTGACCATCCTTCCTGTTTAAGTCTATGAATAACTCGATGAGGTGCTCGCTGTTTTCGGAATCGAGGTTGCCGGTCGGTTCGTCGGCAAATAGAATTTCCGGTTCGTTCGCGAGCGCCCGCACGACCGCAACACGCTGCAACTCACCGCCTGAAAGTTCAGACGGTCTGTGATCTTTCCGATCGCCCAATCCAACCTTGTTCAGCAATACTTCTGCGCGAGCCCGAGCTTTACCGCTTCCCTCGCCGGCGATCATCATGGGAATCATTACATTTTCAACAGCGCTGAATTCGGGAAGCAGGTTGTGAAACTGAAAAACAAAGCCGATCATCGTACGCCGCCGTTTCGCAATCTCTTCATCGGTCAGCGCTGAAATATCGCTCTCCTTCCAAAGTACTTTTCCCTCAGAGGGTCTGTCCAAACCTCCCAATACGTGTAGCAGTGTACTTTTCCCCGACCCCGAAGCGCCGACGATCGCGATCATCTCTCCCTTAACGACGGCGATATCGATCCCTCTGAGAACCTGAAGGAGCTGTCCTCCTTTCCGGTCGAGAGAAAAATTCTTATGAATGTTACTGCCTGTAATTATCTTTGTTTCCATGTTATTCCCACCGTAATCCTTTTGCCGGGGCAATCGCAGCTGCGCGGTGCGCGGGATACCACGCTGCCAGCCACGATAATCCGACCGAAGAACATCCAATCAAAAGAAAATCACTCCAGCGAATTTCAACGGGTATTGCGGGGATGATGTATACCGTCGTATCGAGAGGAAAGATATTGTATTCCATCTGCAGGTACAGAACCACAATACCGATGGCAATTCCCGCAATCGTTCCAACAATACCGAGAAACAATCCCTCGGTCATGAACAGCCGGGAAATATTCTTCCTCGTCATCCCCATTGCCTGCAGAACGCTGATATCGCGTTCCTTTTCAATAACGCCCATGGTAAGCGAGCCAAGCATATTGAATGTCGCCACAAGTATGATCAAGCTAAGGAGGACATAACCTGTCCATCGTTCAATTCTCATCACCGTATAGAGACTCTTGTGCAGATCAAACCATGTCGATACGACCGTCCCGGCCGGAACGCTCCGGAGCAGTTTATCTTTAAACTCTTCCGATCGCTTGTAGTCTTGAAGTCTCACTTCGATACCGTCCAACCGGTTCTGAGCGTCGAAAACTACCCGGGCATCGCCCAGTGAAATGAATGCATAGCTTCCGTCGTATTCCTTATTATTCGATTCGTAGATTCCCGTAACACGGAACTTCATTCCTCCGGGCATACTGATGCCGGTAAATGCGGTCTGGATTGCCTGCGGACTATAGACAATGATATCGTTCCCTGCCACCGCTGCAAGCCGGTCGGCGAGCGTCAGACCGATAACGATGCCCGGCAAACCGGAAGAATCACGGAATGCAATCTCACCAAGAACCAACCGGTTTTTCAGTCCCGTCACCTCTCCTACATCTGCCTGATCCATTCCCTTTAGATACACCACCCGATTGAACGATCCCGACGAGAGCATTGCTTTACCAGAAACAAACGGCGCGAAGGCATGGACATCCCCGGTTTTCTGAATATGTTCAACTGCTTGTGTATATTCCTCCGGACCAAAACCACCTTTTTTCTCTATACGTAAATGCGGATCAAATCCGATGAGAACAGACGTAACGACGCCGCTGAATCCGTTAAAGACCGAGAGAGCAACGAGAAGCGCCGCTACACCGATGGCTATTCCTATGATCGATATATAACTGATGACATTAATGAAACGGATCTTTCTCTTCGCCCTGAGGTACCGTCTGGCAATGAAAAATTCCACCGGTGTGATCATCCGAACCTCAGCGCTGCTACGGTATCAAGTTTCGCAGCCAATCGCGTCGGTATCATGGTCGTAGCCATGCAAAGTACGAACGCGATCACCGACACAATAACAAAATTTTCCACATCCATTGAAATCGGGACACTATCCATGTAGTAAATGTCGGAAGGGATTGAAATAAGATGCATATTTTTTTGCAGCCAGCAGAGTAGGAACGCGAGGATATTACCCAATCCGATACCGACTGTTGCGATGAAGAGCCCCTGGAACAGAAATATTCGCCTGATGAGCCGCGGACCGGCTCCAAGCGCCTTCAAAATACCGACCGCACGCGTTTTCTCAAGGACGAACATCAGCAGTGTGCCGATGATATTGAATGTAGCAACGATAATGATAAGACTGAGCATAATAGGCGACATTTTTTGCTGTAGCTCAATCCACGAAAAGAGATTCCGGTACATCCTGAAAACCGTTCTTGCAGAGTGAGGGTAACCGAGAAGTTTCTGAATTTTTTCTGCAATCTGTTCGGATTTAGATACGTCATCCACATACACCTCATACCCCGATACCATGGAACCGAGTCCCAACAGCTTCTGCGTTTGGCGGAGAGGCGCGTATGCATACACATCATCGAATTCGGCCATACCCGACTCGTATGTACCTGTAAGAACAAATTTTTGAACAATCGGTTGTCCGGGGACCAAGCGTTCACCCGGAACAGCAAACAGAACGAGCGTATCCCCCACAGCGCTGTTAAGACGAAGAGCGAGGCGTCTGCCTATGACGATGCCGGGCAGTGCATTTTCCCCTTCGAGAGAAAATTTACCCTCCATGAGATACCTTTTCGATAACAGCATTTCACCTTCCCTCTCGATTCCTTTAAGGAAAACGCCGTCGACTTCAGTCCTTGACCGTATCAGACACTCACGGGCGGCAAAGGGGGTAATGCTGACAACCCCGGGAACTTCGTTTTTCACCTTTTCCATGGATCCGCCTGCATTGCCGAGCGGCTGATTCTGATAACCGTGGACTTCAATATGCGACGTAAAGGAAATTACTTTTTCTCTGATTTCTCTTTCGAAGCCATCTAGTATGGAAAGCGTGATGATGAGTGCGGCTGTTCCGAGAGTTACACCCGCAATTGCAATGAGTGTGATAAATGAAAGGAAGCCGCTTTTCCGTTGAGTTTCGATATACCGTTTTGCGATGAAGAAGGATGTTTTCATGATGGGAGATTTACCCGCGAGGGTGTGTTTTGTGCTCTCATAGAAAGTGAAGAGAAAATCTTAATTTTATCACACCTTCTGTCCATACATGAGGAGAAATGCTTTTATAAAATTGTCGATCGCGCCATCCATGACCGCCTGCGTGTTACTTGTTTCGATATCCGTCCGATGGTCCTTAACGAGATTGTACGGATGAAACACGTACGAACGTATCTGGCTTCCCCATTCAATTTTTTTCTTAGTGCTCTCGATGGCTGAAAGTCTGGCGGCCTCTTCTTCCTTTTTCTGCTGGTAGAGGCGCGACTTGAGCATCTTCATTGCGCGTTCACGGTTCTGAAACTGCGAGCGTTCCTGCTGGCATGCGACAATAATACCGCTGGGAATGTGTTTGATGCGGACTGCGGTTTCAACCTTGTTGACGTTCTGCCCTCCTTTTCCGCCCGATCTATAGGACGCAAATTCGAGATCGGCAGGATTGATTTCAATTTCTACATCGTCTTCTACTTCCGGATACACAAATATCGATGCAAATGATGTATGCCGTCTCGCATTGGCATCGAACGGCGAAATTCTAACCAGTCGATGGACACCCGACTCGGCTTTCAGGTATCCATAAGCGTACTGTCCCTGCACTTCGATATCGGCGCTCTTGATACCTGCGCCTTCACCTGCCGTCTCATCGAGTAGGAAAGTTTTGAAACCTTTCCTTTCGCACCACCTGAGATACATGCGCATGAGCATTTCTGCCCAGTCCTGCGCTTCCGTCCCGCCGGCGCCTGCATGTATTGTGAGAATACAATTCTTCTCATCATCTTCTCCGCTGAGCATGTTCCGGAATTCCAATTCGGCAAGATCGCCTTCAATCCGGTTTACTTCTGCATCAAGTTCAGCAGTCATTGACTCTTCTGAAGTCTCTGCCGCCAATTCACAGAGAGCTTTGGCATCATTGAGTTCGCGGTGTACGGAATTCCATTTATCCACCCAGGATTTCATCTGGTTAAGCGCCTGCATGGTTTTCTGTGCTGCTACATTGTCATTCCAGAATTCGGGCGCGTGAGTTTTCGTTTCGAGCTTATTTATCTCCTGCTCCTTGACATCAATGTCAAAGATACCCCCGGAGACTCATTAATTTCGTCTGCAGTTCGTTTAGTCTGTCCTTAAAATCGCTGAACATGGAATTGTCCTTCTGAACAAATTATTCATCTGTGATTTTGATGTGCAGGTCTTTCAGCTGGACAGGATCAACGTGCGATGGTGAATTGTCCATGAGAGACATGGCGCTTGTTGTTTTTGGAAATGCAATAACATCCCTGATCGATTTTTCCCCCGCAAGGATCATGCAGATTCTGTCAAAGCCGAATGCAATACCGCCGTGAGGGGGCGCTCCGTAGCGGAACGCGTCGAGGAGAAAACCGAATTTCTCTCTCGCCTCTTTTTCGTCGATGCCGAGGAGTTTGAAAACTGACGTCTGGAGCGACCGGTCGTGTATCCGTATGCTTCCGCCTGCGATTTCATTGCCGTTCAGGACGAGATCATAGGCGCGTGCACGCGCTTTGGACGGTTCTTTGTCTATCAGAGGTATATCATCGAGGTTCGGCGACGTGAAAGGATGATGAACTGCCACATACCTCTTTTCCGTGTCATCGTATTCGAACATCGGAAAATCCGTAACCCAGAGCAGATGATCCTTGCCTTCATCGATCACATTAAGCCGACGTCCGATTTCGAGGCGGAGCGCTCCGAGTATCGTATACGCTTTTGACCATGCATCGGAAATCATGAGAACGAGGTCGCCGTCGTGCGCATCCATTCTCTCTGCGATTTTCCGGAGTACGTCCTGCCCGAGAAATTTTTCTACCGGAGATTCCATCTTACCGTCGCTGACACGGATCCAGACCAGTCCGCCGGCGCCGAGCTTTTTAACAAAATCTGTGAGTCCGTCTATCTGACTGCGCGAAAAGGAGGCGCAAGCCGGAGCCGTAAGTCCCGCGACAACACCACCCTTTTGCACTGTTTCACTAAAAATCCTGAATTGAGTGTTTGTGCATACGTCGGAAATCGAATGAAGTTGGATACCGAAACGCGTATCGGGTTTGTCGGACCCGTAGTTTTCCATAGCTTCTTTGTAGAGAATCCTCGGAAACGGCGTTGTTATTTCCACTCCTTTGAGTTCTCTGAAGAAGCGCACCATCAGCCCTTCAGTGACGCTCATGACATCCGATTCATCGGCAAACGACATTTCCACATCGATTTGCGTGAATTCCGGCTGGCGGTCGGCCCGGAGGTC
>CAYGZY010000142.1:0-1845 GCA_964354485.1 uncultured Chlorobiaceae bacterium | reverse complement strand
GGGGCTGTAGCTCAGTTGGGAGAGCGCTTGAATGGCATTCAAGAGGTCGAGGGTCCGATTCCCTTCAGCTCCACATTACATACGAGCGTTAATTTCTGCACAAATAATATGCTAACTCTCCGCTCATGGAAAAATGCGGATCCGTACTTTGAGAACCATCCGAGTCTGGACCATTTAACCTATTCCATTCCGTATACCGATAATTATATAGAACTTCATGATAAACAATATATTACGATGGATGTTGCATGAGTAAGCGGATCGATGATTTTCAGGTATTCCGTAAACGAATGAACGAGCGGATTCTTCGGACCGATAACCGGGCGATCAAGCGCTTTTTAGGCGTCGATACGCTCACTTACGAAGCCGGTGCACTCGATCCGAAAACGAAAGAAATGCTCGGCCTCGTTGCCTCTATGGTTTTACGGTGTGACGACTGCGTTTCGTACCACATTATGCAGTGCAAGGACCTGGGGATTACAGAGGAAGAATTCTTTGAAATATTCAGCGTGGCGCTGACTGTGGGCGGTTCCATCGTTATCCCGCATTTACGACGGGCTGTTGCATTTCTCGACGAATATTCACAAACTGAAGATCAGAAGAGGTAATCGCCGGCCGCCAGTCAGCGGGCCTTACAATGTTTGGAGTATTTTTTTGTATCATCGCGGCCGGATATATAGTAACCGGTAAATAATTTTTGCAGGAATAAGAATTGCGGAGGTATTTTCTATGAAGAGCGCTTATGAAAGGTATCTATTTTCTCGGTATCAACATCCTCATCATCGCCGGAGTACTTCTCGCGATTTTTATCTACCTTGTGTCGCTCATAAATAAAAGGCGAAAGGACAAATTCCTGCATAAAAAGGAAGGAGAGGAGAAACATCAATAACCAATCCGCAATTGATCCTCCTTTTGAGAGGTACTCACATCTCATTATTTTACATTTCACTGATACAACCAATCACAGCTTTGGTTCACTATGATCGTCATGAAATTCGGAGGTACGTCCACGCAGGACGCAAAGTCGATCCTGAATGTAGTGAAAATAATCCAGTCCCGCCTCGGAGAACGCCCCCTGGTAGTGGTATCGGCTATAGCTCAGGCCACGAACATTCTTGAACGTGCCGGGGAGATTGCGGCGGATGGCAGGGAACAGGAAGCAGCTGAAGTGATCCGGGCTTTAATTGATCGCCATCTATCGATTTCCGATGAGCTCATCTCTGCCGGTGACCGTCGGAATATGGTGATGGAATTTATTAAGTCAGCTTATGCAGAGCTTAAAACGCTCGTGCATGGTATCCATATTCTGAAGGAACTGACGCCTAGAACACTCGATTCCCTCTATTGCTACGGCGAACTGCTCTCCTCCAGGATTGTGGCGGCAGTCCTTCAGGAAAACGACGTCGATGCCGTCTGGCTCGACACAAAGGACTTCATGATCACTGACGGCAGTCATACCCGCGCACAACCACTCTTCGAATTGATTGAGAAAAGTCTGCAACCGATAGTTACACCGCTGTTGACACGCAATGCCGTTCCGGTCACACAGGGATTCATCGGAGTCACGCAGACCGGGAGGAGGACGACTATGGGTCGGGAAAGTTCCGATTACTCAGCATCGATTATCGGATCGCTCCTCAAAGCGGATGATATTCAGATATGGACCGATGTGGACGGGGTCCTAACCGCGGATCCGAGAGTTGTTACGAATCCAAAAAAAGTAAAAGTGCTTACTTTCGAAGAAGCTTATGAACTGTCATACTTCGGTGCAAAGGTCCTTCATCCCAATACCATGCTCCCGGCCATAGAGAAGAACATACCTATCCATATATTCAACTCGCGAAG
>CAYGZY010000141.1:0-4283 GCA_964354485.1 uncultured Chlorobiaceae bacterium | reverse complement strand
TACTCTTGCTCTGTATCTTTTGAGAAATTTTGGAACGGAAGAACGGCAACTGATGTGATTGGTTTTTCTGTCGGAGTGAAAAAGGATATTTTGCTAAGAATGAGTATGATTATAAGAATTCCGACACTTGCGTACACGTACCAATGGATTTTCAATACTCTGTAGGGTGAAGTTGATTTTGTAGTGATTGCTGTTGATTCGAGTTGTCTTCGGACCGATTTCAGATCAGCCAGCAAGTCATCGACATGCTGGTATCGTTCGTCTCTATTTTTGGCGAGCGCTTTGGAAACGATGTGTTCGATCTCCGGTGAGACCTTTTCATTGAACCGGGCGACGGGTTGCGGTTGTTCATTGATGAGAGAGTACATCAGCGCTGCCTGATGCTCGCTCCGGAACGGCAGCTTGCCCGTTAAAAATTCGTAGAGGACGACACCGAACGAGAAGATGTCTGAACGATGATCGACTTCTTCCCCCTGTGCCTGTTCCGGCGACATGTACGCAGCAGTTCCCAGCGTCGAGCCTGCTTTCGTTAACTTCGTCGCACCCTTGAGTTTGGCAAGCCCGAAGTCAGTAATCTTCGCCTGTCCCTTCAGCGTGACTATGATGTTGTCCGATTTGATGTCGCGATGGACAATGCCCTTCTCGTGCGCTGCCGCAAGTCCATCACAGATTTGGATGGCAATGTCTAGGACTCGCTTCATGGACAGCGCCTCCTCGCCCTCTGCCACAAGCTGTTTCAGCGTCCTCCCCTCGACGTACTCCATTGCAAGGAACAACTGGCCCTCGTACTCACCGATTTCGTAGACAACAGCGATGTTCGCGTGGGTGAGCGCAGCAGCAGCTTTAGCTTCATGATAGAAGCGTTCCTTCTCTGCCTGATCAGTTGTGAGATAGTGTGGAAGGAATTTCAAGGCGACAGTGCGGTCGAGCGTGGTGTCGTGGGCTTTATAGACGACGCCCATGCCTCCCTCCCCCAGCTTCTCGATAATGCGATAGTGCGAAATTGTCTGGCCTATCATAGTTCACACCTCCGCCAAAAGGATGGCGGATCCCCTTCACCTAATTTCTCAAGAATCCTATAATGTGAAATCATCTGCCCAAGCATCATTCGTTTCCTTCACTACCCTCTCCATGTTCCGATTGTAAAGCGAAGCGGAACATGGAATTGTCTACTAAGTAAGCAAAAAGTCTTTGCGAGGATCCCGCTCGAAGAGCGGGAGACGCGGCAATCCGATAAAATTAGTAAATATTAAAGAGTCAGATTGCTTCATCCGCTAAAGCGGATTCGCAATGACCGTAATAATTACTTTTTAGTCAGCCCCATTATAGCCAGCCCGCCATCGGTCTAGCAGGAGTGAGGGTAATGTAATATGGTATGACCGATCATTTTTATTCCTCTTCGTTTAATTCATCCCCCGCCACTAAGCAGGCCGGGATTTACGTCCACGCCTGTGGCGTAATATCCACCACTAAAAAGAAGGCGGGTACACCGCTTTTACCCAGTTTTTAAGGATACTATAATGAGATATGATTTCCCCTACCATCATTATCCAGCTGATATGATGCATAAAGGTATGTAGATTTTATAGGATTGTCAAATCTCCTGTAAACATCACAGAATCAATCCTTTTGGACGATTTCAAGGCAAGTTTTATGATGGCCTCACAGACGAGACTCCCCCCGAGAAATAGGTTATTTCCGGATCACATTACTCCCCTGATCCTAACGAATTTCCACCAGATTTATGACTTAAGCAACCTATCGGTAATCCACAGAGAATTACTTTCCAGCAGCTCCACCGGCACGCATCCGCGCCATGACACTGTGTCTTCTACCGTATGAAAAATAAATAATGAATCCCAGCAACAGCCAGATAAAAAGTCGCCACCAGTTTTCAACAGGTAACGAAAACATAAGGATTAAACAGGTTATTATCCCCATGATGGGAACGAAAGGAACAAATGGCGCTCTGAACGGTCGTTCGGCATCGGGATTTGTTCTCCGCATGATGAGCACCGCGGCACAAACAATAACGAATGCCAATAGAGTACCTATGTTTGTAAGTTCTGCAAGAATTCGTAATGGAAGAAACGCGGATAATGTTGCTACGAAGCAACCGGTGACGATAGTCGACTTCCAGGGCGTTCGATACTTGGGGTGAACTGCCCCGAATATGCTTTCAGGCACCAAACCGTCGCGCGCCATCGCGAGTAGTACTCTTGGCTGACTGAGCATCATGACGAGGAGGACTGAAGTAATACCGGTGATAGCTCCGATGTCGATCAGACGCTGTGCCCAGGCAAGACCGTGCTGAGCGAATGCCACGGCAACCGGTGCATTTATATCGATCTGATCGTAGCGAACCATCCCGGTGAGAACAGCGGATACAGCAATGTACAGAACGGTGCAAATGATTAATGATGCGATGATACCGATTGGAACATCGCGCTTAGGACGTTTGGCTTCTTCGGCATGAGTTGAGACAGAATCAAAACCGATATAAGCGAAAAAGATGATTGCAGCTCCGGCAAGCACGCCTAAAGGAGCTCCTCCGGTTCCGGTCTGTCCGAACAGCGTATGCCCGAAAAAGCTGATGCCGGTATAACCAAAGGGTGCGAATGGTTTCCAGTTATCCGGATTAATGTAAAATGCTCCAACCGCGATGACAAAGAGAACGATCACCAGTTTTATGATAACCATTGTGGCATTAAAGCGGGCGCTTTCCCGTATCCCTTTGACAAGAATCACCGTGACAATGGCCGTAATGATAATAGCAGGGACATCAAGGAAAGCCCCCGTTGTAAAAAACTTACCCGCTTCGGGGTCGAAGTCGAATGGCGCTTGCGAAAATTGCCTTGGAATAATCACACCGAAACTCTTCAGTAAATCCTGAAAGTGGGCAGACCAACCGTGGGCGACCGTCGAGGATCCGACTGCATACTCCAGAACCAAATCCCATCCAATAATCCACGCAAAAAGTTCTCCGAGTGTGGCATACGCATATGTGTATGCGGAGCCGGCTACCGGCGCCATTGATGCGAACTCTGCATAGCAGAGTGCGGCAAAGATACATGCAATGCCTGCCAGGACGAACGATAGAATCAGACCCGGTCCGGCTTTATCGTGTGCCGCAACACCGGTCAAAACGAAAATACCGGTACCGATGATAGCCCCCACCCCTAAACTTGTGAGTGTCACCGGACCGAGAACGCGCCGGAGGCGATTTTCTCCCTTCATCTCCTCGAGAAGAAGACTCAACGGTTTCTTTGCAAAAAGCGGATTGCCCATTCAACATGTCCTCAGGATTATGGGCAATGTAATTATTGTAACAGATAGATACTGCAAAAAAGTGTAGTGTAATGAAATTCTAAGTATGTATCTTTTAGCGATAGAGTACATTAAAAAATGATTTTGAATCGTACGGAAAAATAATTGCTAATGCAAACCTGCGGGTAAGCCCTTCCAATGTATAGAATCTGAGTTCGGCCATAATCTTTCTGCGTCCTTTGCGCACTCTGCGCCCACTCGACTAAACGACTTCAGTCGTTTGGGAGATGGCATTACGGTTTGGGTTGAACAAGTAGGGCTGTAATCTACTATTATGATAAGAAGAAGTGGAGCGGAACCATTATCCCTTAACGGGGCGGTCAATCTGTCCACCCGTCAGTAGCCAATCTTCAGCCTCTTTGAAATTGAAAAACATTCTTATGTTTACACTGCGGTTACGTGCTGCGCTTTCAGCAAAGCGCATCGCGCTCATATCATGTCTACGGGTCACACTTACATATGCGATCTTGAGTTTCGCACGTGCCGCATCCTGACTCAGTTTTGTGACAACATCGAAGATATCAAAAGTACCAATCGTAGGCCCCCGAAGGTTTTCTTCGATCAGGACCTTTCTGCAGTCGTGGATCTCACAAGCGTGTTGGACCTCCAGAAGGTATTGCTGGACATCAGCAGGACTATTGTCGCCCTGAACGGTGGCGTACAGATAGTCGCTCTTCGGTATTAATTTCAGATTGTATGGCATAGTTCCCTCTCCATAACATACAATTGATAAAATAGATTATCGAACTGCCACTTAATATACTTGGAATAATTTAAAACCTCAAGGACAGGCAACTTACTCCGCCATCAAGTTTTCTAAATTCCCACACATCAACTTCCATAATGGAAAAACCGGCATTTTCAATCATTGCTCTCGCTTTAGCGAATCCTTTAGGTAATATGATACTATTATTAATATGCACGCAATTTGCAGAGTAGCTCTCCTTTTCGTCAAC
>CAYGZY010000140.1:0-7103 GCA_964354485.1 uncultured Chlorobiaceae bacterium | reverse complement strand
TGATATACTGAAATGCTCGTAAAATATTTCCATCAGCGAGACGTGCCGCTGCAACGGCATCGTCATATGGTATATGATGCCGGCTAACCAACGCATCTCCGAGATCCTTTTCGCTCAATTGATCGAATCTGATTACCTGACAACGCGATACGATTGTAGGAAGGAGCGCCTCCTGCCTTGTTGTGAGAAGGATAAAAAGCGTATCGGGTGTTGGTTCTTCCAAAGTTTTCAGAAATGCGTTGGACGACTCTTCGTTCATTTTTTCGGCATCAAGGATAATGAATACTTTTCGTCCTGTGTCAAACGACTTGAACGCAGCCTGACGTCGGATTTCACGGATACTGTTCACCTTGATCTCGGATGCTCTCTCTAGCCGAATCTGGTGATACGGATTTTCCGCTTTCAGTTTTAACTCTTGCTTCAGTGCGCTGATATCCGCGTCCGACAGCTTTGAAAGCGGCGGATCATTAGATTTTTCATATTTTCCGACAGGGAGCGGAAAAACCAGGCTGAGATTGGGATGCTGAAGTTCTTTCACCCTGGCACAGCTCGGGCAAGTGTCGCATGCGTCAAATGGCGATTGCTGACAGTTTACACATTTTGCGAGTTCGAGAGCGGTCGGATACTTCCCTAATCCCGCTTCCCCGACGAACAGATAGGCGTGAGCCAGTCTCCCATGCTCCAGCGAAGTCATGAGTAGTTGTTTGATTCTCGACTGACCGATGATTGATTTCCAGCTCATAAATTAGAAAGCGTGACCTATGCCAAAATGAAAGATTCCTCTTCCCAAAACTTCTCCAATTAAACGTTTCTGAAAGACCGTGTACCGGCCGTCTATCCCCTTGGGATCGTAGAGACGGATCCCGTAATCGATTCTGAACGGTCCGAAAAAAGTCTCGTAACGTATGCCGATGCCAGCCGCGACCGCAATATCACGTATTCGAACATCCTTAATATCGCTCCAAACGTTACCGAAATCGAGGAAGTACACGCCCACGATGTTTTCCAATTTGATGAATCCCAGCTGCCCATATCCGCCGAAGTGGCTCACGCGCATTTCGAGGCTTCCTTCAAAGACAAAGTTACCGCCGAACTGAATTCGTTCATCGGACATCGCGCCGAGCGTACGTGCACTCCACCCGCGGACGCTGCCGCTTCCCCCTCCGAAGAACCTTCTGTTCAGCGGAATACTTACGGGAGTTCTCTTACTCTCGCCGTATTTGTCCTGATACCCCGATTTCAACTTCCAAGCCATGATATTGAAGCGCCTCATCGTCAGATCTTTGTACCATCTGCCCAACAGCGTTATTTTATAGTACTGCGTGAAGGGCAATTCCGTACGATCGTTACGCAGGAGCATTGGGAGGATGCCCGACTCCTCTAAAGATATACTGTGAAAAAATCCCGCCGTTGGTGAAAAGAAATCGTTGGTTTTATCGCGCTGCATTGTCAGTGTGAGTATGGAGTTGAACTGACGCTGGTCTTCCTGTCTGAGAACGTTGAGAAGCGCCTGTGTTGCCAGAGTATCCTGAAGAATTTCAGGACTCACGCGTTCCAGCGTCCAGTCGAAAAACCCGTATGTGTATGCTGCAAACCGATTACTCAGGCCTATTTTATTCCTGAGGATGGATAAGATGTAGGTCTCCTGTTTTTCAACACCGATCGTTGATGTCCAGGATCCGCTCAACTTCCTCGAAAAGAGATAGGGTTGGATGACCTGGAGCTGCAACTCGACTGCGCCCTTCACACTGTTATCGCGCAGTCCCTTGCCCTGAAAAACATTCCTGAAACTCCAGCGGTGAATGTCCTGGGTTCGTATGCGTGTATGAGCGGTAAACGTCCTTGCATCGCCGAAGAAATTTCTATTTGTATACTCTACTCCCGTACCGATGTTGAAAAACCCTCCTTCATCCGAAACGATTAGTTCAGGCGACAGCTCATTGCGCGTGCGGGGCCTTAGCCGTATTTCAATGGGTACGATACCGCCCTGCGAGGAATCGGGAGTGATAGGATGATCGATTCGGGCAGTTTCAAAGAGACCGAGGCGGTTAAGATTTCTCTCGCTTGATACAATTTTTTCATTACTGTATATCTCCCCGGCTGTAAAATCGAGATGCCGGAGGGAGAGGTTATCCGTAATATCACTCCGCGGCGGATCGGTAGCGACTGCTATTTCTCCGAACCGATAGAGAGCGCCTGGAACGAATACCAGCCTGATTAGGAAATTGTCCGACGAAAGGAACCTGAACGCACCTGACTTCTCCTCGTCAAGTTTTGCCGTGGGGTAACCGTTGTTTGCAAGTATATCAAGGAGACGGTACACCTCTCCGGAAACTTTTGAATCCACGTAAGCGATGCCGCGTGTAATGAGCGAGTCCTTGAAAAGTAACGTCCGCAGATTCACGGATAATGAATCAAATCCGCCGTAATATACGCTGTCGATAAATGATTGTTTTCCCTCAACGATGGAAAAGAGAAGCGTGACCGTTGAATCCAGTGAATCGACAGAGACCGATGTCGAAATCTGCGTATTGAAAAATCCGTTTCTCTTGTAAAACTCCCCCAGTAATTCGACATCCTCATCCGACGTAACCGGATCGAAGTATTCCGGTTTTCCGCCGAACTTATCGCCGAGCGTTCTGAAGAAGAATTGCGATACACCGCCCGGAGTTTCTTTCGTACGGATAATATCTGTAAGTATATCCTTATCGAAGGAAGAATTGCCGCGGAAGAGGAGTTCTTCGACCTCCAATTTATTTTCGCCGGCGAATTCACCTACCTGACCGTTCACATAGAGCGGCATGAAGAAGAGCAGGTGAACCAGCAAGAGAATAAAAAACCCATCCGGACGGCAAGCCGGATGGGTTTCTGTACTATAAGGAATTTTATTACAATGCAACTGTTTCGATGTCAATATTCGTTTTCATCTTCGAAGAAGAAATCGCTCTCCGTAGGATAGTCGGGCCAGATTTCTTCCATGCTTTCATACGGTTCGTCGGTATCATCTAACTCCTGAAGATTCTCGATGATCTCCTGAGGCGCTCCCGTACGAAGAGCAAAATCAATCAGCTCTTCCTTCGTTGCAGGCCAGGGAGCGTCATCGAGATAAGAGGCTAAATCCATTGTCCAAATCATTCTTGAATTTCCCTAAAGATTGTATCTTCTCCGCGATATCGTTACGGTTTTATCCCTGATCGCCGATTTTTCGGTAATCCTCCGCTCTAACATCGTCAAAAAAGTAATCCATAGGATTTTGACTTACACCATGTTTTCTGACTTCATAGTGAAGATGCGGGCCTGTAACTAATCCGGATTTCCCACTCTTTGCTATCAGATCACCACGCTGAACTTTTTGACCGGCGTGTACAAAAACTTTCGAGAGGTGGGCATACACCGTCTGATACCCGTACCCGTGATTGATCACGACGGCAATTCCGAGTCCACCCCCGCTCTGTCCGGACATCTGGACGACTCCATCGCCTGCGCTATATATTGGCGTACCAACGTCATTTACAATATCCAACCCCAGGTGAACTTTCCGAGTTCCCAGGATTGGGTGTATTCTGACTCCAAAGCCGTGATTCGAGTAATACCCGTCCATTGGTTTTATCGCCGGCATGGCTTTAAAGTACCCTTCATTATATTCCGTCTTCTGTAGAATTTCCTTATAACTCTGCTTCTGTACGTTTATCTGACTTGTCAATTCCTTCATCAACCGTTCTGTCGTCCGAAAGAGTTCTATCGTGCTGTCGGATCCCGATGGAATTTCATAGTCATACAGACCACCCCCGATGCCGGCACCTTTCGTATCTTCATCTATGCGTGGAAGATCAACGAGTAATCGCAATTGATCACCCTGCATGTTCAGATCACTGACGGCCTGCTCCAGATTCTGGTATTTCCCAGTCATTTCAGTCAGCTTCTCATGCAGATAGCGATTTTCTTCAATGAGGGACTCGAGTTGGGTGTGACCAAGCCCGAGAAAATTGTAGTAAATAAAATTGATAGTTAAGATTGTGCCTAAACAGAGAAGGACGCCGCCGAGGATTGCGACTAAGACTTTTAATCGAAATCCTCGAATTTGACGCATTTCGAGCAAATTATCAATATAGAAAAACGATATGTTGCGTTTTCTTTCGAACATAATGGCTCAAAAGTAAACAATATTTGAATGTTTGTCAAGCATTTTTTTCTTTATATCACATTTTACTCAAAGTCGTGCTCAAAATAGTCGATAGCCCGCTGGTCATGCTGTTTGTTTTTCTCAGAAATGACCACTTCCAGCCTTTTTGCGAATTCCTTTGCGGCATCATAACCGTAGTGTTTTAACAAATAATTCAACGCTATCACTTCACAGATAACCGTGACATTTTTCCCCGGAAAAATAGGCAATTCTATGTGCTGTATCTGAACATCCATTATGGATATTCCGCTATCGTCCAGGCCGGTCCGGGTATAATCCACCGTTGGCTTCCAGTCCATTAACTCGACGACAATTTCAACTCTTTTTTGGAAGCGGATTGCGCGTATTCCGAATGTACTGCGGACGTCGATCAAGCCGAGTCCGCGAATTTCCATGAAATGCTTGACAAGATCGGTCCCGGCGCCCATGAGGATCCCTTCTCCCTTCCGGGTGATCATGACAACATCATCGGCGACGAGCCGGTGTCCCCTCTCGACAAGATCAAGTGCAATTTCACTCTTTCCGATGCCCGAGGGGCCGATAAGGAGGAGACCAATTCCATACACATCGACGAACGAACCATGAACAATCGTCTGCGGCGAAAACTGGTCGTCCAGGAAATCGCTGAGGAAATATACGAACTTCGTGGTCTCGAAAAGAGTCCTGAAAACAGCCACATCCCGTGATTTTGCCATCGTAATGAACAGATCGTCTATGACGTTATCATTCGTTACGATAAAGCAAGGCATGTTGAACTCAAATATCCGCTTTATTGCAGCTTCCCGCTGCTCGGGTTTCAGGTCTTTCAGGTATTGTATTTCTGTATTACCGCATATCTGAACCCTGTCAAAGCGAAAAAGCTGCACATAGCCGGCGAGTGCAAGACCGGGGCGGTGAAGGTTCTTATCCTTGATCTGTTTTGTAAAACCTGAATCACCAGTCAGAGGGATCAGCTTCAGCCGTTCTTTGTTGCTCTCGTAGAGGAATCCGACCGTTATACTCTCTTTACGATTCTCTTTTACATTTATGTGGCTCATTCCTCTTCACCTTTTACTGTTGTTTCCTTGACTTTTCGCAATTGCTTTTTATTCTTTTTTCGCAGTCTCATCTTGTATTTTTCAAGCTGTCTTTCAAGCTTTTCAACCGCGACATCGATCGACTTATGAAAATCTTCTGATTTTTCTTTCGCAAAAAGGACTGTGCCATAAACATGGAGATTGATCTCCGCGGTTTTCAGGCTGTTCAAAGTTCTTTCGTAACTCAGGATGACATCGCCACGGACAATTCCGTCATAAAATTTATCCAGGCGTTTTACCGAATCTATCGCGTGGTCTCTTACGCTTTCGTGAGCTTTAAATCTTCGTGCGGTAAAATGTATATGCATAATATCCTCCGGATAGTAATCATTCAGCTTTTGGATGTGCCTGTTCGTATATTTTTTTCAGACGCTCTATCGTTACATGTGTGTACAGCTGGGTTGTCGATAAACTTTCATGACCGAGTAATTCCTTGACTGCGCGGAGGTCCGCGCCTCTGTTCAGCATATGTGTGGCAAATGTATGGCGGAGAACGTGCGGACTCTTTTTTTCGATTTCTGCAATTCTTCCGATATATTTTGTCACAATATTATAGACACCCCGGGGGTAAAGAGGTTTACCACGGTATGAAAGGAATATCCGTGCCTCGCTTTCCTTTGCGTTGCCCCGTCCGAGCAGTTCATTCCGTCTCATGAGGTAATTTTGTATTGCCGCCCGGGCTTTGCTCCCCACCGGGACAATTCTTTGTTTGTTTCCTTTTCCAACCACCTTCATCACATTTTTTACGATGTCGACGCTTTCTAGTTTCAATTGGATTAGTTCACCCATGCGGATGCCCGTTCCGTACAGTACCTCCAGGACTGCTCTGTCCCTCAATCCGTCCGGTGTCGAGGTATCCGGCAAATCCATCATTCGGTTGACAGCGGACTCATCCAGAAAAACGGGCAATTTCTTGTGAAGTTTTGGTGTTGCAACGTATATACCCGCATTTCGCTCCAAGACTTCTTTTCTGACGAGGTACTTCAGGAACGAACGGATAGACGCAAGCTTGCGGGCGATGCTACGCTTCGATTTCTTTTCTTCCAGAAGTTCGCCGAGGAAGAGGCGTATTGTCACGTGATCGATCATGGATGGGGTGAATGAGGTATCGCCAAAATGCCGTGAGAGGAATGTATTGAACTGCAGCAGATCGCCCTCGTAAGAAACGATCGTGTTCCTCGAATAGTTTTTCTCCTTCTCGAGGTATTCAAGGAATGTTTCGATGTACCTGATCATTCTATAATGCAGCGCTGACTTCCGGTTTCACCGTTTCGCTCTTGCATGAGGGACATCTCAGATATTCGCCGCGCTTCTCCGAGTACTTCAATGTCATGAACGGCGAACCGCACGTATCGCAAGGCTGATCGTACGGTTTGTCCCATGAAGCAAAATCACACGCCGGATAACGGGAACATCCGTAGAAAATCCTCTTTCGTTTTGTTTTTCGCTCGATGACGTCTCCTTCCTTGCATTTCGGGCACTTCATACCCAAGGAGATCGGTTTTGTATTGTTGCACTTCGGATAATTTGCACACCCGAGGAAGGTGCCGAAGCGGCTTGCCCTTACGACCATCTCGCCGCCGCAGAGTTCGCACTTCTGGCCTGTCGCGTGCTGGATTTTTTCCTGGTCCTCGGGAAGCGGTTTGGTACTCTTGCAACCCGGGTATCCGCTGCACGCCATGAATTTTCCGTTCCGTCCCCACTTGATGATCATCGGTTTTTCGCACACCTCACATTTCTCATCGGTAGTCTGCTGCAGCGATTTCTTGATGGAAGCGGTTTTCTTTGATGCACGTTCGAGAGAGTCCCTGAATGGAATGTAAAAATCATCCATCACCTTCTCA
>CAYGZY010000139.1:0-35467 GCA_964354485.1 uncultured Chlorobiaceae bacterium | reverse complement strand
TCGAGTGTTTTTTGGGAATCGACTGCAACAGGGAAATAAATATAGAATGTTGTTCCCAGTCCGATATCGCTCTTGACGTCTATGAATCCCTTGTGATTCGTTATGATGCCGTGAACGACGGCGAGACCCAGTCCTGTTCCTTTACCCAGTTCCTTCGTAGTGAAGAACGGTTCGAATATGCGGTGGCGTGTCTGTTCATCCATACCGTGACCGGTATCCGTTACACTGATACAGATGTACCGCTCCTCTTTTGCTGCCGAGAATCGTTTCTGCAGTTCCCATCCCATCAGGGTTGTTCCCTTGAACGAGAGAGCCCCGTTGCCGTCCATCGCATCGCGCGCGTTCACGCAGAGATTCATGAACACCTGATTGATGTGGTTGGCGTCTCCGAGTATGTGAGGTAACTGCTGATCCATTCCCACGGTGAACCTTATATTCTTCGAAAACGTCCCTGAGAGAAATTTTATAATGTCTTCGATGATGACGGTCATATCGAGCGGTGTGAACTGCGGTTCGCTCTTCCTTGCGAACATCAGGATTTGCTGGACAAGTTTCGATCCGCGTTTGATCGCGCTTGTGTTGATGTCAATAATCTGCGTTACTTTCTCGTCGTTCGGTGCCAGGCGCTTCATACTTGACGTATTAACCAGCATGATCTGGAGTATATTGTTGAAATCGTGTGCAATGCCTCCCGCGAGCGTTCCGAGGCTTTCCATCTTCTGTGCCTGGCGCAGTTCTTCCTCCAGTTGTTTGCGTTCCGTCATATCGCGCCCGATGGTGATAAACCCGGCGAGTTCGTCCTGGACAATGAGGGGAGTAAAGGAAAAATTAATGGGGAAGTTTTTACCGTCCCGGCAGATGAAATCTGCATCGAAGCTCGTCTCCTGCATCTTTTTCCGTTTCACGAGGTTCTTGTACTCGTCGAGGTATTCTTTTTGTACGATGAATTTCTGAAGCGGTTCACCGATGAGTTCCTGTTCCTTATACCCCAGTGTCGCACTGACGGTTTTCCCGCGGATCACTTCTATCCTGAAGGCATCATCCATCATGATGAAAATATCATTCATGACGTTGAGTGCGGTTTTGAACGAATCGTAGAGAGGATTACTGCTTATCTTGTGCCGGAAGATGAAGTAAACGGCCAGAAGTAGAGCAAAGGTGCAGAGATAAAAATACCACTCGGCGCTAAAGTTAAAGACGCCGAAGAATATCGATTCGGTAAACGGGCCGGGAAGGATGAGAAGTAAAACTATAAAGGAACCCAGTATAAAATCAGCTTTCCAGAGCCTTTGGCGAAAATTCCGTGAGATATCGAAAAGAAGTGCAATGCCGATGCTGAAAAGAACGGACATCCACGTCACGTAGAAAATATAACCGCTCTGTGAGATCGTTTTTTCAAATGTAATCGGTTTAGGGATAAATCCCATGAGCAGTACGGCATACGAGAAGAGGCCGACAACGTAGATGGCGTAGTGTATCTTTTTTGATTTAAGGATTTCCTTGCTGCGAACAAAGAGAGTGATAAAGTGGATGAAGAAAAACGGAAACAGAGCGTAGAGAAAAAGGCTAACACTTTCCAACGTATGGGCAAATTTGGAATCAGGCGTTTTTGTCATCAGGAAAAGAATAGCGCCGAAAACGATCAGACAGTTCACCAGAAAGAAGTAAAAGTGAGCGATCTGGTATTTCCGCGTTTTTAAAATAATGACGAGCGCGAGAAGAAAATTTGCGATTGAGTATGCGACAGAAACGGAGAAATATGAAATACTGAATATCATTTATTCATGTGTGAGGTTGCGATACCGTTTCAGTTTTCCCTCAACAACGGCAAGCAGTAAATCCGCATCGAGGGGTTTAGTGAGGTAATCGTCGACGCCGAGCTGAACGCCCGATCTGACGATAACTCCGTCTGATAGAGAGCTCATGAAAATGAACGGGATATTTTTCAACCGGAGCTGATCCTGAACAATACTGAAAAACTTAAATCCGTCGAGTTCCCCCACGGGGAATTTGATGTCGCTGAGAATGAGATCGACGGGCGTGGTTTTTAATTTCTCGACGGATGATTCGATATCGAGGGCCGTATATACCTGGTATCCTCCATCCGTTAGGATTTTTTTAAGGGTTTTCAGAAGAACCTCATCGTCATCAACGACGAATATCCGGCCCTTTGTGGCTATCCGCTGGTAGCACGAGAGGATGTATGGCTCGAGCATCTGTGCTTCCTCGGCCGTGATGTTGAATTTTTGCTTGATCTTATTCAGTTCCTCGCGGTTTTGAACGTTAATGTCTCCCGATATGATTTTCTTCTCAACAGCTTTGGCGTAGAGTTCCAGCCGTACGTCTGTTTCCACTATGAGGTGTTCGTCGAAGGTAAGTTCGAGCAGTTCCTTCAACTGCATCAGCATTCGGGCGTCTTCAACTGTGGGTTGTCCGCTCTCATAGCACGGTATCATTTTTGTCTTGTAGAAATCCCTTCGCCCCTCAGTAGTGTTTGGTATCTTTGCGCCGAGAAGCTCCATCTTGTGATCGAACTCGTGCGCGATCTTCTCGAGCCGACGGAGGAGAGCCTGCTCCATTTCGCTGCGGAGGTCGGTGCGGATTTTCTGTATTTTGGTGTTTTGTTTCTGCATTAGCTGTGCGTGCTCTTCCTCCAGTTTCTTTCGCTCAGCTTCAATCGTGGATTCCGCCTCCTCCTGAATACGCCGACGCTCTGCCGCGGTTTGTTCCTCAAGCGCCTTTCGGTATTCCCGCTCCAGATCCTGACGGATAGCAACCCGCTTTTGTTCAAGCTTTTCTTCCTCTGTCTTCTTTAGTGCTTCTGCCTCTTCGAGCTTGTGGCGTTCGACTTCCGTGTTCATTTCATTTCGTCTTTGGGTGTACGCCTTTTCAAGTTCTGCCCGCTGGCTGTCGTACTGCTTCGTCAGTTGTTCACGCTCGTGCGCCAGCCGCTTATCATGCTCTTTCGTGAGCTCCTCAATGATTCTCTCGCGCTCCATTTTCTGTTCCTTGAGGCTCTGCTCACGAATTACCGACTCCGTCTTCCGGATTCCCTCAAGGAGTTTCCGGTTGAACTGCTCCTTGAGTTTGCTTTCCCGCTCCTCAAAGGATTTTCTTTCTGCAGCAAGGATGGAATCGCGTTCCTTTTCCGCCGCTTCCTGCAGTTTATTCATCTCTATTTCATACCGCTTGCGCAGCTGAGCCTTGAGCTTGTCCTCTGTTGTTGCAAGTTCAGCCCGGTGCTGTTTTGCCAGGCGTTCCTCCGCGTTGGCGATTTCCACTTCCAGTCGCTTTTTCTGAACTTCCGAAGTACTGCCGGCTTCCGACTCAAGACGGTGACGTTCCTTGGAAAGTTCCTTCTCAAATTTCTTTGCGTATTCTACTTCCAGCTCCTGCCTAAGCGCTGAGCGTTTTTGTTCGTACTTCTCAGTTTCAGTTTTGCGAATATCCTCGAGTTGTTTCTGCAGTCGCCGCTCCACCTCTTCGTTCAGTTGCTGTTCTTTCTGGCTCTGCATCTGGTCGACTTGCGTGCGGAGCTCGTCATACTTGGCTCTCAGAGCGTCACGCTCCTGCGCAATCTTTTCATCATGCTCTTTGGTCAATTCTTCAACCAGACGTTCCTGCTCTGCCTGTTTTGATTGCGGGTCCTGCTCGCGCATGACGGATTCGGTCTTACGTACCGCACTCAGAAGTTTTTCATTGAATTGCGATTTGAGTATCTGCTCACGCTCGTCGAATGTTGCGCGCTCCCGCTCCAAAAGTTCCTGCTGCTCCTTCTTTAATCGCTCCCGCATATTCGCCATTTCTTCTTCGTACTGCTTGGTAAGCTGGGACTTCATTTCCGTTTCGAGGAATGCAAGCTCAGAACGATGCTGATTATCAAGTCGATCCTCAGCTTTCAGGATTTCTTCGTCAAGTTTCTTCTGAAATTCGATTTCTGCCTGACTGCGCACATCGGTAATTTGCTGTTCGTACTTTCCGCGTAGTACTTCATGCTGTTTTTCAAATTTTTCCCGTTCATCCTGGAGAATCTTTGTGGCACGCTCTTCAGCTTTGTGAAGTTCCTGCGTGAAGCGGGTACGGTATTCGCTCTCGATCTGCTGGCGGAGGGTTTGCTCCAGCATCTCCCGCGAGACATCCTCCTCTATAGGTTTTACTTCAGCCTGAATTTCCTCCTCGATGGCTTCGTCAGACGGCTTTTCTCCAGAAGCAGGCTTCTTTGCAGGTGATGTTTTATTCTCAAAAAGCGATATTCGCTCCTCGAATGCGATAATGAATGGATTCCGGGAATCTAATTTTTTCGCCTCTATCAGCTGCGCCTTCGCAAGATCAAATTTTCCCTCAAGGATAAGTTTATCTGCCTCCCGCAGACAATGCCGAAAAGCTTCACGGATAGAATCAGGATTTAACGGTTGTGTTTCTTTCGCCACAAATGCCTCGAATTACACAAAGAAATGATAGATTTGTCTTAATGAATTTGTCATTAGCCCGCTTCTATATGATTTAAACGAATATCCACTGGCACTAATATATAAAAATGACACAAAATGTCAAATAGTATGTGATTGTAGCTAAGTCTTGAGAATTTAATTGATAAAAATTTGACAATTGCGAAAAAAAACAGTAACTTCCCCCGAATAAAGGTACAAGTTCTAATTGAGGAAGAGGAGATGGAACGTATACCGCGAGGGGTGCTTTGTGTGCTTTTTTTTACTTTTTTTTTCGGAGGGTCTGTTTATCCGCAATTATATGAACGAAAAATTGTGGAATACGTCCGGATGATATCCGAAGGGAAGAGCGAGGAGGTTCTCTCAAAACTACCCAACCTGAAGACAAAGTTCCCGCACGCAGCGGGGATGATTTATATAGAAGGACTTGTCGCCATAAAAGGGGAGGAATCGGTAAAATGCTTTCATGTTATAGCCGACAGCTTCCCGCGGAGCGAATGGGCCGATGATGCCCTTGCGAGATTATTTGAGTACCATATGCGTGTTGGCGATCCCCGTGAAGCGGAAGCGAGCCTCCAGCGTCTTCAGCAGGATTTTCCTCAGTCACCCTACATCACAACCGGCTATCTTCAGCAAGAGCGATTGTCATCGGATAGCTTTACTTACAAAGCTATCCCCCCAAAAAACCAGGGGCAAATTTGGGCGATTCAAATCGGCGCTTTCGCCGTAAAAAAGAATGCGGAAAACCTAAGGGGGAAAGTTTCAGCAGACGGATATCTCGTAAATGTCTATGAAAATCTACTCGATGGTAAAAATCTTCTCTACCTTGTGTGGGTGGGAATGTTTGCAACCCCGGAGGAGGCAAAAACGCTCCTGAAGGAAATCAAAGATCGTTACAACATCGATGGTGTTCTCCGGGTGCGCCAATCATGGAAGAAATGGTGATATAAACCCGGCGAGCTCAGAGAATACCCGAAACAGACCAATCAGCTGAGAGTTATTCTAACTCTCGGTAATCAGAAAATATTTTTTACCAGATAATCTGGTCAACAAGAGAAAAATCCGTTGGTCATTAACGCTTTTTTACCCCGTTGTAAAAAAGAGCACAACCACTTCGCAGCGGATGAAGGGGGCAATATGAATAATTTTAACCTCCACATGAATCTATGAGGAATCTATGAACAATCGATTATTAAGATGTCTACTCCTTTTCGCAGCTTGCAGTATCATTGTTGCACTAAATAATTCCGGCATCAGTGCGCAGGGCAAACGGTCGCTGGAAATTGACGACCTGTTTCGTATCAGGCGGGTGAGCGATGTACAGCTTTCACCGGACGGGAAATGGATCGCTTTCGTCATAACTGATGTAAAGAAGGAAACCAATGCGATGAGCAGGGACATCTATCTCCTCCCGGCGGCAGGCGGAGAACCGCGTAGACTGACTACAAACCCGGCCAGTGATGTCCATCCCCAATGGTCGCCGAACAGTAAAACAGTCGCTTTTGAATCAAATCGCTCGGGTGAACCACAGATCTGGCTCATTGATGTTGACGGCAGCGAAGCAAGACAGCTTACTCATATCTCGACAGGCGCCTCAGCTCCCGTGTGGTCACCTTCAGGTAAATCCATCGCTTTCGTGTCATCGGTCTATCCGGAGTTCTCGGACAAGCCTTACTCAGAAAGCAACGAGTTGAACAGAAAAAAAGATGAAGAGAAGGCGAAAAGCAGGATCCAGGCACGAGTTATGACGAAACTGCTCTACCGCCACTGGAACACATGGGTCGATGAAAAACGTCAGCATATATTTGTCATTTCTCTCGACGGAAGCGATCCGCATGATTATACGCCCGGCGGCCGGGATGCTGTTCCGACCTCATCAACTTTTTCGGCCGGAGACGATTTCGCGTTTTCACCGGACGGTAAAGAAATTGCCTACACAACACCCCCTTCAGAGAATGAAGCGTGGAATACCAATCACGATATATTCACAGTTTCCCTCGACGGGACAGTATCTCAGCTCACCGTTAATCCTGCCGCAGACGGATTTCCCCGCTACTCGAATGACGGGCGCTACATTGCCTATCGCGCTCAGAGGCGTCCGGGATTTGAAGCCGACAAGTGGGAATTAATGCTCTATGATCGTAAGCTGAAAACGCATGTGAGTCTTACCGAACAGTTCGATGCCTCGGTCGGACCATTCCTGTGGGATGCCCGCAGTACGCAGATCTACCTCACATCGGAAGAAAATGCCCAGCAGCAAATTTTTTCTGTCAGGGTGAAGGATAAAAAAATTGCGAAAATAATCGAAGGGGGCATGAACAGCGATGTAAATGTATCGGCAGACGGGAGAATAATATGCTTCAGCAGACACACACTCTCTCGACCCGTTGAAATATTTTCAGCATCTTCGGATGGCAAAAACGTTAAAGCCATCACGCATATCAATGACCAGCTCTTTCAGAACATCGGTATGAATGAGGCGGTAAGTATTACTTATAAAGGGGCAGGAGAAACTCCCGTCCAGGCATGGCTCATTACGCCACCCGGCTTTTCACCGGATAAAAAATATCCTCTCGTCCTTCTCGTACACGGTGGTCCACAGGGTGCATGGGAAAACGGCTGGCACTATCGATGGAATGCCCAGCTATGGGCTGCGCAGGGATACGTTATTCTTGCACCGAATCCCCGCGGATCTTCCGGATTCGGACAAAAGTTTCTCGCTGAAATAAGCGGCGATTGGGGCGGAAAAGTATACCAGGATCTGATGAACGGTGTAGAGTATGCCGAGAACCTTCCTTACGTCGATACCAAACGGATGGCTGCTGCCGGCGCCTCTTACGGTGGTTATATGATGAACTGGTTTGCGACTCACACCGACAAGTTCCGGACGATTATCACGCATGCGGGAGTCTACAATTTCTATTCCATGTACGGAACAACGGATGAAGTCTGGTTCGATGAATGGGAACATGGCGGAACTCCGTGGGACGCAAAAGAGGAATACGATAAATATTCTCCCCACGCGTATGCGAAAAATCTTATAAAGTATCGGACACCGATGCTCATCATCCATAATGAACTCGACTACAGAGTGCCCGTATCGGAAGCAATGCAGCTGTTCACGACGCTTCAGCGCATGGGCATCCCGTCGAAGTTTGTATATTTCCCCGATGAGGGGCACGGAGTTCTGAAACCTCTAAACAGTGAGTTCTGGCATAAGACTGTCTTTGATTGGTTAAAAGAATACGTAGGTTCATGATGAACGACGGGATTTACAAATCGCCGGCGGGCAGACGCGTTGCCGCGGTGGCTGAAAATAATTGCTTTTAAGAAAGAGAAGATCTATGAAGTTCATTCAAAAACTTGCAGCCATACAAAAGAAAAATAATTCGCTCCTCTGTATCGGTCTTGATACGGATACTGCAAAAATCCCTGCCCACCTCAGAGGCGCCAGTAATCCCCAGCTTGAATTCAACAGACACATAATCGAATCAACAAGCGATCTCGTCTGCGCCTATAAGCTAAACCTTGCATTTTACGAATCTGCGGGGACACAGTGCTACGAGACGGTCCGCAGAACGCTCGAACTCATTCCACCTGAGATTGTGACCATCGGCGATGGTAAGCGGGGCGATATCGGTAATACGGCTGAGCACTACGTAAAAATACTCTTCGGAGATTGGAAATTTGATGCTGCAACGGTAAACCCGTACATGGGAAAAGATTCCGTCGATCCGTTTCTGCAAAGCGATGAGCATGGTATATTCCTTCTCGCCCTCACATCAAATCGGGGCGCAAAGGATTTCCAGTACCTGCCGTGCGGAGGGAAGCCGCTCTACGAGCACGTCGTTAGGCGTGCGAAAAAATGGAATACGAAAAACAATATCGGTCTCGTCGTGGGGGCAACACACCCCCGCGAATTACAACGGATTCGTTCCATCGCGAGGGAGATGCCGTTACTTATACCGGGCGTCGGCGCCCAGCAGGGTGATCTGGAAAAGACTGTCCGGTACGGATGCACAAAACGGGGAGACCTGGCGATTGTCAATGTCAGCCGTGGTATCATCTATGCCTCCGGCGAGAATGATTTCGGCAGGGTCAGCCGCACCGAGGCTCAAACGTATCGTGATCGGATGAACGTGATCAGGGGAAAATACTTTATGAAATAAACCTTTTCACAGGGAGGCAGTACGATAAATCGCCCTGTGATTAATGGCGGAGGTCAGCTTCATCAATAATATCAATGGGAGGAACAATGGGGAGGAAACAAGTAGAGCGTTTAGTGCCGGAGAGCACCCTGCGCCTGATCTGGAGGAGCAGAGAACTGAGGGAGGTCAGACTTCTGACGAATGAAAACCAACCGATGGAAATAATAACCCCCGGAGAACCAAATACAGACAGCGGACCGGACTTCCGCAATGCGGTTATCCGTATCGGCGGCATGCTTTACAGGGGGGATGTTGAGATTCACCGTCGGAATAAAGAATGGTTCGAGCATAAGCATCATCATGATGCCGCGTACAATTCAGTCATTCTCCACGTCATCTGGCAGAATGATCTAAAGAATTCTTTCCCTGCCACGCAGAGCGGCAGGGTAATTCCTCTTCTTATCCTCAATCGCTACTTTGAGCCGACCCATCCGCTTCTCCGGTGCCGGGCTGCTGAGTATGATAGTCATGAGCCGTCGTGCGCGGGGCTGTCCTTCTCTCCGCAGCTGCGGGAGAATTCTTCGCTCATAAGAGCATGGATTTGCAAGCTCGGAATGAGACGGATTGAGTTGAAGATCAGGAGATTTGACGAGAGACTGCATGAATTGATTGAGAACCAGCGCCGGAGTTTCAAAGAGCCGCGACAGAGATACGGCATAATTCCGTTCGGTGTCGATCCGGAAGAGTTACCCCCGCCAAAACTTCACTACTCACCGTATGAAGCGCGTGAAAAGCGTCTCTGGGAACAGTTGCTCTATGAGGGTTGCATAGAAGCGCTCGGATACAGTAAGAATCAGGAACCTTTCCTTCAGCTTGCCCGGAATCTGCCGCTCAACTTTGTCATGGAAAGTTGTTCTGAAACTCCGGAAGCGGATCGAGAGGAATCCGTTGAATCGCTTTTCTTTGGAAGCGCACGACTTTTAGCAGTCCCGAGGAAAGAAATGGATCATGAGAGCAAAAAAAAGCTCCGTCGGCTCCGGGTAATTTACAGGAAGCTTAAGAGGAACCACCCTCATGGCGCTATTCAGAAATCCGCATGGCGTTTTTTCCGCCTTCGTCCTGAAAACTTTCCGACCATCCGTCTGGCAGGGGCTTCATATTTGTGTGTCGCGATCGCCGGGCGCAATATTTTCAGAGAAATCATCCAATGCATCAAAGAGCAGGACGTGCCGCCCGCTAAAAAATTCAGAATGCTCTCTTCGATGTTACTTGTTCCTGCCGTTGGATTCTGGAAGAATCACTACCGCTTCGGTGAATGCTCAAGCAGATCAGGTAAAATGCTTGTAGGGTGCAGTCGTTCAAAAGAAATGGTCGTGAATGTCGTGCTTCCGCTTGCCCTCCTCTATGCACGGATCTTTAAAGATCGGTGTGTCAGAGAGTCGTGTGTAGCATTGCTCCAGGCTGAAGTTGCTCTGCCCATGAATTCGGTAGTTTGTCGTATCAAAGGAACTCTTTTCCCGGGGAATAATATACAAACGTCAGTACAATTGTATCAGGGCATTCTTCATCTCCACAAGTCCTATTGCGTAAGCAGGCGGTGCGCACTCTGTGAAATTCCCATAATGCGGCGATGAAATTTTCATATTTGAAAGACAGAGTTGCAGGGATGAGAAAAGGACGGAATTGCCGCTTGTTTTTCAACGGGAAAAGCGGTACTTTTTGGCACGTAATAGGTTCTCAATTCTATACTAGTCCAATCCTGATCATCGTTCATCTTTAAGAAAAGGAATATCACATGGCGCTTATCGATTCAAAATCCGGGAAGGTAATCAAAGACTATACCATCGATGAGTTAAGAGAACAGGCAAATCTCATGCGGGGGTATAACCTCGTCGCACTCTGTGCCGCAGGTTCCGGCCATGCAGGCGGGACGCTCTCAATTATGGATATTACTGCGGCGCTGTATCTTAAGGTCGCCGATCTCGCTCCCGATAATCCGAGCTGGGATAAGAGAGATCGTATTATCTGGTCGACCGGTCACAAGGCGCCGAGTCTGTACCTCGGACTTGCTTTCGCGGGATTTTGCAAGAAGGAGGATGTCATGTACCTCCGAAAATTGTATTCCCCATTCCAGGGACACCCTCACTGGCTGAAGCTCCCGGCCGTCGAGGTGTCGAGCGGTTCTCTCGGTCAGGGATTAAGTGTTGCGGTAGGGATTGCGCTTGCAGGAAAGCTGGATGATAAAAACTATACAACATTTTGCATTATGGGGGACGGCGAACAGCAGGAAGGCAACATATGGGAAGCCGCCATGGAAGCCGGGCATTATAAGCTTGACAATCTTATCGGAATTATTGACTACAACCGTTTGCAGATTGACGGATGGGTCAAGGACGTGATGAGTGTCGATCCGCTTGAAGATAAATACAGGAGCTTTGGGTGGGAAGTTATGCGCATCAATGGCCACGATATGAAACAGGTTACTGAAGCGCTGATGCGCGGGAAAAAAAATGTAGGCAAACCACTTGTTATTATTGCCGATACAGTCAAAGGTAAAGGCGTGAGTTTTATGGAAGATATTGCCGGCTGGCACGGCAAAACGCCAAACTACGATGAAATGCTGAAAGGACTTGATGAGCTTGGACTTAAAAATACGATACCCTATGAATCACTTTTGGCTCATGCGAAAGCGTATCAGCAGGAGGTAGAAAAGAAACTCGATGCGAAAGTGCCGAAGTTCAGGAAAAATTATTGGTGGAACGCAGGCACGACGATGCAGGTGAAAATGGAGCCGACGAGAAAAGGATTCGGCCAGTCGCTTGCGGCGAACGGAGACGATCCGCGCATAGTAGCGCTCGGTCTTGATATCTCCGGATCCATAACGATTAGCGACTTCTACCAGGGAAAGCCCGAGAGGAAGAAACGGTGGATCAGTATGGGAATTGCAGAACAATCTGCGACCGCCGCCGCCGCCGGCCTTGCTAAAGAGGGAAAAATCCCTGTCCTCGGAACATACGGAACCTTCGCAGCTGCCCGTAATCTGGACCAGATACGCGTCTCTGTGTGCTACGGAAATTTCAATGTTTTCATAGCCGGAGCGCATGGCGGTGTTTCGGTAGGACCGGATGGAGCAACGCATCAGGCGCTCGAGGATCTCTTTGCAATGTGCGGACTGCCGAACATGTCGGTTGTCGTCCCGTGCGATGTCATCGAAACTAAAAAGGCGAGTGATTATCTCCTCCTTAAACACGCCGGTCCGAAATTCATCCGTTTTGCTCGTGAAGCAACTCCCGTCATAACAACAGACGCAACACCGTTCATTTTCGGTAAAGCAAATGTTATCCGTTTCAGAAAAGAATCTCAGAACTTTATCGATGCCTTTGAGACAGTCATTGCGGATCGTTATGTTAATGAAAATGAACACTTGTCCATCGTTGCATGCGGACCAATGGTGCCCGAGGCAATGCGCGCGGCATACATCCTGAAAAAAGAGTTCGGATGGGAAACAAGAATCGTCAACATTCATACAATGAAACCCATGGATAAGGAATCGGTTATCCGGGCGGCGGGGGAGACCAATGTTGTTATTACGGCAGAAGAGCACCAGATCGGCGCCCTTGCATGGCCGGTGAGCAGTATTATTACCGGGTGCCCGAACCTCTACGGCAATCCCATTATCACGGGTGCAATCGGTGTAAAAGATCGCTTTGGTGATTCCGGCGCTCCGTGGGAATTAGTTAAAGAATTTGAAGTCAGCGCAGAACATATCGCCCAAAAAGCAGTTGAGTTGATGAAAATCAAGGGAAAAGGTGAATTGTTAAGCCACTGACGCTGTCAGATAAAATATCTGCTCCTACGGAATGCATGCCAGTTCTTATTTTCGTAGGAGTTTTTTTTCTACTGGTTGCATTCATACCGCATTTGTCAGGTCGTTTTTACGGGATTAAACTCGATATAATTGATTTTTCCAACATTTCTTTGTAAGATTGACTGTTAAAAAATCAGCTGAAACAGATTCTCTGAAAATAGAGGAATCGAAAGCGGGAAAGTTTATCGGTATATCACTCTTGACGCACGGAATCATATTTTATAAAGACCTTGGAGAGAGATTACAGAGAGAAACTGCAAAGGTCGGTGAGACAACGATCGGAGCAATCCGCGACTACTTTACCGGGGCAGAAGCGTCGAAGGTCATCCCAGTGGCTGTCGGGATTGTTGACAGAGAAAGTCTCGAGAAGGGAAAACAGGATTAAATATGCACCCTCTTCTTGAGATGCGCGGCATCAGGAAGGAATATCCGGGTGTTCTGGCGCTCTCGGAAGTGAATTTTACGCTTCAATCCGGCGAAGTTCATTGTCTCCTCGGAGAAAATGGCGCTGGCAAGTCGACGCTCATGAAAGTTCTCTCCGGAGCCACGACGAAAAACTGCGGATCAATTTTCATTGATGGCAAAGAGGTTACTTTTCATTCCCCCGCCGATTCGCAGAAGCACGCCATCGGCATGATCTACCAGGAGTTTAAGTTGGTCCCGGAATTAACGGTTGCCGAAAATATCCTTCTCGGCAGCGAGCCGACAAAAGCAAAAACACCGTTCGTTAACTACCCGGTAATGCATGCAATTGCCCGTACGGCGCTTGCCCAACTTGGCGAGGAGATACCGACGGACATCCCCGTCCACTCCCTTAGTGTTGCCCAGCGGCAGATGGTAGAAATTGCTAAAGCCATATCGAAGAAGGTCAGAATTCTTGCGATGGATGAGCCATCGGCCGCCCTGACGGAGAACGAACTGAAGAATCTTTTTGCGGTTATCAGAAGGCTCAAAGCGGAGGGAGTTGGCATAATATACATCTCTCACAGGCTGGAGGAAATTTTTGAGATTGGTGACAGGCTTACCGTCCTGCGAGACGGGAAGTATATACACAGCTGCCTGGTGAGTGAAGCTGATCGGAGAAGTTTGGTTAGGTGGATGGTAGGCCGCGAACTCGAACAGGAATATCCGAAAATCGAACTCCAGCGCGGTTCCGAGGTTCTGCGACTGGAAGGGATAAGCGGCGGTATACTGAAAGATATATCCCTGAGTATATGTCGCGGTGAGATTTTCGGATTGGCCGGTCTTGTAGGAGCAGGCAGGAGTGAGATCGCCCGGATAATTTTCGGCGCTGATAAAAAAGAACGGGGAAGCATCAAGCTCGATGGCAGTGAAATTTCTCCGCGTTCCCCGCGCGAAGCGATTCGTCTGGGGATCGGATTACTGACCGAGGACCGCAACAGGTACGGACTGATCATGCAAATGAATGTCCGGGAGAACATTTCGCTCTCTAATTTACATGATGTTGTAAAGGGGATATTCATTGACAGGAGCCGGGAAAATTCTATCGCTAAGAAGTTTACCGAAGACCTGAGAATTAAAACACCCTCGCTTGAACAGGAGGTTGAGAATTTAAGCGGCGGCAATCGGCAGAAAGTCGTACTGGCACGATGGCTCTTTACGAGGTCGAAGCTCCTCATTTTTGATGAGCCAACGGTCGGCATCGATGTCGGAGTTAAATTTGAAATCTATAATCTCATCAACAAACTCGCTCAGGAAGGTATCGGCGTAATAATGATCTCTTCCGATTTACCGGAACTCCTCGGTATCAGCGACAGGATCGGAGTGATGTGGGAAGGCAAAATTACAGGTATTCTGTCGCGGAAAGATGCAACTCAGGAGAAGATCATGACTCTTGCCACGGGTGGCACGCTGGAAGCGGACCATGGCTAAGTCGAAGCGGATACGGTCCATCATTGGCGAATTCGGAATTATCATCACTCTCCTCCGCGAGATCGTTCTCTTTTCAGGGCTATCGCCGTTTTTTTTTACAACCGATAACATTCTCAACGTAACACTTCAGACATCAATCACGGCTATCATTGCCGCCGGTATGACATTTTATCAACATCTATTTTGGTTACGTTTTTACATAATTACCCTTCTTAATAAAGGGGAAATTAGTCTTCATGCGATCTGAAATTTTAAGGATTCCCTTCCGCATCCTCCCGTGGATTGTTACCCTGTGGGGGATGATCCTGGTCGGAATCCATCTTTATGGTGCGTTCTTTCCCAATTCACTGAATTGGGGATTTCATCAGTTTGGCTACTACCCGAAGATTTTGAAGATCATTCTTCCAATCCTCATGATTCTCACTCTCATTCCGGCAGTTCAAAAAAGGCTCCTTGAGTATATCGAAAGACTCATAGGCCGTTTTAAAGGTTTGCCTCAGAGAGGAAGAACTCAGTTATCGGTTGGACTCCTTCTTCTCTCAATCCTTGTTTTATGGGTTGGGAGGCAAAATTTTTTTCTCCTAGGCGATGGAACACTGATGCCCCGGACCTTGCCATTCATCCGTAAACTCTCTGAGGCGGTTGCATATTTTCACTATGAACCGCTAGCCGGAATTTTAAATTGGGAAATAACCAGGCTCTTCGCTTCGTGGGGTTTCACCGGTAGTCCGGAGCTCCCCATACAGTTGATGAACATCCTTTTCGGGGCCGGTTGCATTGCACTTATGGCGTTGCTGGCCCGTCGTTTAGCCGATGATGCGATCGATCGAATTTTGTTGTTTGGTCTATTTGTCGCTGCGGGGAGCTCTGCCCTTTTTTTTGGTTATGTAGAAAATTATACCTCGCTCTGTCTTGGTTTTCTCTTCTACGTATGGCTGTCGGTAGGTTACTTTAAAGGGAGAGTTCATCCATCTGCCGCATCAGTTGCCTTTGGAGGAATATGCATTCTTCATTTTGGAATGCTATGCATGATTCCGTCGTTTCTTTTGTTAATCTTTCATGATGTGCGCCGAAAATTGTGGCAAAGAGGCATTCTCTCACTTCTCATTGCAGCCACAACATGGATCGGGCTTCTGCTCCTGTTGGGATATTCTCTCGATCAGATATGGAATACCTTGACCATGAGTCGGAAACATGCGCTTGGCATGGGGGAGGTGAGGAATGAATTTCAGGGTTATACACTCTTTTCAATTATGCACCTGAACGACATTCTGAACATTCAAATCCTGATTGCCCCATTTGCCCTCATCATGCTCTTCTCGGTAGTCATCCTCGGGCCGAAGAATATATCAAGTCGAAACTTCATCTGGCTGTTTCTCATCCTTACTGCCCTTTCTGGTTTGGCTTTCTGTCTATTTTTTAATTTTGACTTCGGAATGAGCCGGGACTGGGATCTACTGGCCCCTTTCACGCTCGGTCTATTAGTTGCATCGGGATATGCCTGGGTGCGATTCGTTGATCAATCTGTGAGGCGTCTATCGTTCATTCCTATTATTATCCTGACGTGCATACCAACCATCGCCTATACAGTGATCAATGCCAGTGAGAAACGCGGAATGATGAGATTTCAAACATTGGCCGATCAGCAGCTCTGGGGAAGAAAGACCCTGATGGCATCCTATGAGGAAATTGCGGTTTTTTTTCGGGACAGGCAGAAATATCAAGAGGCAAAGACTTATTACCGTAATTTCCTCGAATTGGATTCAACCAATGCACGGATATGGGGGAAACTGTCTGAAGTGTATCGCACCGTAGGAGATGAAAGCAATGAGGCAGATTGTTACCGACACGCCATTTCATATGGTAGCCGCAGTTGGATGGTCTACGTTAATCTGGGGATGATCTATGCGAAGCAGGGGAGGTTCGCGGACGCTATTGAAACCACAAAGAAGAGCCTTGATCTGCACCCGACCTCAGCTGTTCCCTTCCATGCTCTGGGCGAGTACCACACGGCTTACAACAATGGATATCGGGATGCCCTCCAGTTTTATCTCCGTGCCATAGAGGTAGATCCCCTGCATGCCGATTCATACCTCAAAGCAGGTTACTGTTACTTAAAAATGAATAATCCTGAAGATGCAAAACCACTCCTGGAGAAGTATGCCGCAATTAGACCAGACGATCCTAGGGTTCAGCGTATTGAAGAGTTCTTGCGTGCATATCGATCTTCCATAACAGATAGTGTATCGGGTAATGTACGACAATGAAAAATGGTAATCGCGTAGTTCAACTCCTGGAATTCTGCGGTCTGGTCGTTGTCGGAGGTACGAGCCTCTTCGGTGGCAGAAGATCGATAATCGGAACATTTCTCGGTGCGATGCTAATCGGGGTTCTGAGAAATAGATTGAATCTCCTTAATGTAGGCTCATATGTTCAGATGGTAGTTCTCGGCGTAGTTATTCTGCTCGCTGTACTGATTGATCAGATGAGAATCAAATAACCACAATCGTGGGAGAATATTATGAAGAAACATCGTGTACTCTGTTCCATCATCATTACTGTCATACTCGGCACGGTCGTCAGGGCTCAGGAACCACCTTTCGTGTTTACTGCCTACGGAGGTCTCTTTTTTCCGTCAAATCTCAGGTTCACGCAAATCTCGGAATCTAAATCCGACCTCATCTGGGGAGGAGGAATCTCTCTCCCGATCGCGTCATCTCTCTTTGCGACCGGCGAATGGTCTGGTTTCAGGTCTAAAGCTCTCGTGGATCCTGCAATCGATAGTACCGTTACTCTGGACGAACAATTCATACACATCGGTATAACAAACAAACAACGAATCGTCTCATATATTCTTCTCCGCCTCTCGGGAGGATTAAGTTATTCCATCGTTCGGGAAAAGTATTCAAGCGCGTTGTCCGAAGGGCATCATGTCGAGGCCGAAAAGAAACTGGGTTACTACGGTGGAATCGGCATTGAGCAGCCCCTGGATGTGGAGAATCACCTTTCGATTTTTACCGATGTAATCTATGATTACCGCCGTTCAGAAAAGAAAGAGCTGTTCGGGGATTTTGGGGGCTTACGCATCATAGTGGGATTTCACCTCTTTGTCTTCTGAATATTCCTATGAATGTTGTCGGGACAGATAGGCAAGACAGGGCCGGCGCTCTCCTCTTTACTTTTATTGGCGCCCTTACGGCGCTTATTTATCTGATCGGCGGATTCCTCCCGCTCCCTTCTACCTGGGGTTTTCACCATCTTGCATTTCTCCCGGCCGCGATCAGAATTGCAGTTGCACTCTTCATGGCCGCTCTTACTCTTCCGGTGTGTCAGTCGCTCATCCTGCGATGGATACAAAAAGCCACCGGCTACTTCAGCAGCAAATCGAAAACATCGAAACGTGTATTTCTATTTGCGTTATTTCTGTTCGCGGTATTCATTTTGTGGATGTTAAGAGAGAAATTCTTTCTGCTTGGGGACGGCAGTTTGGTCATAAGAATAATCACCGGTCAACAACCGAACACCGCCGATGCATCTGTTTTTCGAAATGAACCGCTTGCCGGCTATTTGATGATTTCGATATCAAAGCTCTTTTCGGGAACGTTCCCCGGCAAACCCGATGAGTATCCGATTCAGATGACGGTGATTGCTTTTGCACTGGTCTGCCTATTCTTCGCGTGGAAGCTGGCATGTGCTCTTGTGGAAGATCATACAGAGAGAATTCTGTCGTACGGTTGCATCGTATCATCGGGGACCTTACCGCTCCTTTTCGGTTATGTTGAGATCTACATGCCGGTCTACTGCGGCATTCTCATTTTTATTACCTTCTCGCTGCGATACCTTAACGGCACATCACCCCTCATTCTGCCTGCCGCTGCATACGGTATTCTCTTCTGTCTGCATTTTGGATCGCTGGTATTTCTACCCATAATCGGTATTCTGATTTTTCACAATGCACGTATGTCGAAAGGGAGAGACATACCGCTTGCGGTTTTCGTCGTGCTCGCTCTTTCCGTGTTAATCTTATGGTATCTGGAATACCCGCTTCAAAAATTTATCGCATTATTTTCAGGAAGCGGCAAGCATGTGCTCTTCATGAAATCCTCCGCTTTTCCGGCACAGGGCTATGGATTTCTCTCCGTTCCTCATATTATCAATATTATAAATTTCCTCATCCAGATGGGTATATTTTCCGTCGGGAGTGTTTTCCTTCTTCGGAGAGACGGCTTCAAGGAGAGATCGGACGGCTTCAGATTTTTACTTCTCACGCTCCTGGTTACAGCGGGGATACTGTTCGTCTTGTTTTTCCGGAGCGAAATCGGCATGAGCCGCGACTGGGATATCCTTGCAGTATTTTACTCCGGATGTATCGTGACAGCAGTGTGGTACGTAACAAGATCGATTGTAGATTATGCCGGGCGCTGTCGACTTTTAGTGATGATGGGCGGCATCATACTCCTTCAGAGTTCTTCGCTTGTTATTGTAAATTCGCGGGAGGAGTGGGCAAAAACAAGATTTGAAGTCCTGCCCGATGAAACTTTGTGGCCCAGGAGCGGCATGCTTTCTGCCTATGAAGAATTTTCGATATATTACAGGGGTCGCCATGAGCCTCAAAATGCGCTCAGGTATCTTTTTCATTACCGTGACCTTGATTCTACAAATCCCCGTATCTTCAGAAGCATCGCACATCTCTATTCACTGCTGAATGACCGCTTGAGCGAGATAAACTATCTCCGTCGAGCGCTCGAGCTACTTCCCCATGATTGGGCTCTATGCGTAAAATTGGGATCGGCGTACGGAACGGTTGGAAATCATGATAAATCTCTGCTGTACCTGCAAAGGGCATATGCCCTGCAGCCAATGTCACCTCTTGTAAACTTTTCACTCGGGACGGCGATTGTAAATTCCGGCAATGACTGCATCAACGGATCGAAATATTTCCACCGTGCTCTCGCATTGGATTCATCGTATTTGGAGGCGTACGTCGGGCTTGCCGATTGTGCTGCCCTAACGAACGACACGGCCTCTGCCCGCGCGTATAAAGCTAAATATCTGAAGTTAAAGCCTGCGGGTACCCCCTCACCTGAGATCCGGAGAATGCTCAATGGTGTTCCGTAGGAAACGATATCGTATACTGCGGGATCCGCCGCCGTACCCCTCACAGGAGGTTCATTTGAAAGTTTATTGTTAAGATTGTATTTTGTTCTCAACTACGAAAGGTATCCCCATGAAATCACTCGTTGTGCTCTTGTGCCTCCTGATTGCGGCGACATCGGTTTGTGCTCAGACGGATGTCGACCGGCTTACGACAGAACTCGTTCATCTCAGTACCGCTGCATTTGATGGCTGGAAAGTAAGTCCCGACCTGAAACAAACTGCGGCGATAAAGGGTGATCCCACCACGGCAGATTTTGATGATTCGCGATGGGATGTTCTTAAACTTGATCAGCGTATCTACCTCGATTCCTGCTGGCTGAGGAAGGAGATCGTCCTTCCGGAAAAATTTATGGGACAGAACGTCAGTGGTACAGTCAGGCTTCTGGTCTCGGTTGATGACTACGGATACATGTGGATTGACGGACGGAGTCAAGGTTACTTCCCTTGGGACGGGGCATTTATTCTGACGAAAGATGCGAAACCGGGCCAGAAATTTCTCATCGCAATAAAAGCGATAAACACAGGTGGCCCGCTCCGTTTAATCCGAGCGGAGATAGAAATGGAAGCGATGCGAACAGCAATTTCTGCCGTTCGGGACTTTGCGCTGAGTCTCAGGGTTGCGCAAAAGCTCCTTAGTTTTGATACGTATCAGACAAACGCACGACAGAAAACCGACCCGGGTATCGATAAGTCAAAAGTAAACAGAGATGAAAAATCCAGACTCAATACGCTTCTCCAAACGCTTGCCCGGGATGTCGACGTCAATTCACTGAAGGAAGGGCAGCTGGACCGTTTCACGAAATCCATTGATGGAGTGCGGACACGTCTTCAGCCCGTCCGCGAATTTGTAAGGAGATATACGCTAGTCTTTAATGCAAATGCGCACATAGATGCTGCGTGGCTGTGGCGAGAGCGTGAGACAGTTGAAGTATGCAAGAATACATTCACGTCGGTTCTTGCCATGATGGATTCACGACCTGATTTCACATACACACAGAGTTCGGCTCTCTATTACGACTGGATGGAGAAGCTCTACCCGGAGATTTTAACGAAGATCAAGGACCGTGTGAAAGAGGGGCGGTGGGAAATCACCGGCGGCATGTGGATTGAGCCCGACTGCAATCTCATAAGCGGCGAATCGTGGATGCGGCAACTCCTCTATGCAAAGAAGTACTTTCGGGAAAAGTTCGGTATCGACGTCAAGATCGGATGGAATCCAGATTCGTTCGGATACAATTGGAATATGCCGCAGTTTTACTCACGGGCTGGCATCGATGCGTTTGTCACGCAGAAAATCGGCTGGAATGAAACCAATGTCTTTCCCTATAGATGTTTCTGGTGGGAGGCGCCCGACGGCTCGAAAATCCTCAGCTACTTCCCCTTCGATTATGTCAACACGGTCGATGATCCTTACCGTCTTGTTGACTGGCTACGACAGTATGATGCAAATACTGGATTTACGAATATGATGATACTCTTCGGCGTTGGCGACCACGGCGGCGGACCCTCAGATGAAATGCTCGAACGTATTGAACACCTGAAGACGCTGGATATATATCCGAAAATCGAGTATGGTACAACCTCCCAGTACATCGACTGGCTTCGAACGCAGGATCTGTCGGCGCTCCCCGTGTGGAAGGATGAACTCTACCTCGAATACCACCAGGGAACATTCACAACCCAGGCAAAGGTAAAGGAATGGAACAGGAAGGGCGAGACACTCCTGACGAACCTTGAAAAATTTTCCACATTCTCTTACCAGTACGACGGTAAATATAGTGAAGATGACATTGAAGAGGCGTGGAAACATGTACTCGTGAATCAATTCCACGATATTCTCCCCGGCTCGAGCATCCGCGAGGTGTACATCGATGCCGCAGAACGTTATGAAGCGGCAGGGACAATCGGCAGTTTCGAACTGTCGAACGCGCTTAATCGCCTGTGCAAGCTGGTGAAAACTGATGCCGTAAAAGATGCGACGCCTGTGGTCCTGTTCAATGCTCTCAACTGGGAGAGGAGCGATATTGCCACTCTCACACTGCCGCCGGGCGAGAAGAGCGAGCTTTCAGTATTTGATCTCAATGGAAGAGAAATCCCTTCGCAGGTCGTTCAACGTAATAAATATAACCGTGACCTGATATTTAAAACTGATGCCGTGCCGCCTATGGGATATAAGGTGTACCAGCTGAAAAACAGGAAACCGTCGGCCCCTTCGCCAGAACTAAAAGTAACGGCGGAGAAACTTGAGAATGAATTCTTTACCATTCTGCTGGATCAAACGACAGGATGGATCAAGAGTATTATTGATAAACGAAACGGAAAAGAGATTCTCTCAGGACAAGGGAATGTCCTTTGCATTCTTGAGGATAAGCCGGCCGCATGGGATGCGTGGAATATTGGATTAACAGGCGTACAATATCAGTCTACCCTCAGGAAGATTGAAGTGGCCGAGGACGGGCCCGTGCGTGCGACTGTAAGGATTATGCACGATTTTCTGAAACCCGGAGTCGTTAAGGAAGCGCCTACGCAAAATTACCCGAGTTCCTTCTTCACGCAAAGTATTACTCTGTACGATGGTGTCGATCAGATATTTTTTACGACAGAAGCTGATTGGTGGGAAGAAAAGACAATGCTCAAGGTCGCATTCCCTGTTGCGGTGAACGCTTCTGTGGCGACATATGAAATCCCCTATGGATCCATACAACGTTCGACGCAGTGGAAAGATCGGGTTGACAGCGCAAAGATCGAAGTTCCGGCGCTGCGCTGGGCTGACCTGTCGGAAAATGAATATGGCGTGAGTCTTCTTAACCGTGCCAAGTACGGATACGACATCAAAGGGAACGTAATTCGACTTTCCCTTCTCCGATCACCAAAGTGGCCTGATCCGACTGCCGACCGTGGAAAGCACCGGATTGAATATTCATTATACCCGCACGCAGGAGAGTGGCGGAAAGCCGGAACGGTCCGCCGGGGTTATGAATACAATAATCCTCTCATTACGGTTCTTGATAAAAGCCACAAAGGACGTCTGCCGTCCGAATACTCATTCGTCCGACTTGCGCCTTCTAATCTGATACTCACAACGGTGAAAAAGGCAGAGGGTAGCGATGCTGTTATTTACCAGTGGTATGATGCTGACGGGAAGGAAAGCGCCGCGACGTTGAAACTTCCGGCAGTTCCCAAAAAAGCAGTTTTATCAAATATGCTAGAGGAGGATGGCAGTCTGCTGGTTGTAAAGCAGGATATCGTGAAAGTTCCATCAGGGGAAAATGCTGTGGTCACAGTGAAGGTATATTATTAGGTCGGGAAGAGACGAGGGGATCGCGGAAAAAGCTTATTTAGACGGATGCTGATCAAAATTCTTAAGGAGGGAATAATAGAGGGTCTCAATTCTCTCTATATGGATCCTTTCGTCGAAGTGCGTCAGGACGCGCTTCCGTCCGGCAATACCCATCTGCCTGCGGAGTGCCGGATTTTCGATTAACCGACCGATGGCATCGGCCAGCTCCTGAGGACTGTGCGGATTGACATAGAGACCTGTCACTCCGTTGATTATAATATCGACGACACCGTCGCAGTTTGTAGAAACAACCGGCCTTTCCATTGCCATTGCTTCCACCAGAGCAGCTCCGAAGGCTTCAGCATGGGATGGGAATGCAAAGAGATCGAAAGCGTACATGACATCGGCGATGTCCTTACGGAATCCCGAGAATCTTAAGATATCCTCCAGCCCTGCGCTCTGTGCAAGGTTGTGAATTTTACGTTCATACTCTTCTTCACCGTGGCTTGCCTCCCCGACAATCCATGCTTTTATGGCGCGGTATTTTTCTTTCAGGAGCTTGAGAGCAATCAGAAAATCTTCATGCCCTTTACCGGGAGAAAAACGTCCGACAAATCCGATAACGAAATCATCGTCGGTAAAATTGCAACCGGATCGTGTGCGGAGGCGATCACTGCAGGCCGGATCGAATCGTTGTGTATCGACCGGTTCGTGCAGAGTTATCACGTTCTCCGGTTTCATCGGTGTTGTTTCAATAACATTCTTCCGTATTACCTCAGAAATTGCGAGAACACAGCTGACATGTTTGTACGTAAAACGGTGGAAAAGATCGCGTTTGGATATGTACGAGCCCATTCTCTTGCTGAGGATGACGGGAGCTTTTTTCCCCGAGAGCAGCATCGCAGGGACAACCGTAGCGATGTCGCGGGAGAGCTGACTGTGGATGACGGATATTTTACGATCATTGAGGAATTTTGACATCCGCATGATCAGTCGCGGGTGTACGTAACCCTTCACGTTCAGGGTAAGGGTATTAAAGCCGAGGTACTCTGCTTCATGGGTAAGACGGCTGTCGGGGAGGCAGGCAAGCCACACTTCGTGACCGCGCTGATGGAGTCTGGAGACAGCCCGGAGCGTGTGAATTTCAAGACCACCCCATGAGTGCGAGAAGCAGGTTTGGAGAATTCTGAGCGGCACACTGACCATAGTGCCATTTTACAGAAAAACAGAGGAAAGAGCAAGTTACGGGGTGAAAACTGGAGTCAGCGCACGATTCGTACCCGCTGAAGGACGTGGTAAGTTGCAACGATGACCAGTTCAACAAGTTTTTCAGTTGCCTGATCAGGATGGAGATGGAGGTTGTGAAGAGCGCAGAGAGTTTGGAGGACCCGGAGGTATCGCCGTATATCGCGGCGGTCTGCTCTGGCAATCCATGTGACCAGCTCTTCTTCCAGGTATAAACCATAATGTTGGATGAAGAGATCAGCCCGGATGGTTTTCCGTCTCGTTCCTTTTCCCTTGGTAAAAATCGAACGGAGATCTTCCGTGTATTCCTTTACACGTGGGTCGACCTTCCTTTCGATTTCGAAATACTCTGCCACCGTCATATCGATGTTGCGGTATGTATCTGATTCGGTGTATCGGACTCTGAGAGGGCGGCGGTCGGCAATTTTTTCACGGGTGAAGAGTCTATCGATGTACTGCAGTTTCGTCAGGGCACCCTTCCAGTTCCGGTAGTGCCACTTCCACTTCGACGTCGGGTCATTCCATACGGCAAAGGTTTCAGAAAAATCTTCGTCGGGATGTTTCTGTGCATAATGAGGATGACCGACATAGTGCAGATATTTTACGTAGTCTTTGCTGAGAGGATTATAATGGTAAAATTCATAATAACGTTTTTTTATTTTGCCGAACACTCTTTTCCAGTCCTCCCGGATCCAGAGCTTGTATGCGTAGTTAATCGCATGGCCCGTTTCGTGCCGGAGTATCATCATGATCTCGTCTTTGGAGTACGACAGGTAATACTTCTCGGCAATTCGCCGAAGAAGTGTGTTGGCAAGGTAGAAAGGAATTTCTATCGATCCGGTGCGGTCAATACATCCCCATGGTTCTTCACCGAGGTAAAAATGCGGAAAAAAACCGATGTGCCTGTTTTTTAACTCATGACGCAGCTGTATCAGACACTCGCGCAGGGTTCCCTCCGGTCGCAGATCGAGATCTTTGACTGTGGTGTTAAGAAGTGCCTGGAATGAGAGCTCCCGTATCCTGGGATTTTTATGAGATTGTACCATTACTCAGATTTAATGCAGAAGAGCCCCCGTCGAGAACGGAGGTACTGATTATATACGTGTATTTTCAGGAAACACGGGCGTCGCTCTCTTCGGTTTCAGATTCCTTCGGCTCATTCACCTGTGCTCTCGCCTTGTTTCCCTCTGAGAATTTTAGTGTTTCTGTTTTTAGATTAAGCTTAACCCGTATAATGCTCCCTTGTCCGAATTTATTCCTTAGGATTTCTTCAGCGATTGGATCTTCTATGTATTTTTGCAGAGCACGCTTCAACGGACGCGCACCGAATGCCGGATCATATCCCTTGTCTACAAGAAATTCCCGCGCTTGCTTATTCAGTTGAATCGATATCTCCATCGTTGACATCCGCTTAACGAGTTCATGCATCTGTATATCAATGATTTTGTCGATGTGCTCGCGGCCGAGACTGTGGAAAACGATCGTATCGTCTATTCTGTTAAGGAACTCAGGATTGAAGACCCGCTTTACCGCATCTTCAATGGTGCTTTTCATGGTTTTGTACGTATCTTTCGATGTCTCAACGCCGAATCCAAATCCACCGGTTGTTTTTATATCGCGTGCCCCGATATTTGAGGTCATGATAAGAATAGCATTCTTGAAATCGACACGCCTGCCAAGACTATCTGTGAGTGTTCCGTCGTCAAGAACCTGCAGGAGAATATTGAACACGTCCGGGTGTGCTTTCTCAATTTCATCAAGCAGAACAACCGAGTAAGGTTTCCGTCGGACCTTCTCTGTCAGCTGGCCGCCTTCTTCATATCCGACGTAACCGGGAGGAGCGCCTATAAGACGAGAAACGCTGAATTTTTCCATGTATTCGCTCATGTCGATTCGGATCAGTGATTCTTCGGAATCGAAGAGGTAGCGTGCCAGAGCTTTTGCCATCTCTGTTTTTCCGACGCCGGTCGGTCCGAGGAATATGAATGATCCGATGGGGCGCCTGGGATCTTTCAGTCCCGCACGGGTCCGCCGGATTGCCTTGCTTAATTTTTCAATGGCTTCGCCCTGTCCGACGATGACGTTCCCTAACGCTTCTTCCATCTTGAGGAGCTTCTCTGACTCGGATTGCGCAATTCTGTTCACGGGAATGCCGGTCATCATCGATACGACATCGGCGATGGTATCTTCGTTCACCTCGTGAACTACCTGATGAGTCTTTTGATCCCAGTTGTGCTTCGCATTCTCAAGATCGGTGAGGAACTTCTTCTCGAGATCCCTGAGACGCGCCGCTTCCTCGAAGTTCTGACTCTTTACAACCTGGTTCTTCGATTGCCGGATTTTATCAACTTCAGCTTCAAGATCGAGAACGTCCTTCGGGACATGAATATTGGAGAGGTGAACGCGAGACCCGGCTTCGTCCATGACGTCTATCGCTTTGTCGGGTAAATAACGGTCGGTGATGTACCTGTCGCTCAGGCGTACAGCAGCGTCGAGAGCCCTATCCGTGTACCGGACAAAATGATGCTCCTCGTACTTGTGCTTTATGTTCTGCAGGATCTGGATTGTTTCTTCAACGGTGGTTGGATCGACCATTATTTTCTGGAACCGGCGATCGAGGGCGCCATCTTTCTCGATATACTGTCTGTATTCGTCGAGAGTCGTTGCCCCGATACACTGGAGATCGCCGCGGGATAGCGCCGGCTTGAACATGTTCGATGCATCAAGTGAACCGGAGGCGCCGCCTGCTCCAACAATAGTGTGAAGTTCATCTATGAAGAGAATGACGTCCTTCCCTTTCTCGAGCTCGTTCATGACAGCCTTCATTCGTTCTTCGAATTGTCCCCGGTATTTGGTGCCTGCAACCAGCGCTGCGAGATCGAGCGTAACAACCCGCTTGTCGTGTAGAACGCGGGAAACAGTTTTCTGAACGATCCTGATCGCCAGACCTTCGGCGATCGCAGTTTTTCCGACACCGGGTTCACCGATGAGAACCGGATTGTTTTTCTTCCGGCGGCTCAATACCTGTGCGACACGTTCAATTTCCTTCTCTCGGCCGACTATCGGATCAAGCTTGTCTTCGATTGCTAATTTTGTAAGATCCCGCCCGAAGTTATCGAGGACAGGTGTTTTCGATTTTTCCGTCCTGCGTTCTATACTCGGCGCCGGAGGCGGACCCGACTGTTTCCCGCTGATTATATTGTCGAGATCGTTGCGTACTGCATCGTAGTGAACGTTGAACTGATGAAGGATTTGAGCGGCAATGTTGTCGTCATCCCTTAGGAGAGACAGCAAAAGGTGTTCGGTCCCGATGACATCAGATTTGTATAGTTTTGCTTCGAGGTATGTAATTTTTAATACCTTCTCAGCTTGCTTCGTCAGAGGAATATTGCCGATGGTGAGAGTCCCTCCCGATGTCCGCACCGTATCCTCAATCGCTTTCTTCAGTTTGAAAAGGTCGACGCCAAGATTGCGGAGTATCTTCACGGCGATTCCTTCCCCTTCACGAATTACACCAAGAAGGAGGTGTTCCGTCCCGATATAATCGTGCCCCAGCCGTAACGCTTCTTCGCGGCTCAGGCGGATAACGTCTTGGACTCTGTTTGAAAAATTACCTTCCATGTAAACCCCGTTTCGTACTACAATTTAGAACAAAATCCTTAGAAAATACGCTCCATTAGCAAATTAAATATAGTCAAATGAACCCGATTAAGCAAGGAACGAAAAACGGATTTTCCGTTGAAAAAGATGCAGCTTCAGCCAATATCAATCGTTTGTTGTGAGACTCCCCGTAAGGTATCGCGTTCCGCGTGGAGCGTCTGCACTTCCGGTCTTCTCGATGGTTACGAAGAAATTGATGGGTCTGATGGTGTGGATCTGTTTTGGTATTCTGATGAGAAAGAAGTTTTCGGAGTACAGCTGACGCTTCACAGAAAATGTTCCGCATAAGTGGTAGCTTCCCCTGACAAAAGCCCACAACTGATACTCCTGATCGTCCGGAATCGTAGGAAGATGAGCAATCTGGAGAACTGCAGCTGTATCTCCCGTATCCCAGAATAGTTTTCCCTGTGACTGCTGATTACTCTGGTACGGAGTAAAAGGAATAATTGTAAGAGCCTTTGAAGCGAGAACCTCGAACAGGTTGTTTTTATGTTCGACTGCCTCGCTCAACCGTTCAATAAGTGGCTGTTGATCGGCGGGACGGGTTTGTTGACTAAGCTTCCTGTGCAGGTAGATGGTGTGCGTAATGGAGGCGATGAGACCTACAATCAACAGTGACATGAGTAATGAAAAAATCGGGCTCCTCCGGATCGGTTTATTCTGACCTTTGTGTTCGCGGGGCGGCTGAAGATTCACTTCCTTCCGGTTTTCCGCGCTGCTGTCCCTGCCTGTCACTTTGACCACATCCGAAAGACGAGCAGCGAAGAGCACCCTTTGCTTTAATTCGGGGGAGAGCGACATGTGCGGAAGACCTAAAGGGATCAGCGCGGCTGTTTCTGTGAATCGGGTAATTTCACCCCTGCATATCTCGCATCCCGTCGTTAAGTGTTTATCAAATTCAATCGCATCTTGAGCATCAAGAACATCCAGTACGTGCGCCATGCAGGATTCGAGTATTTTTTTTCCATGCGGGGACGGCATCTGTTTCTCATTCCAGAGAGACTCGCGCATACCAGACAGGCTTTTCCACAGCGCCCATGAGACCGTCCCTGCGGCAAGGTTCAGCCGCTGGGAGATCTCCCCCAGCGAATACCCGTCGTAGTATGCGAGTGACAACATACGCTGTTCATCCTCGCTGAGTTTCCTGAGCGCCTGCAGTATATGGGAAAGCGTCGCATGTGTCTTTAATCCTGGAAGTACATTCAGGGATGCTGAATCCGAATAGAGAGGGAGAATGGGATTTTCATGCTGAAGATTATACTTCTTTGCTCCCCGTGCATGCATCCGCGTCAGACTGCGGCTGCGCGTTCTAGTAATCAGTGTTGTCAGTAAAGATCCCGCCTGAGCCTCATATGCGTCCGGGTTGTTCCACAAGTGTACAAAAAGCTCCTGGAAAATATCTTCTGCGTCTTCGACTGATCGGAGCATTCGCATGAGAATGCTGTGGACGAGAACGGCATACCGATCATAGAGAGCGGAAAGAGCAGTTTCATCTCCCTGATTTATTCTCTGAAGAAGGAGGCTGTCGTTTTCCTGGGAAGAAGGATCGGGTTGTAGATTATTCATACTTCCATTTCACTCCGGGGCAATTGGCTCTCTCTGACATATTTCCAGTTGGAAAGTACTGAGACTTTCCGCAAAATGCAAAAAGTCGAGTGGATTGAAAAATGGGGGAAATTTACGTACATTTATCCACTACAAATACCAACCAAGGAACTTTTTCGAGAAATTATATGAAGATTGCAATTTTAACTGGTGGCGGCGATGTGCCCGGATTAAATCCCTGTATCAAAGCATCGGTCTACAGAGCAACGGATGAAGGGCATGAGATGGTCGGATTACGCTGCGGATGGGCAGGCTTGCTCTATTTCAATCCGGATGATCCTACCACGTACAATGAAAATATTATCCCCCTGACAAAGGCAAACACACGGACTATCGACCGTACAGGCGGCACTTATCTCCATACCTCCCGGACGAATCCGGCAAAGGTCAAGCCAAAAGAGGTTCCTGCCTTTCTGCAATCATCATTCCAGGTTGCTGAGACTGAAAAAACGGTTGACTGTACGAAACATGTTCTCCGAGTCCTTGGTCACTTAAAGATTGATGCGTTGATCGCCATCGGCGGAGACGATACGCTGAGTTACGCGGTACGCCTCCATAAGGAAAATTTTCCGGTAGTGTGTATACCAAAGACAATGGATAACGACGTACATGGGACAGACTACTGTATCGGATTTTCGACTGCCGTCACGCGCAGTGTTGAATTCATACACGCGTTGAGAACGCCTACCGGATCGCACGAACGAATAGCTGTCGTCGAACTCTTCGGCAGATATTCAGGCGAGACTTCCCTCATCTCAGCGTACCTTGCAGGTGTTGATCGAGCGATCATCTCGGAAGTCGATTTTGATGTTGAAAAACTGGTACGCTTTCTCGTAGACGATCGCAACTATAATCCGAGCAAGTACGCCATAATGACCATCTCTGAGGGTGCAAAGCCGATCGGCGGTGAGATGATCATGACTGGGGAAGCTGATGCATACGGCCATAAGAAGCTGGGCGGTATCGGCGATTATGTTGTCCGTGAAATTGAAAAACGGTCCGGCGTGAGAACCGTTTACCAGCAGCTTGCCTATCTGATGCGGAGCGGCGCACCGGATGCGCTCGATCTGATGGTATCGTCGAGTTATGGTTACCTGGCGACGGATATGATTCTCAAGAAACAAGCTGGGAGGATGGTTGTCCTGCGCGACGGGAAATACACTACCGTATCCGTGAATATAATTACTGAAGGTAAAAAGCGTGTCGATGTTGACGAGCTGTACGACCTCGATCAATACCGCCCGAAGGTTGCCCATCTTTTGGGGAAACCGATGTTCCTCTACTGACATTTTTATATCGGGGGGAATCGCTGTAAAATACAAGCCGGTTGAAGTTTATCCAACCGGCTTTTTCGTTTAATTGTTTTTCTCGGCGTTTTTCCGTTTATTCATAGAGATTTTACTGCACCAGTTCAATCAATAGATAAACTCTTACAAACCGGAACATGTCCACTCCTCTCATGCGGCAGTATGCACAGGTGAAGGCGAAGTATCCCGAGACGATACTCCTCTTCCGTATGGGTGACTTCTACGAAACCTTTGAGGAAGATGCGATAACTGCATCGAAAGTTCTCAACATAACTCTGACACGCCGCGGAAACGGCGCTGCCGGAGAAGTGCCGCTCGCGGGTTTTCCTCACCATGCCCTGGAGGTCTACCTCCCGAAGCTGTTAAAAGCGGGACATCGTGTGGCAATCTGTGAACAACTTGAGGATCCAAAATTCGCAAAAGGTATTGTAAAACGGGATGTTATCGAGGTTGTCACGCCGGGCGTCGCGTTTTCAGACAAAATTCTCCTGCAGAAACAAAATAATTATCTTGTCGCGCTCGCGTTGCCGACACCTCTTGCAACGAGTTCCGACAACATCGGAATGTCATTCATAGACGTTACTACCGCCGAATTCGGTGTCAGTGAGTTCCCGCTTAAAAATCTTGCCGATCAGATCGTGACAATTTCGCCGTCGGAAATACTTGTCCAGAAGCGCGATCGTGATACTATATCGGAAGTCCTCCGTGACCGCTACACCGGCATCTACACTAAACTTGAGGATTGGATCTTCAACAGTGACTATGGGTACGAACTCCTCATCAACCACTTTAAAACACAGACACTGAAGGGCTTCGGTATCGAGGATATGACCCTCGGCATCGTCGCAGCCGGTGCGGTGATGCACTACATGCAGGAGACGCAGAAGGAGAATGTGTTTCATATAAAAAAAATTGTTCCGCACAGTGTCGGCGAATTCATCAACCTGGACCAATCGACCAGACGCAACCTGGAAATCACTGCTTCTCTGGGCGGTCGCGAAGAGGGAACCCTTATCTGGGTTCTTGATCATACGCAAACGCCGATGGGCGGGCGATTGCTCAGACGATGGATAAGCTACCCCCTGAAACACGTTGGTCCGATAAATACAAGACATGAAGCGGTGGCAGAATTGCTCGAAGGGAAAAAGCTCCGCGGAAATATACGCCAGGAACTCGAACACGTCGGCGATCTTGAACGGCTTGTAACTAAGATCTGTACAAACCGGGTAAATCCGCGCGAGATTGTAGCGTTAAAATCAATGCTTGAACGGATTGCAGCACTTAAGAACGCTGTGGGCGATGTTCGAGTTGCCGGGCTTGCAGTCATCAGGGACGAACTTCAGCCGTTACCTTCTCTCATCGAGACAATCCGTGCGGCTCTCGCCGACGATCCGCCTGTTGTTTTAACAAGCGGGGGTGTAATTCGCCAAGGATACAGCAATGAGCTGGATGATCTGAGGCATATCGCCGTCCATGGAAAGTCATGGATTGCGAATCTCCAGAAAGCTGAACGTGAACGAACGGGAATTTCATCGCTCAAAGTCGGTTACAACAATATATTCGGCTACTACATTGAAGTTACCAACACTCATAAGGAGAAGGTCCCGGGAAACTATATCCGCAAGCAGACGCTTACGAATGCCGAACGGTATGTTACGCCCGAGTTGAAGGAATATGAAGAAAAGATTCTGAATGCGGAAGAAAAAACCGCAGAACTGGAAACAAAACTCTTCAACGAGCTCCGTCTCCTGATCGCTGCGGAGGCAGAGGCGATACAGAAGAACTCTAAGAACATTGCGGTGCTGGATTGTCTCGTTTCCTTCGCGGAAGTTGCGTCCGAGAACGGGTATACGAGGCCCGAGGTTGATGAAACGACACGGATAGAAATCCGCGGAGGCCGCCATCCTGTGATTGAAAAGCTCCTCCCTCCGGGCGAAGAATATACACCGAATGATACGGTCATTGATAATGAGGGAAATCAGATTCTCATCATTACCGGACCAAATATGAGCGGGAAATCTAGCTACCTCCGGCAGGCCGGATTGATCGTACTACTTGCACAGGTGGGGAGCTTTGTCCCGGCACGATCTGCAAAAATCGGCGTGGTCGACCGCATCTACACGCGGGTAGGTGCGAGCGATAATATTGCTTCGGGAGAGAGTACATTCCTCGTGGAAATGCATGAAGCGGCAAACATCGTCAATACGGCGACTGCGAGGAGTCTCATCCTGCTGGATGAAGTGGGCCGCGGAACGAGCACATTCGACGGTATCAGCATCGCATGGGCATTGACGGAATATATTCATAACAGAATCGGCGCCAAGACGATATTCGCGACTCATTACCATGAGTTGAATGAACTTGCAGACCTTTACCCGCGCATAAGGAATCTCAAGGTGGAAGTACGTGAGTACGGGGATAAGGTGATCTTCCTCCACAAGGTCGTTCCCGGTTTCGCGGACCATTCTTACGGAATACAGGTCGCACAGATGGCAGGATTACCGGAGGAGGTTACCGAGAGGGCAAAAAAGATCCTGAACAACCTCGAAGGATCTGAACTTACACTCCACGATGATTCGAAAAGCGAAAAGAAAAGAGCTAAAGGCCGGATTGCACCATCTGAACTCCAGCTCACATTGTTTGAAATGAGAGATAATCCCCTTCGCGAAGAAATCAGGAACATTGATATTGATAAAATAACACCGCTTGAAGCGCTCCAGAAACTTGCATCCTTAAAGAAAAAGACCGAGTGATATGAATTCAATTATGGAAAATAAAATTGCACTGGTAACAGCGGCAAGTCAGGGATTGGGTAAAGCCGCCGCTGCAGCAATCGCCCGAAAGGGTGCGACTGTAATTATATGTTCAAGAAGAAAAAATGCAATTACCCGAGCTGCGCAGGAAATTCATGAGCAGACGGGAACAACCGTGGTCCCTCTCGTGGCTGATGTCTCGAAAGCGGGCGATATCAGACGCCTGGTTGCTTATACGAAACAAAAATTCGGGACCGTACATGTTCTCGTCAACAATGCGGGCGGGCCGCCGACTGGGGATATTCTGTCGATGACCGATGCCGAATGGAAGAGGGGATTTGAACTCACACTGATGAGTGTTGTACGCCTGACTCGCGCGATCTTACCGTATATGATAAAACAGAAGTGGGGAAGGATCATTACAATAACATCCATCGCGGGGAAACAGCCAATAAACGATTTGTTGATTTCATCCACATTGCGGCCCGGTATACACGGTCTGATGAAAGTGCTGTCAAATAAATATGCCCGCTATAACATAACCGTTAATTCTATCTGTCCTGGAAATATTCTTACGAGCAGGCAGGAGGAACTTATCCAGGAGCGTTCGGCGAAGCGGAAAATTTCTACCGCCGAGTATCTGGCTGAAGTGACAAAAGATATTCCTGCGGGAAGACTCGGTACGCCCCAGGAAATCGGCGAAGTTATAGCCTTCATGGCAACAGACGAAGCAAGCTACATCAACGGCGCTAATATTCTGGTCGACGGCGGTATGGCAAGAGGTATTCATTGAAACAGGCATCCAACTGATCCGTCCCAAACTGAGTATGATTCTGCGTAATTCACGGGATGTTCTGCTGACACTTCTGCTTTTTCTTGTCCTTGCACTACCGGGCAAGACATCGTCTTTTCTCTCTCCCCGTCTCAATGAATATGATGTCCTCAATTACACTCTGCATATTTCGTTGAACATGGAGAAGAAAGAATTTCTTGGGAGTGTAGCTGTTCGTTTTACCACGCCGGAAAAATCCGATCATATTATTCTCTCTGCGTCAAGTAAATGTCTCATAATAGATTCTGTAAGATTCCAAGGCGCGAATCTAACCTTTGTGCATGAGAATGATAGTCTTCATATCCTTTCTTCTCCAGTCAAGTCATTCAAGGGCACCAGCGAGCTCACCATTTATTACCACGGCAAATCCTATTTCGTTGGAGATTTCGATGATGGCGGTCTCTATTTCTCTTCACCTGAAAGGGTTGCATCGAGCAGTCAGCCCGGTTTTGCCCGTCAGTGGTGGCCCTGCAAGGATCTACCATCTGATAAAGCTACCGCAACCATAGCGATTACTGTCCCGCGTAGTATGACAGCAGTGTCCAACGGTTTACTGAAGGATGTTGTGCGTGACGACAGCACTGCAACATTTACATGGGAAACTAATTATCCCATTGCGACGTATCTTATATCGATTGCTGCTGCACCATACCATCATTTTTCGGAATTTTATACCTCTCTCGGTGGCAATCAAATGCCCATTCTCTACTATGTGTTTCAGGAAGATTCAGCGAAAGCAAGGATTGATCTGCAAAACACACGGATAATTCTGGAATACTTCGCACGTACTTTCGGCGAGTATCCGTTTTTAAGAGAGAAATACGGAGTCGCAGAAGTTGATGGGGATTTAACAATGGAGAATCAGACAATCTGCAGTTTTCAAAAAAACATGTTCACTGGAGATCGACAGTACGAATTAACGCTCGCGCATGAAACTGCGCATCATTGGTTTGGTAATTTGGTCACGCCTCTCCGCTGGCATCATACATGGCTAAGCGAGGGATTTGCAACGTATGCGGAGGCACTCTACCTCGAGCATAGAAAAGGACGCGGAGCCTATCAGCAATACATCTCCAATATGATGAATATGCCGAACGGTTTTTATGCTGGCTCAATCGTGGGTAAAAGCGATACTGCGTTCTGGGATTCATTCGCGCCGCGCGTGTATTACAAGGGTGCACTTGTTTTGCATATGCTCCGGGGGATGATGGGGGACAGCTTATTTTTTCTTTGTCTGCGTAACTACCTTACTAATCCTCGTTTGCGGTATG
>CAYGZY010000138.1:0-6107 GCA_964354485.1 uncultured Chlorobiaceae bacterium | reverse complement strand
AATTTTGCTAAATATACATAATACTTAAACTTATTCGTTACCCAGTCCTCATATATTTTCTTACCGTTCAGAGTGAAAACATAATCATCAGATGAATGCTGATGCTTCGTAATTAGAATATGATATGCGACATCAGAAAGTGGTATACACCTTCGCTTTCCATGTTTTGTTATAAACGTGGAATTACTTTGAATAGTAATAATCCTCTGGTTCAAATTTATATTACTCCACCTGAGATTTACCAATTCACCTCGTCTCATACCCGTCAGAACAGCAATCAATACCATTTCTTTTAACCAATTCTCTTTTATCATGGATATTAGCAACTGGAAATCCTCCTTAGTAAAGAAACACGGTTGAATTTCTGGTATTTTCAACAGATTTACTTTTGAAAAAGGATTAATATCTATCAGTTTCCATCGAATTGCCGTATTAAATGCTGCTCTTAATGCCCTTAATTCAATATTTACAGTGCCGGGAGAGATGGTTTTCATTCTTTCAGTCTTATATCGGTCAACATGCTGAGGGGTGAGCGAGGAAAGAAGGCAATTCCCAACAAGATTCTGAAATCCTTTTAGGCTACTTTCATAGATAGTTGTTGTTCCTTTTGAGTAATTTCCCTTGGCAAATATGAGAAAATCATCGATAAATTGGGGGAGAGATATTTTACTTGTACGTTGACGGAGTTCATGGTCTTTACTTTTGAAATTTTGTAGATATTTCAATGCGTCTGATTTACGTTTAAACCCTGTCGAAACCTTCTGTTTCTTCTCAAGGTCATCGGTATACCAGAGATAAAAATAACCGTTTGAACGCTTCGATATGAACATTGGTTACCTCATTTCTTGGAGGTGGGTAGTAACCAATTTGGTAACCAATAAGGAAGGAACTTACGATTTTTTGACAATTTGACGCGATTCGAACGCGTGACCTACAGCTCCGGAGGCTGTCGCTCTATCCAGCTGAGCTACGGGCGCAAAGTTTTTCAACCCATTGAAATTTAACTGTTTTCCTTTGAAGCGTTCGGACGGTTTCAATTACCAGGATAATTTAAGAAATTTTATGCACCATTCCAATAATGTAGACCCGATAAAAATAGCCGGGAAATCGATATTTAATCCCTAAATACCTTGGTAGCGGAAAAAATACAGAAAAGAAGATGAGAGATCTCCTTGTTAGAAAATGAAGGGCTAACAAATACGATAAGAAATGATGATTATTGCAGGCGTAAATGCGGATAGGAAGTGTGAAAAATACATCTACCTCATATCCCCCGCATAACACCGGATATTGATGACAGGTCGGCTTCTGTAATCTTCCTATCCGAAACTCGCCGTTGCCCTGTCTACCGTTTCGTATGTGCCAAAGACGCGTACAAGATTCGTAATTGTCAGCAGATCATGCAGATTTTTATCAATACGGGCAAGGCGAAGCTCCCCGCCATTCCGATGCATCGTATCGATTGCGGATATGAGAATGCTCAATCCCTTACTATTGATCCTGTTTACCAATCCCAGATCGAATACGACCTTTTTAATTTCATCCGTCGCCAGACTTCTTATTTTCTGCTGAATCACAGCATCATCGTTCTCATCAAGCAGATCCCCTTTCAGATATACGACGGCAACATCCTCCCTGATCTTTTCACTTACGTGCATACAACTTCCCCCTGATAATTTTTATCATCTTAAATAATATACCAGGTATACGGAAAGCTGTGGTATATGTTTCATTTTACTCTCCTATCGAAGTTCTCCGTCCAATATATCAAATCAATTACACGGTCGAGGAGAACTAATTTATACGAATTGTTGTTATAGAAATTAGAAGTCCCTTTCTGGGAATCCCCCTTTGTACATGTGCCCCTCCCCACATGTGCATAACTCCAGAAGGGACTTTCTTTTTACTCTCACCGATTACACCCAGGGACACATCACGGATAGCGATTATATCCTTTTATTATCTTACGGTCGATATAGGCCAATTAACGATTGCCGAATAGATTGCAGTTATTGAATCACCACATTATTCTTCGATAAATCCGATATGTGAATAATAACCTTTGCCTACCCATCCAAAGTCCTACAACCGATTAGGACCATCTGAACGAGATTTAAAGCAAGTCTACGCCCATTTATAGATGAAATTCAGGCGCAAACTACATTTAGGAGGTAAAAGGGAAGCGAATTATGGATTGGTTGGCAGATCTTCCTGTCTATGTAGAACGGATACTATTTTATCCCTGGAAATTACACCTTCCCTCAGGACTACAGGTTCTCTCCCTGTTACGTCTACAACTGTCGATACTGTACCTGAAGTGCAATCACCCGCATCTATGAACAGATCGACTTCCATAGCAAAGAGTTTTTTAAGGATGTCAATATTAACTGTCTGAGGTTGTCCGGAAATATTAGCGCTTGTCGAGAGAACCGGGACGCCGCTCAGCCCGCATAGACGCTTACAGAATTCATGCTTCGGTATCCGTATGCCAATGTTCCCATCCTCAGATACTATGCACCGGGGGAGGTGGCGTTTCGCCCAGAAAACAAATGTGACCGGTCCGGGCCAAAATACCTTTAAGAGCTGTCGCGCCGCAACCGGTATTTCTTCAATCAGGTCTTCTACGGCGGAGACAGAGTTCATGAGAACGAGCACTGGGTGATGACTCGGCCGTTTCTTAATTGCGTATATCCGTTCCACAGCCCGTACGTCAAATGCGTTACACCCGAGTCCGTAAATTGTATCGGTTGGATATAGAATTACTCCGCCTCCTTTAATTATACGAACGGCTTCATCGACAATACTCTCACCGATGTTGGACAGATCCAGCTTGCGTATCGACTGCGAAGGGAGCATTATCCAGACTGGATCTTTTTTGAGAGTAATTTCAATACTTCCTCATATACCACATCCGCACTAATCTGGGTCATGCAATCGAATGTCTTTACGGGACACCGGTGTCCGCCATGAACACTGCACGGTCTGCAGGTCAGTCCCTTCGTTTCCAAAACGACATCCGACTCTCCGTACGGTGCGAATCCGAATTCGGGAATTGTCGCCCCGAATATAGCCACCACAGGCGTACGCATCGCTACTGCGAGATGCATCGGCGCACTGTCATTTGAGATTAAAATCCGGCAGCGACGTAAAAGTTCTGCCGACTGCAGAAATGTTAATTTTCCGGCCGCTGAGGAGATGGACCTCGACATCCCTTCATTCCTGATACTTTCACACAGTTCGACATCCTCCTTCCCTCCGATGAGTACGACAGGATAACCGTGAGACGTGAGTTTCTTTACAAGTTCAATATAACGTTCCGTCAGCCACTGTTTCGTTTTCCACACCGTACCGGGAGCCACGCCTATCAGATTGTTTACGTGCTGAATTCCATGTTCGGAGAGAAAGTGACCGACTTTTTTCTGATCGTGGAATGTTGGAAAGAGCTGCGGATACTCCTTCAGCGACGGATCGACGCCCATTCCTTTCAGAAGAGAGCAGTTGCGGTTGATTTCATGTACCGATCCATCATAAGGTGTACGGCTCGTATAAAACAGTTTACCGGCACTCTTCATAAATCCGATCCGTTTCGGAATTCCCGCAAGTTTTACGAGTAATGCGCTCCGCAGTGAACGGTGTGGTACGAGCGCAACATCGTATTTTTTCTCTCTGATTTCCTGTACTTTACCAATGAACTGTCTCAGTCCGGATTCCGACCCATGTTTGTCGTAGAGGATTACTTTATTAATCGAAGGGTGGTTTGCAAGTAGTTCTGCGCATTTTGGAATTACAACAATATCCACAACGGCATCAGGATACTTTTTTTTCACAACCTGTATTAGAGGGAGCGTGAGAATAACATCGCCGGCAAAGGCAGTCTGAACGACAAGAACGGAGGTTATCTGCGCTTTAGTCATGGATTTATTTCCACCCGTACGATATCATCGTCACGCCCGGATGTTTTTCCATCGGCGGTGCATCCAGAGCCAATGATCGGGATACTGCCGGATATAATGTTCCAGGCATGTCGTATGCCGCTGAGTCAGCTGTTCGACAGCCGTATTGTCTTTTCCAGTGATATCGGAAAAGGTAATTTCTTCGATGATACTCCGGTACGATCCGTCATTCTGCCGGACGAGAAATCCCATAAGGATCGGCGAACGACATCGGAGAGCAAATACCGCCGGACCCTGATGGGTGGCTACCTGGCGTCCGAAGAAATTGACATAGACACCCTCCTTCGGCGCACTCTGGTCAGGAGCGATCGCAATCACTCCGCCGTTTTGCAGGGTAGTAAGTATTTCGCGGATAGAAATACCCATGGGAACAACTCTGTTGCCGTACATACACCGGTGACGGTTAATCACTTCATCAACCAGATAGTTCGATTGACGTTGAACGATAATCGTGAAAGGTAATTGTATAAGTCGTGCGATGCCAGACGCGATGAGTTCCCAATTGCCGAAATGCCCTGAAAGAACAATCAGTCCTTTGCCCGATTTTGCGGTTTCTCTCACATTGTGAATATTATCCGAATGAAGGATTTTATGCAATATATCATCCGTTATTTTAGGGAACCAGAGCAACTCTGCCATGGTAATTCCAAAATTGCGGAACGAGCCTTTTGCTATGGAACGGAGTTCGGCTTCCGATTTTTCAGGAAAAGCATGCCGGAGGTTGTCGAGCGCGATGGAACGTCTTGATGTCAGCAGGTGGTACGACATGATTCCGATTAAACTTCCGAAGCGCTGTGCAGCACGGAGAGACAGAAGAAGGATAAAACGGCAGAAGAGGATAAAAAAGAAAAATTCGATTCTATGCATCATGGCAGCGGATCACCAAATTACTGATACCCCACATTCAGTTGCAGTCATTCCGCAATCCCTCTTGAAAAGAGAGAATGACCACCAGAAAGATTATTTGCAGATATGAGATCGTAATTCGCCATGGTGACGATTGTTATTCCCCCATCACCTTCACGATCACCCTTTTCCGGCGCTGCCCATCAAATTCTGCATAGTATATCTGCTGCCAGGGACCGAAATCGAGCCTCCCGGTTGTAACAGGTACAATGACTTCATGATGGATCAGGAGACTCTTGAGATGCGCGTCGCCGTTGGTTTCACCCGTGCGATGGTGATGGTAATTATGATTGAAAGGGGCAAGTTCCTCGAGCCATTCATCGATATCTTGTATTAATCCTGATTCGGCATCGTTGATGTAAATACCTGCCGTAATATGCATTGCGGAAACGAGAACCATGCCATCGGTGATACCGCTTTTCTGCACGATCTTTTCGATATCATTAGTGATGTTTACGTATTCTCGTTTTTTCTTGGTTGAAAACCAGATGTATTCAGTCAGAATTTTCATATTATCTTCTTCCTAACATAAAAAAAAGGGATAAGAAATCCAATAAACGAGGACGAATTCGAGATGGCTGAATTTCGATATTGCATTGACTACAGCCGATCATGATCGATTCATCGATATATCATTGCTGTAGACCTTCCGATTATCGTGTTGTACACGACCGATATCAGTTTTTTAAGATCCGGTGGTATCTAATAGTTATAATGCAGTTTCCTGAAATTGTGTGCGTGGCCCAGCTTATAATGTAAACATTACCGGACAATGGACCACGATTGTTTTATGGTATTATCACAACTTTGTGTACTGAGGGAAAATCGTGCGACTGGCTGATATGCTTACTGTTATGTAGGTTGATAAGGGAGATAGCGGATATGTACTAGAAACTAACTTATATTTTTCCTCGTACTATGCTGGATTTATTTTCTGGGATTACAGTTTACTTCACGACCATCATTTTCTTCACAACCGAGGTCATCACGCCACCTTCAACCGGTTCGGCAATCAGATGATAGAAGTAGACTCCGGATGGTAATGTAGATGCATCGAAGTCGATAACGTGGTGGATTTCATCGGTGTATTCATGGTCGAACAGGCGGGCAACTTCCTGACCGAGGATATTATAGACTTTCAGTGAAATTGTGGAAGGTTCCGGCAATACAAATTCGATTGTTGTCCAGGGATTAAACGGATTTGGATAATTCTGCAGTAATTCGTATTGCGTCGTATTCTCAATATCC
>CAYGZY010000137.1:0-12193 GCA_964354485.1 uncultured Chlorobiaceae bacterium | reverse complement strand
ATCTGTCCCAAGCGGAAAATACTTTATCCGTTATGTCATCGATTCCAAAGTTATTAAGTATTCCACTGAGATCCTTGATGGTCAGGTCTCGTCTGTAACAGATCAGGGGGGTCAGTTTTCCATCCTCAATGGAAATTTGCCTGTCGGTGAGTTATTTGACGTCTATTTCCTGAACGGCCAATTTTATGCCTCATATCAGGTAGAAGAGCGCATCGCGCTCGTTTTTGTGCACGGTGACAGGCGCTCCGAATTCCTGCCTCTTGATATCCATAAAGATAAAATCACAACCGGAGCCTTCACGCTGTGAGAAATTCTCTGTATCGGTTAATGGTTCTCTCAGCCGCCTTCTCTTTTTTAACTGCTTCCGCGCAGGAGGATCACTTCCACCCTGAGCTGGAATGGAAGACAATACAGACCAAGCATTTCTATGTTCATTACCATGAAGGCACAGAGCGGACCGCGAAAGTCACTGCAAAAATAGCCGAAGAGATTTACGGACCGGTCACCTCATTCTATAATCATGAACCGGACGAGAGGGTAAATTTTGTCATTAAGGATTACGATGATTTTTCCAACGGTGCGACCTATTTTTTTGACAACAAGATCGAGATTTGGTCGTCGGCACTCGATTTTGATTTAAGGGGAACACACAATTGGCTGAGGAATGTGATCACGCATGAATTCACACACCTCATACAAATCCAGACAACCCTCAAATTCGGGCGAACCATGCCGGCATTCTATATCCAGTGGCTCCAGTATGAATCCGAGCGGCGCACCGATGTCCTCTATGGATACCCCAACGGTATTATCTCGTATCCCGTATCGGGTTTCACCGTTCCTATGTGGTTTGCGGAAGGTGTGGCACAGTATAACCGAAAAGAATTCGGCTATGAGTCGTGGGATGCCCACCGCGATATGATTTTACGGATGTACATCCTCGATTCCTGTATGATGAGCTGGAATGACATGGGTGTGTTCGGGAAGACCAGTCTTGGCAACGAGTCTGTCTACAATGCAGGCTATGCGCTTGTCCGCTACATCGCGGCAACTTACGGCGAGGATAAACTTCGCGAGATCTCCCGGGCTCTCTCATCCGTTACGACATTTACTATTGATGCCGCGGTTGAAAAAGCTCTCGGGAAAAAAGGAGAAGATCTCTATGCAGAATGGCTCGCGTTCCTCGCAAGCGATTACGGTAAGCGGATCGCGCCCGTCAAGGAAAATCCCGTTGCAGGGACGCTGATAGCGGATGTTGGATTTGGAAACCTCTACCCTGCATTTTCTCCCGATGGGAATAAGGTCGCATACATCAGCAACAAGGAGGGAGATTACTTCTCGCCTTCGTCTATATATCTGTACGACATCGCGACGAAGAAAGAACAGAATCTCGTAAAAGGCGTGCGATCAAAATTTTCATGGTCGCCCGATGGGAAGAAAATATACTACTCTAAGTTGAGCCGCAACAATCCGCACTGGTCAAATTACTTCGATATATGGGTTTACGATATTGAAAAGGATAAGAAGAAGAGATTAACAGAGGGCCTCCGCGCCTATGCGCCTTCGGTTTCGCCTGACGGGTCGTCAATTGCTTTCATCAGCGGCGGTGACGGCACTGGCAATCTTTTCAAAATAGGATCAGACGGAAGCGGAATTCAGCAGCTGACATTTTTCAGGGACGGGGAGCAGCTCTTCAATCCTTCATGGTCGCCCGACGGCTCTTCCATAATCTTTGATTATTCAGTAAGAGACGGCAGAGATATTGCAGTTATTCCCGCTCAAGGCGGTGAAGTCACATTTCTGATACATTCACCCCTGGATGAGCGAAATCCGGTTTATTCCGCCGACGGTAAGCGGATCATTTACTCTTCGAACGGGAATGGGATTTTTAATATCTATGAATACGATCTGACGACAAAAGAAATCCGCCAGATCACTAATGTACTTGGCGGCGCGTTCATGCCGACCATCAATGCACAGGAACAGATCGTATTTTCAACCTATACATCGACCGGATATAAAGTAGCGATGCTCGATGTTGGTGATCGGAAAAGTATTGCCGGTTCCTACAGTCCCCCCGCAGAACCTGAACACCAGCCGGCAGATTCGTCGAATGAATCTTCAAAGTATGAATGGGGCTCGCTCCGGAACTACGACGATAGAAACATGCCCGATTTTAAGATCAGCGAATATAAAAATATCGCGTCCGATATCAGCATCATTCCGTTCCTCCGCGTCGATAATTATAATCCGAAAGACAAAGGAATTGATAAACTGAAGTTCGGGGTGTACGCATATACCAACGATATGCTCGACCGCTACGGTATCTTTGCCGGTGTGTCGATCAATAAACAGCTGGAGCGCGATATTTTTGCGACATTTGACTATCGTGGGAAGATTCCCGGATTGTTTAACCTCGGTCTTGAACCTACTGCAGCTATCGAGGGATATAACATAACGCGCACAACGGATGCCTCAATTTCTCTCCCACTCGATACCCTGGGGGTTGACGTTACATATAATTTGCTGGAATTTGATTTCGTACTCAGGCACAAATTTCTTCTCGAACAGCTTAATCTGGAATTACGATATGCTCATAGCCGGTACACTGCCCAGATAGGATCGTTCACCCTCCCTGAAGACGGAACACTCCTTCCGGCATTCAGCGAACTATACCTGATCGGAAATAACCTCTCCGCAACATGGAACTATGATGCAATACTTCCGTCGCGCACGATGGATATCAATCCTGTGGGTATGAAAATCCGTCTTAAATATGAGTACGAATTCAATAAATTCAATCCTACCGGAGAATATGATATAAAAAATGGAGTACTTGTTGCGCGGTACCAAAACCTGAGATTCCATCGTATGGATATTCGTTGGCGTGAGTATATGAAATTGCCTGGATGGAAACATACACTGACGGCAACGGCAAGAGGAGGCACGATCTTCGGACCACCGGTGGATAACTTTTTTAACTACTACATCGGCGGACTGGCAGGAATGAAGGGGTATTCATTTTATTCTCTCGGAGGTAATGAATTTGCAACGGCAAATCTCACGTATCGGTTTCCCATGCTGGAAGATATCAATCTCAGGTTCTTTCACATGATATTCGATCATGTTTACGGAGCTGTTTATAGCGACATTGGAACCGCATGGAGCGGCGGTGCGATCCGGCACCAGAAATTCAAACGGGATGCCGGACTTGAATTACGTCTGGAGGCAACGTCGTACTATGCCTTTCCGACAAGGATATTTTTCAGCGGTACATACGGATTTGATACTTTTAATTACTATATCGATAATATAAAAAATCCTGTTACTTATGGTAAGGAGTGGAATTTCCATTTCGGAGTAATGTTCGGATTTGACTTTGATTAACTTCAGGGATTCTGTTGTATGACAAAAAATATCATGCTCGCTCTGCTGGTTCTGGTTACACTGCACAGTGCCCGGTCGGGAGAAAAATCCTCCCTCCATATCACGGGTAACCGCACGGTTGATTTTTTCGGAATTCCCAAATCATACGCGACAACTCCGACTCAAACTGCGTACTTCAGCGTACGCGATGCATTTCCGCAGGCGGATCGCACGGAGAAATCACCGTGGCTTGCCGGTCTTCTCTCGGCTGCCGTTCCCGGCGCGGGTGAATTTTATTCCGGCAGTTACATTAAGGCGGGCGTTTTTTTCGGAATTGAAGTCGCCTCATGGGTAATAGCTTCTACCTATAACAGAAAAGGCGATAAGCAAACAGCTTTTTATAAAGCATATGCGGATGAACACTACAGTCCAATTCGCTATGCCCAGTGGGTATATAAATATGTCGATCAGATTAATCCTAATATCGATAGATTGGATTATAAACTTTGGAATGAACAATACGATTCCGGCGGTGTACCTTTTTCTTATCTCAACTGGCCTGAATTGAACAGAATGGAGTATGACGTTGGCGCACCATTTACCCACCGCCTTCCCGTTTACGGTGAACAGCAGTACTACGAACTGATAGGTAAGTATAAGCAGTTCAGCAAGGGATGGGATGACGAACCTGATGAGCTTGATCATAAGACGCCGGAAGAGCGTTATTATTATTACGCCCATGAGTTTAATCTTGCGGATAAATACTACAATATCGCAAGTTCGTTCGTCGCAGTTGCAGTCGCGAACCACATTCTCAGCGCTTTCGATGCGGCCTGGTCGGCATCCCGCTACAATAAAGCCTTGCATGCAGAAGTAAATATACAGATGCAGCCGTCGCCGTTCGGTTTCATCCCGACGGCTCAGGCAACTCTGCTCTACACGTTTTAAGGAAAGAGCGCCGGAGGAACTCCCGCCCGCATTGTTATTTCGGAACCCGCCAGAGAATAAAAAATCCTGAGAGCAAAAAGAGGATATTAGCCAGCCACGCGGTCAGCAGGGGATCAAGATCTCCGTTATAACCGAATGCCTGACTAACGTGAAGAAATATCATATAGAGGAATGAAATGCCGATTGCAATTCCGAACTCCACGCCGAGACCGCTGCGGCGTTTTACAGACGAGAAGGGAATTCCGAACAGAACGACGATGATACTTGCGAAAGGGAATGCGGTCTTTCCATAGTAATCCACCAGCCAACGCGACACATCATGACCCGCACGCTGCTGGTTGCGTATAAACTCTCCCAGGTCCGTGTAATTCATCTCTTCGGGTTTTTCCTGTTTTTTCCGGATATCATCGGGAGTGAAATTAAGCGCTCCGATGGCATGCGATGTGAAAGGTGTTATCACCTCCCCCGAAGCTGTGAACTGCCTTTCGGTTCCGTTAAACAGCTTCCATGATTTGGTTTCAGGCACCCACCGCATCTCCTGTGCATCATAACGGGCGAGCATATTCGTCTGATCGTTCGGATCAAAATCCTGAATACTGATCTGTGTGGCGACATTACGGGTATCATCGAACATTCCGATGGAAAGTATTCTCGTTTTTGTATCCTGTATGAATATGTTGTTTTTTGAGATGAATTGTATGTCCTTCTGGAAGTAGTGACGGGCAATCTGTAGTTTTTTCTTATTGGCGTACGGGACTACCCACCCATTGAAGTATACCGAAATCGCGCTGACGAGGAATGCAAAAACCATGATTGGAATCATGAAGCGGTAGAGACTGATACCGCTTGATTTCAGTGCCGTCATTTCGTTGAATGTGGATAACCGGCCGGTCGTGAAGAGCGCCGAGAGGAGCATGGCAACAGGCGTCATCAGTTTCATAATTTCAGGGATAAAATAAAAGTAGTAGGAGGCAATCATCAGTATTGTAGCGTGACGATCGAGGAAGTCGTCGAGGTTGTCCATCATGTTGATCGCTACGAATAGAATCGTGATCGCCACAAGCGAATAGAGCGCCGTAAAAATGAATTGGCGCAGGACATATCTGTCGAGTGTGGTCATGTCCGTTCGTATTGCGGTGGTTCAGACGTTTCGGGCGGGCGGAAGTAACGCGGCAGGAAGCGTTTAAATGCGCTCCAGTTAATCGCCGGGGTTTCCCTGCCTATACGGAATGTGAGGTAAATGCCGAGAACGAAGAGGACTATATTTGCCATCCACATGCCGAGCCAGGGACTGAGTAAGCCCCGGTCTGCAAACTTCTCACCGGCTATGAGCGCTGCCCAATAGAGGACGAAAAATCCCAAACTGACCGTGGCGGCAACTCCGAATGTTCCTCGTCGGGCAATTATGCCGAGCGGCGCTCCTATGAAAATAAAGACAATGCACGCTGCGGGGATGGAGTACTTCTTGTGAATTTCAACAAGGTACTCATTTATACGACGGTTGTTGTACGTGATGTAATCAATCTGATTGGTGATATTGATGAGAGTGTTCCTGGCTCGCTCGTGAGCAAGTATAAGCGATTTTGACCGCGTTGATGCTCTGCCCGGTGGTTCCGGCGATCGCGGATCTCTGATGTACGCAGGTTGAGTTGTAATCGACTGCATCGCCTGACGGTACATCTGTTCGTTGAGTCCTTTGATGCTGTCTACTATAACTCTCATTTCAGGTGCGCTCAGCTCCCTGTCGCTGCGGTCGAATGCGCTCAGACTCGACCTCTCAAAGTCGAATCCCTCAGCATCCATGACAATGCGGTGCCGCTCATAGCTCATCATGCGGTAAGCCTGTGATTCACGAAGATCGAACTTATGAATCGAACCATCGTAGAGATCCATGACGAGCTTCCGATAATCCGGAGTGAAAGATACTTTACCTCGCCGGGCTGTAACGACGACATTAGTACCCGGTTCGGTATAATCGTACAGCGTGATTCCCTCAAGATCGTTCGATTGTTCGAATGTTTTACGTGTAAGAATGCTGTAACCCGGAATCTCCTGAGAGAAAAGCCCTGCCTGAATTGTGAACGTCGGTTTCGTGCGGCGTATGTCAATCATCAAAACTTTAAATCTGTGATTCGCTTCCGGAAGTACCTTGTTGTTAAATTCGATGAGGAGAAACGTAACTACGACGGCAGCGAGAACAACCGGCGCCATCATCCGGTATAAGCTCATACTGCTCGCCTTCATCGCTGTAATTTCATTTTGTGAAGCAAGTTTCCCGAATGCCATTAGAGTAGCGACGAGCACCGCCATCGGGACAGCGAGAACGACCATCCACGACAGACTGAGGATAATAAGCTCGGTAATCACCCAGCCGCTCAAGCCCTTTCCCACCAACTGATTAATGGCTCTCATGAGAAATTGCAGAAGAAAAATAAACATGAGTGTAAAAAAAGCGAAGAGAAAAGGACCAACGTGGGTTTTAAGTATATGGAGGTAGAGTTTCATGACCAGAAATAATATACTCCCACCGGAACGATTTTACAAATTGAGGCGGTATACGAAAGGACTTCTGTAAGTGTCGTATATACTAGACTTCATTGCATGGCGCAGAGGAACATTTATCAAGCTTGCCGCTGAATGGATGAATTTGTCAGATTTTGAGCGGAAGCTCATTAAAAACCGGCAGTATTGTGGAAATTTCATTAAAAATAAGGATCATCCGTGCGAAAAATCAATTTTTTCTTGCTATTCATTTGCCTTTTTCCTACATTTTTTAGGTAAGTAATTTAATTATCGTTAGCTTTATAACCTCTTACGATAAGGAGTCAACGGTATAGGTTCTTGGTAACAGTTAAACATCATTAAAAATCCGGTTATTATCCGGAAATTTTGAAAAGATAAAACGAGAACACTGTTACCAACGTGATTTGTTGTCACTCATACATATGTAGGATTCCCACCCCTTCTCTATTGCTTATTTTTAAGCGGTTTATTGTACTTCTCATCGTTGTTTACTCTACTTTACCGGTGTTGGCACAAATACCGGATCAACCACCGTTCCCCCAGGATACATTGTTTCAGCGTGACACTGTCCGTCATGATGTGATCGGTCTTCCGGGAGAGAACGATACAAGCATCACTCCTCCACTTGAAGAATTGAGAGCCAGAGACCGGAGAAGGGAACGTCTCGATCCGCAGTCAGATTCTCTAAGGGCGCTGGAAGATACCACCGCTCTCGCCGATACCAGTGAGCATTGGATCGTTTACCAGGACTCGACCGTCCGTCTTGCACAATTTATTCATTATCGAATTGACTCCCCGATGGTTCTCGTGTTTCCACGGGATAACTATTCGCTTTATCTTGACGCCAATCAGCAGGTGTACAAACGTGAAGTAAAGCTCGATTCGACCGGGGAGTTTGTCACGATAAGAGAATTGGTCAACGATCTGGATGTTAAAGTTCCTATGAAGATACCTCTCGAAGAATACATACATCGGAGATTCGAATACGAGAGGATAAACTCGTGGAGGATGATGACGGGGCAGACGGCAATAAAAAAAGCGAAAGATGGTCTTTCGGAAATAATGGGATCGATTACAAATATTTCGATTCCTATTCCTGCGAATCCGATCATGAACATTTTCGGCGGTGATAAAGTTGACCTCCGCATCTCGGGCGACGTTGACATCAGAGCTGCGTTCAGGAATACCACAACCGACCAGTCAATGCTTTCCCGATTCGATCAGTCGAGAAATGAACCTACGTTCAAGCAGGATGTCCGCATAAATGTTAACGGACTGATAGGGAAAAAGCTGAATATCAGCGCCGACTGGAATACCCAGAGGATGTTCGAATATGAGAATCAGTTGAAGATAAGATATACCGGATTCGACGATGAGATTATCCAGAGCATCGAAGCCGGGAACGTTTCGCTGCAAACTCCCTCGCTCGTAGGCGGCGGGCAAGCATTGTTTGGAATAAAAGCAAAAATGCAGATGGGTCCTATGACGCTGACGACATTGCTGTCGCAGAAAAAGGGACAGACAAAAGAATTTACGGTGTCGGGCGGATCGCAGACATCCGAGGTGACCATTTATCCGCATGATTATTCGAGGAATCATTTCTTTCTCGATACACTATACCGCAGTTTTTTTGAGATTCTTAAAAATGATCAGATGCCTCAGATCACTCCTGATATCGAAATAAATCAGGTCATACAGCTGGATGTCTACATCAGCGTACCTGCTGCGGCCGCAGAACAGGAAGGAAAAGGGATTAAAGGTGCGGCATATATCGATTTACCATTTCACGGTATCGATGAAACCTACAGCAGCGATGATATAGCATCACTGGCGAAGCAAACCGACCGCTACTTCGAGGGTGTGTTCATTAGGCTCGATCCGAATAAGGACTTTAAGTTCGACCAGTTCGGTGGTTACCTCACGCTCCTGACAAGTTTCAATGACGATCAGGTTGTAGCGGTGGAGTACGAAATCGGGGGTATCGATGGGAACTCCCGGTTTTTCGGCGGAAAAGCGGAAGGAAACGATTCGGTTCTTTTTTTAAAGCTGGTCAAACCGAAAAACCTCTACAATAATCCTAATTACCAGCCGGCGTGGAATCTCCTCATGAAAAATTTCTATTCTGTGCGCGCCACCAACATCAAGAAGGGCAGTTTCGGCTTTGAAGTGTGGCGCCAGACACAGGGTGCAGAGGTGGATGAGGTCGAAAATGAAAAGTTACTCCAGATATTTAGTCTGGACCGGTTTGACAGCACATCCGGGGAACGGAGACCGGACAATAGTTTTGATTTTATTCCGGGATTTACCATAGATGTCGATCGCGGGGAAATTATTTTTCCGAAACTGAGACCTTTCGATGTAGGTATAAGAGAATATTTTCTGGCGAAGAAAGGGATTGCGGTAAACGACAGTCTCATATTCAGCGATATCTACGACACGACTTCATCGGCTGCTCAGAGAAATTCATTAAAGAACAAGTATTATTTCAAAGTACGTGCTTCCGGTGCACAATCGAGCCGTTATCAGCTCGGTTTTAACATAGTGGAAGGTAGTGTTCAGGTACTGCTGAACGGTGCGCCGCTGAAAGCAGGCGAGGACTATTCCGTGGATTATATGGTTGGAGAAGTTGTTCTAAAAAATCCCCGGGCAATGGATCCCAGCGCGAATGTTTCGGTGAAGTATGAACAGAACGACCTCTTTCAGATTGCAGCAAAAACCCTGATAGGCGCCCGCGGCGAGATTGTTACATTCCCGAATACCAATCTCGGTTTCACTGTCATGAACCTTAATCAGGAAACATTGAGCGATAAGGTCCGCATCGGCGAAGAACCTACGAATAATCTGATGTTAGGTGTCGATGCGTCGACCTCGATCGAAGCTCCGTTTCTTACCGATATGATCGATGCGCTTCCTTTTATCCAGACGAAGGAGATGTCTACATTGAAGTTTGGCAGCGAAGCCGCGTTCATGTTCCCGGATGCCAATACAAAAAAGAGTACCGTAGCGGGTGACAAGGGCGCGAGCATAGCGTATCTCGACGATTTCGAGGGTTCGCGGAGAACGATCCCCATTAATATCCAGTATCCCGCATGGGCACTGTCGAGCACTCCCGAATATCTTCCCCTGGGAGTCAATCTGCCGGATTCGACAAAGAATTTCAGAAGAGCACGACTCACATGGTACAACATCCCACAGGGTGCTACCGTCCAGGATATCTGGCCAAACAGGAGAACACGACCCGGCGATAATCTCCTAAATCCGTTTATTCTCGATTACAATCCGAACCATCGTGGGATGCTTAATTATGCATTGGATTTGGATTCATCTCTGCACCGGAAATCAATAGGCGGGAACACGGGTAATCACGATGATCCGGTCGAACGGCGCAAGAACTGGAATGGCATCATGCGGGCAATCGGCTCGACAGCCGGCAGCATACTTGAGCAAAATATTACTTACCTCGAGTTCTGGATGAAAGCAACGAGCGCCGATCTGGATGATCTGCGGCGCGGGAAACTGTACGTAAACCTTGGCTATATCAGCGAAGACCTCATTCCCAATAAACAGCTAAACTCTGAAGATAATGTCAGAACGCCGTCGAACCCGGGCGGTATTACCAATGGTGTGTTGAATCCCGGAGAGGATCTCGGTATAGACATGCTGGGCAATACGGAAGAAATCGGGAAATACCAGACGTTCATAACAACGAATGCCGGAGATCCGGATGTCGATCCCGGAGATCCGGCCGGCGATGATTATCTGTTCTGTATGCCGGACAATCCGAATTGCAATATGTTCAGAATCAACGGAACAGAAAATAACGGACTGGCAGAAGGAAATAATTATCCGAATACCGAAGACCTCAATGGAAATGGGAGCGTCGATCTCATCAACGAATATCTTGAGTATGAACTTCCGCTTGATACAGCTTATATAGATTCGCTCGGCGTACTCCAGCCAAATGAATACCGTGTCGGAGGCGGAAATAAAGGCTGGTACCAGTTCCGTATACCGCTCCTGAATGCGACCCGGATTTTCGGGGGTTCATCTCCCCAATCTATTTTACAGAATGTTCAGTATATCCGCATGTGGCTGTCGGGTTTTTCAGAACCTGTCAATCTCTGGTTCGCTGAAATTGACCTCCTCGGCAATCAGTGGCAGGAACGAACGAAGAACGACTCTCTTCTTAAAGTTTCCGTCATGAGCATTGAAGAGAATCCGCAATATCTGAGAGAATGGTACCAGCTCGGCATTACGCGTGAACGTGACAGGTCGGATCCGAATAATATCATAGAGGCAAACGAACAATCGCTTGCATTCATACTTAATGATCTTCCGAAAGACACGTCGCGGGAAGTATTCAAAGTTTTTACGATTAAAGCGCTGGATCTTATCAATTACCGGTCCATGAAAATGTTCGTCCACGGCGATGAAAACTTCGAATACTTGTCGTCTGAACAGTACGATGCCGCAATCTACCTGAAGTTTGGCGCCGACTCGCAAAACTTTTACGAATACCGGCAGCCGATTCATCGTGGGTGGGACATCGCGAACAATGAGATTGTGATCGATTTTGCCAAGTTGACGTCGGTTAAGACAGCACGCGACAGCGCCAATCGCATCTACCGCGTTCCTATACCGGAACGTGAAGGTGCAACCTACGGAGTACGCGGGAATCCTTCCCTGCGACAGGTGAAGGAGATAATAATCGGAATCACCAACGTCGGTAAACCCCTGCTCAGCGGGGAAGTGTGGATAAATGAACTGCGCCTTGTCGATGTCGACAACTCTCCCGGATCGGCATTCCGTTTCGATACACAGATGAAACTCGCAGATTTCGGATCCTTCGGATTTAACTATGCTCAGATAGATCCCAACTACCATACTCTCGAACAACGCTTCGGCAACCAGACGACGAATATCAACTGGGCAGTAAATACGACGGTCGCCCTCGAACGTTTCCTGCCAACTGACTGGCAGGGCACGCAAATCCCGTTCGGCTACTCGCATGCAGAACAGCTTGTGAAACCAAAGTACCTTCCCAATACGGATGTCATCGTCGAAGAAGCCGCCAATAGGGCACAGTCGACCGCACAGGCCGATAAAGTTATCTCAGATTCACAAACTCTGAGTGTAAGGGATTCCTACTCCGTGTCCGGACTTAAAATCGTCCCGCCGATTAAAGCCTGGTACATCAACGATACATTCAGCAAGCTGGTTTTTTCGTTTAACTACAATACCGCGAGTGAAAGGAATCCCTCCTTCGAACTGCGCAAGAGCTGGCAATGGAATCTGGGTATAAATTACAACCTGGCACTTCCTACAACTTACTACTTCCAACCATTTAAAACCTTGT
>CAYGZY010000136.1:0-1862 GCA_964354485.1 uncultured Chlorobiaceae bacterium | reverse complement strand
TTCGCGGACGGTTATCAAAATCAATAACGACGATCTGCTGCCAGGTTCCCAACCGGAGGTCCCCATTCACGACAGGAATGGCTATGGAAGGACCGATGAGAGAAGCGCGGACATGTGCAAAGCCGTTTCCGTCGCCCCACCGTGCGTCATGGCTATAGTGCATATTTTGCGGTATCAGCCGGTTGATTGCGCTCTTCAGGTCTTCGACTACTCCCTGCTCATACTCGATTGTCGTAATGCCAGCCGTCGAGCCAGGTACAAAAACAGTAACTATACCGTTCTGAATATTTGCCGAAGAGAGAACAGCAGTCACTTTCGGCGTAACATCGTGCACGTCGTTCCACCCCTGAGTTGACAGTTGAAATTCGGATGAGTAAACTGCCATTGTTGATTCCTTTGAAATATTTTTTATATTCTACTTTCCCATGATAAGAAGGTACTTTATTTACTTAAAAATAACAATCTCATGAAGATACTTGCAGCAACGGATATTCACGGCGCCAGTCATAAAGTTGTTGAGATGCTAAACAGGGAAACTCCGGATATGCTCATTATCGGAGGCGACCTGACCACATACGGTTCGGTACAGGATGTGCGAAATGCAGTGAATTTGTTCAAGCCCGCTTGTGGTGTTTTATTGTGTATCTCAGGAAACATGGACTCAAAGGAGCACGATGCATTTTTTACGGATGCCGGTATCTCAATAAACGGAAAAGGGCATAAGGTGGGGAATATCGGTATCTTCGGAGTATCTGCCGCACCATTCTCTCCTCTTCGGACACCGTATGAGATTTCAGAGGAGGAAATCGGTTCTGTCATACAAACGGGATACAGAGAAGTCCTGGGTGCGCGTCAGAAAATCCTCGTATCGCATGCTCCGCCATATGATACGACTGTTGATTTAATCCGTTCCGGCAAACATGTCGGAAGTACAGCAGTACGTAAATTTGTAGAGGCAGAACAACCTGCTGTGGTGATCTGCGGTCATATACATGAGGGGCGCGGTATCGGCACGCTCGGATCCAGTACAATTGTCAATTGCGGCGAAGGATTTCAGGGTTACTATGCAGTTCTATCAGCAGAAGGTAGGAGTATCAGTGCTCAGAACCGGCGATTATAGTTGGTTTAATCACGATTACTCAACCGGATTAATATTACTACCCTCGAAACCGTCAAGCGATACAATACAATTGTTTTTTTTTGCGCTAACGTTCCAGTCGGATTTATGGTGATACAGTGGTGGAAGAGAGCAGGGATTATTTCAGAGTGACAATACCGTTACGAGGCACAGCATCGGTATAATGCGGGATTATGTTTTTTCCAGGTCGAGTACTTTTCTTGCGATTCGCAGAATCTGGTTTGGATCGTAGGGTTTCTGGATAAATTCTTTAATCCCCGCAAGAATTTTTTCAGATTTTATTGCCGGGTCAAGGTAACCGCTGGAGATGATCACCTTAACGCTATCCTTCTCCGTCTTCATTTCACGGAATACATCCCATCCGCTCATCTTCGGAAGCCCAATGTCCATGATAACGAGATCGATCTTGTCTTTCATTTTCCTGAATATTTCCACAGCCTCAAAACCGTCTACCGCTGTCATGACGGTATATCCCTGAGTTGTAATCAACGCCGCAATCGCCTGCGATATAATTTTTTCATCCTCTACGAAGAGAATGGTCTCCGTGCCTCTCGGGAGGTCGATGAGCAGCTCCGTTGGTACATCGAGTGTTTTTTGGGAATCGACTGCAACAGGGAAATAAATATAGAATGTTGTTCCCAGTCCGATATCGCTCTTGACGTCTATGAATCCCTTGTGATTCGTTATGATGCCGTGAACGACGGCGAGACCCAGTCCTGTTCCT
>CAYGZY010000135.1:0-7216 GCA_964354485.1 uncultured Chlorobiaceae bacterium | reverse complement strand
ATTCAAAGCCTGCTTCCAGGATGGACATGCGACGTCGGTTATGCCAGCGTACAACTCGCTCGATGGTCTGGCATGCACTGCCAATCGGTGGCTCCTTACAGATATTTTGCGAAACGAGTGGGGTTTTGAGGGATTTGTTGTCTCCGATTACGGCTCAGCGGGCGGTATACGAGACGCACATCAGATGGCATCGACGAGAGGAGAAGTCGCGCAACTCGCGCTCGAAGCCGGACTCGACATTGAATTACCCGGGATTTATATCTACGGAGATTCATTACTGCTTAATACCGAGCGTGGAATAACGCCGGTAGATCTGATCGATAAATCGGTACGGCGTATCCTGCGTGCAAAATTCCGCCTCGGCTTATTTGAGTCGCCTTATGTCGATCCGGAAACGGCTGTGAAAGTAACTGAAACTCAAGAGGATCGGGCTCTCGCACTTCGAGCCGCCCATGAATCCATTGTTCTATTAAAAAATGAAACTAATATACTCCCGCTGAAAAAAGACCTGCGGTCAATCGCAATCATCGGGCCTGATGCTGATGGCAAGCGTCTGGGGGGATACAGCGGATATGGGATGAAAATCGTTTCTGTTCTGGAAGGAGTTAAAACAAAGGTTTCCCCAAAGACAACGGTTTATTACGCTAAGGGGTGCGAATTGGGTGAGCTTGCTCTGCCGGCGATTCTCTCCGAGCATCTCGTGCCGGCCGGAGGAAAAAAGGGAGAGCGGGGACTTAAAGCTGAATACTTCGGTAACCAGGAGCTGACCGGCGAACCGGTTCTTGTCCGCATCGACAAGCAGCTCAATTTCGATTGGGGCGCAGGATCTCCTGATTCAACGATAAAACCTGACCATTTCTCCGTACGCTGGACCGGAAAATTTATCTCACCGCTCAAAGGTCGTTACAAATTCAGCATTACAACCGATGATGGTGTACGACTGTACGTCGACGCGAAACCGCTCGTAAACAACTGGGTCGACCGGGCATCAACCTCAGATTACTTTATACTTAACCTCGAGAAGGGCCGCGCATATGATCTGCGAATTGAAATGTATGAAAATGGCGGCGGATCATATGCGAGCCTGGGTTGGAAAGGTGCCGCAAGAGAGACCAATACCATAGAGGAAGCAACGGCTCTTGCAAAGAAATCCGATGCCGTTGTATTTGTCGGCGGCATTATGGAGGGGGAAGGACGAGACCGCGCCGATCTGCGTCTCCCGGGTCAGCAGGAAGAATTACTCAAAGCCATTACCAGAACGGGCGTACCGACAGTTGTAGTACTCGTCGCAGGGAGTGCCGTCACAATGGAAAGCTGGTATGATGATGTTCCGGCAATTATTGATGCATGGTACTCCGGAGAGGAGGGCGGCAATGCGGTTGCCGATGTTCTCCTCGGGGATTATAATCCGGGCGGCAAACTTCCCTTCACGTTTCCACAGAGCGCCGGACAATGCCCCCTTTATTACAACGTGAAACCATCCGGGCGCGGATATGATTACGTGAATATGAGCGGTAAACCATTATTCGCATTCGGACACGGCCTCAGTTACACGACATTCGAGTACAGTAATATTAAGATAGAGAAACCGGCAATTTCCAGGTGGGAAAATACAACCATACAGGTCGACGTCAGGAATTCAGGAACCCGGAGAGGCGAAGAGGTTGTACAGCTCTACATTCACGATCCGGTCGCGAGTGTTACCCGTCCTCTAATGGAATTGAAGGGATTTAAGCGCATTTCACTCGAACCGGGAGAAAAAACAACGATCTCTTTTGTTTTAAAACCGGATGATATGTCTTTCCTCGACGCAAACCTGAAAAGAACCGTTGAACCCGGAACATTCGAAGTTATGATCGGCAGTTCATCTGATGATATACGGCAACGCGGCAACTTCACGGTGAAGTAGGGGAGGAATGACAGCTGTCCATTGTTCTGCCGGACCGTCATTAAACTCCGCAACGAAGAAATCAACTTCGAATATGCGGTTTATAAGCAGATATCTCTATATTATTCTCCTGATCGGATTTCGGACCGGCATACTTTTTTGTTCCGAAAGAAATGACGATTCGTCTCTCACACGACAATCGATTCCCGATATAGTGGTGGATGACATAAAAATCGGATTTCATGACGCTGTTAGGTACTTCGGAGCGCCGCTTGATTTTTCAGACCGGGAGTGGATCATTGCTGCATCTGGCGTTACCGCTACAACTTTTCTTATGTTTGCAGACAGAGAAATTAAAAGGATAGTGGAAAGAGATCACCAAAGAATTTTCGCCGGCAAATATCAGGATATCCCCCTCAAGTACGGACAGGTAGAATACGGCAGCATTTTTGCCGCAGGCATATATGGAATCGGCTTGTTCACACACATGAATGAGCTAAGAATTACGGGACGTCTGTTGACGCAAAGTCTGCTATACTCCGGATCCACAGTTATGATCCTCCGATGGGCATTCGGAAGAACCAGACCATTCCTCACGGACAACTCATGGGATTTCCATTGGTTCGAACCGCGGTTCAGGATGCAGGCATTTCCATCCGGACATGCAACGGTGTCTTTTGCACTCTCCACGATTCTCAGCAACCGTATCGACAACACATTTGCAAGTGTCGGACTGTTCAGTCTGGCAATCCTTGACGGATTCCTCCAGGTATACAACCACCAGCACTGGCTGTCAGATGTCATCATCGGCGGTGTCATTGGAATCGGCACGAGCATGTATGTTATCTCTCAGGAGGAAAAGCGGAAAAACGTATCATTTTCGGACCGGAGCGGACTAAGCATTGTGCCGGGTAATGGCGGATTGAGAATAGTTTACCAATTCTGATTTTCCCGTCTGATCTGAATTCCTTTCGAATAATTTATCGAGATTCTGCCGTTAAGAATTCTTCTGTCCCCGGATTGCATTTATAGAAGGCGCCGGTTGTTCTTCTCCATAAGTTAAGCCGCATTATGCCTGTCAATCCCATTGATCGGAAATGGTGGTTACGTCCCGCTGTCTTCGTTTTTCTCTATATACAATAGAATACCGCCACGCATATTTGAAGTATTGATTATCCGCCAAAATAATGTATCTTACGTTAATAAATCCCCTTATAGAAAGGAACTCCCCATGCGCAGAGTAATTACTTTTGTATCGATTCTGGTTGTATTTCTTGCCGCGTTTCTCTTCCAGCCCGGCAGTGATATCAAGAAAATCGATAAACCAAAAGAGCACAACTATCAGCGTTCAGGCGCTCTCGAAGCTCTCGACTTCTGGACACAATCGCGTGCATACCCTGATAATGATATTCCCAAGGATAAATATTTTCGTGAGTATATTTCGGCAAAAACGAAATCACGGGAAATATCCGGCGTACTCAGTGCGGGAAGTATCTGGGATCCGATCGGTCCTACAAATCTTCAGGGCAGGACAAAGAGTGTTGCAATCAATCCTCTGAATCCGAATACCGTATTCGTCGGCACTGCAAGCGGCGGATTGTGGCGTTCAAAGGGTGGAGGACTTGGCGGCGACTGGCAGCAGGTCAAACTCGGTTATCCGGCTCTTGGTGTATCAGCCATCATTATTAATCCGGTTGATACAAACACTATGTACATAGGCACAGGTGAGGTGTACCGATACTTTCATGCGGTAGGCGGTTTGGTTCTTCGAACTACCAGAGGAAGTTACGGTATCGGTATACTTAAAACCACCGATGGTGGAACGACATGGACGAAGAGTCTAGATTGGACGTATAACCAGCAGAGTGGTATTCAGGCAATGAGGATGAATCCGCTCAATCCCAATACCATCTGGGCAGCCACTACAGACGGTGTTTACAAGACAACCGATGCCGGAGCGACGTGGAATATAAAATACGGCGCATTAATGGCGATGGACGTCGTCATTCACCTCACCGATACGAATAAGGTAATGTGTTCTCTTGGCAATTTCACATCCGGAACTATCATTACCACGACAGACGGCGGCGAAAACTGGAATTCATTCAGCCTGCCCCGCGGATCCGGACTGCCATATACCGGTAAAACTATGCTCGCAGTTTATGCGGCACATCCTAATGTGGTATACGCAAGTGCTGCCGATAGCACGACAGGTGTAGGTGATCTGTACCGATCGACAAATTTCGGAACATCGTGGGTAAGACTCATCGAGTATACAGGCAGCGGAGTTTTTGGCGTGCAGGGGTGGTATTCACACTTTGTAGCTGTTCATCCTACCGACTCCACACAAATAATTCATGCCGGTGTTCCGATATACAAATCCACGAACGGCGGCACTGTATTTAATACAAGCCCCGGCTCCTATGCCGATCACCATGGATATGCACATCATCCCACAAATCCGGATATAATTTACGTTGTGAACGACGACGGTGTGTACCGCTCGACAAATTTCGGAGCAAGCTACACTAATGTCGGAGCCGGTATGCAATCCGGACAAATATACAATGGATTTTCCTGCTCAACCACAGATTCACTGCTCGCTCTCGCCCAATCGCAGGACCATATTCCGGGATATCGCTACCTCGGCGCCTCATCATGGGATCATGGAAGCGCCGTCGATGAATCAGGCTGGACGGCAATAGATCCCGCGAACGATAATATTATGTACGCCGTTTACAGATTTGGTTACTATGTGTATAAATCGGTTGACCGCGGCGTATCGTTCAACTGGACAGGTTCATTCACTTCCGGAGCATGGAATTCTCCGATTGTAATATCGCCATCCAATCCAAGTACGGTGTACTTCGGAACAACAAGCATATACAAGACTATAAACGCAGCAGGAAGCTGGAGCACGACAAACGGTGGCGCGACTCTCGACGGAAATCCAGCTCTCTGCATGGCAATGTCAGCCACGAATACGGATACCATCTATGTGGGTATGGCACCAATTGTTACATCTGCCCACATCTATAGAACAGTCAACGGCGGATCATCATGGACGAATGTAACAGGAAGCCTGCCAAACCGCTATCCATTGGATCTAGCGGTTGATCCGACGAACTCGCGGATTGTATATGCGGCATTCGGCGGATTTGGATCAGGACATCTCTTTAAAACAACAGACGCCGGCACGAGCTGGAGTGATATCAGCGGTACACTTCCCGACGCACCCACCACCGCCCTGGTTGTAGATCCTCTTCATCCCAACGTTGTATATGTCGGCAACGATATCAGCGTTTATGTTTCGACTGACGGCGGTACAGCCTGGTCACTTTTCGGTGCAGGACTACCAGACGGAGTAATTGTTTCCGATTTATCAATTTCTCCATCAAACCGTACACTGCGGGTTGCAACTCACGGCAACGGAATCTGGGAACGCAAAATGCTCTTTGAACTGCCGCCCGATTACTTCGATTACAAAGTAGCCGAATTTATATTTCCTACGGACGGGGCAATGATCAATGTTGGCACAAACCTGACTCCACTGCAGGCTTCATTCCGGAACCTCAGCGCTGTTGCACATCCGGAATCATTCGATGTAAAATACCGGATACTTCGTTACGGGAGCGAGGTGTTCAGCTCCGTTAAAAGCATTTCGGGATTGGGATTGGCTGAAACAAGACTTGTTACTTTCGGCAGCTTTTCACCTCCCGATACAGCAGACTATACATTACAGGCAATTTCACTCGCCTCCGACAACAATAACAGCAACGATACTCTCGAGGGCTCTTTGTTTGTCGTTTCATCACCGACTATACAAAACTTTATAGTGTCAAAGAACCGCACACCCTACGATGAAATTTCGGGCAGTGCAGGACCTGCAGGTGATGATGCTCAAATGAGAGTCCCGCTCCCGTTTACATTCGTTTATGATAACTATACGTACGATTCAGTTCAGATAAGTACAAACGGATGGATGGAATTCGGTACGGGAATTCGTGGATCATTGCGCGGACTCTCAACCGCCGGACAACTAGGTGGCTATTTTATTCCACTGTTAACAACCACCGGGCGTCCAACAAAAACACTCTGCCCCTGGCTGGGCGACCTGGCAACGGGGACTGGGCAGATAAGTTACACAGCACTTGGAGTAACACCAAATCGGACATTTGTAATACAGTGGCGTAATATTCTCGCCTACTACGATGCCGGTTCAACTACTACGTATCTGAATTTTCAGATTCGTCTGCATGAAACAACGAATGACATAGAATTCCAGTACGGACCTCTCCTGGCAGGCTCTCTTCCTATCGGTGCTACCGGCGCTTCCATTGGGATGAAGGATTACATAGGAGGAGATTACCGGATCTACGACGTGACAAAGTACGACGTTTGTACCATGGGTGATCTCAACCAAAATTTAAATCCGCTCACCGACTGGCCCGGTGAAGACAGCTGTTTCCTAATTACGACAAACATTCAGGGAACTTCTGTTGCCCTGACCACAGGGTGGAATTTAGTATCCACACCCGTTACGCGGAGCGATTACAGTGCTATCTCAGTCTTCCCGACAGCCATAGGAGGATACTCATACAGATACGCAGGGACATACCTTTCCAGCGATTCCATACTGCCCGGTATCGGATATTGGATAAAGTCCACCGGCGCCATTAGCCAGTTTATTCAGGGCACTGCGATGCCGTCGGTTTCTTCAAATCTCCTTGCCGGCTGGAATATTATCGGTTCAGTTGACCACGAAACATCGGCGCCCAGCGGAGGAATCATCGTGAGCGATGCATACACTTATACCGATACAGGTTATACTCCGGTCACTACACTCAAACCCGGCTATGGCTATTGGGTAAAAGCAAGTGCAAACGGGAGCATCGTTCTCGGACCTGAAGCAGCTCCAAAACTTGCGACGCTCAATCAACCGAATGTTACGGTTATCATAACCGACAACCTGGGCCGCACTCGGAGATTGTATCTCTCGGATGTTTCTCAGAATCAGTTCTCGCCGGGCAGTCATGAACTGCCGCCTACGCCGCCCGGAGATCTATTCGATGTACGTTTTGAGACACAACAGATGATCGAGGGATATACGAAGGAAAGCAAAGGTGAGCAGCGCTATCCGATCCAGCTGCGATCCCCCGCGTACCCCCTGACAGTGACATGCAGGCTGAACGACTTCACCGCAAAAACGCTCCTGATCGAAGAAGTCGAGAATAACAGCGTCACCGCTAAACACACTCTGACTGCCGATCACTCTGTCACAGTTCAGTACAGCGGCAACCGTTCCATTTGTATTACTATTCCGACTTC
>CAYGZY010000134.1:0-2783 GCA_964354485.1 uncultured Chlorobiaceae bacterium | reverse complement strand
AAATTATCAACAGCGTCTGATACAATTGCGAAGTGAGGCATCTCCAATGCTGCCGAAAGAACTACTCGATGTGTTATGCTGCCCTCAATGTAAGGGTGACCTCCTTTACGAGCCGGAGAAGGATACATTAACCTGTGAGAAATGCCGGAAGGTATACCCCATAAGAAACAAGATTCCCATCATGCTGATCGATGAAGAACTGAGGAGCGATCCTGCGAATGAGCCTCCCAAACAGCAATAGTCGCCTCAGGAGCATAATCGAATCAGCGCTCCTTGAAGATGCAGGGATGGGGGATATAACCACTGATGCAGTGGTTCCCTCGGATCTGATGGGACATGGCGAGATACAGGTCAAGGAAGACGGTATTATTGCGGGTCTCGAAGTTGCAGAAGCAGTTTTTCATGTAGTCGATCCCCGCATTACATGCAACATATCATGTGTCGATGGATCGTCCGTCAAAGCCGGCTCCGTTGTCGGAGTTGTGAACGGACCTTACGGGTGCATTCTGAAAGGGGAACGGACAGTACTAAACATTCTCCAGCGAATGAGCGGCATCGCAACACTAACGCGCATGTTCGTCGATTCGATTAAGGGAACACGGGCAAAAATTACGGATACCCGGAAAACCGTCCCGGGCCTGCGCATTCTCGATAAAATGGCTGTCCAAGTTGGCGGAGGTATCAATCATCGCTTCGGATTGGATGATATGGTCCTCATCAAGGATAACCACATCGCTGCCGCAGGCGGACTCACACCGGCAGTCGAACGTTGCACAGCATACCTCCATGAGAAACGCCTCAAACTCAAAATCGAAGTCGAGACTAAAAATGTCGATGAAGTAAAGGAGGCACTCCGGCATGGCAGTATCGACCGTATCATGCTTGATAACTTTTCCAGCGATGAGATGAGAAAAGCCGTTGCCCTTATTGATCATGCGGTTGAAGTTGAAGCATCCGGAAACGTGACACTTGACAATGTACGGGCGATTGCCGAAACGGGAGTTGATTTTATTTCCGTAGGAGCATTGACTCACTCTCCCCGTGCACTGGACATATCATTGAAAGTCACTCACCGCCATTCCTCCCCGTAGATGTTCAACCAGTTAAAGCGTCTCGGCGCCGAGACGGCGATCTATGGAATCAGTACGGTTATCGGACGTTTTCTCAATTTTCTCCTCATTCCTTTCTACACGAATGTTCTTGCGCCCGGTGATTACGGTATAATCGCCTACGTGTACTCCCTCATCGCTTTCGCAAACGTCATTTATTCCTACGGATTGGAATCTGCCTATTTTAAGTACTCTGCAACGCTGGAAATTGGGACGCGCGAACAAAATTTCACTACGCCGTTCATTTCACTCTTTACGACCTCCGTTTTCTTTTCGATCTTTATCTCCGTATTTGCCGTTCCTATCGGTGACGCTCTTGCCGTGCCCGGATCCTTTGGATCAATACTCTACTGGTCGGCCGGTATTCTGGCGCTCGATGGAATCACGATCATTCCGTTTGCCTCGCTCCGGATGGAGCACAAGGCAAAGCAGTTTGCATTAATAAAATTTCTGTCGATCCTTATCAATGTCGTCTTAAATCTGCTTCTTCTCTTAGTTTTCAGAATGGGCGTTACGGGGGTATTCATCAGCGGTTTCATTGCATCCGCATCGTCATTGATTATGCTGTTACCGACGATTTTCAGGCATTTCTCGCCGGGATTCAATGCCCCGCTCTGGAAAGAGCTCCTCCGATTCGGTTTACCGTATATACCGTCCGGGCTCGCTGCGATGGCAATTCAGGTAATTGACCGGCCGATCCTCCGGGCGCTTACAGACGATGCGACCGTGGGCATATATCAGGCGAACTACCGCCTGGGAATTTTCATGATGCTCATCGTATCGATGTATGAATACGCGTGGCGGCCGTTCTACTTTTCAACTGCAAAAGATCCGAATGCGAAGCAGATATTTGCCCGCGTGCTGACATATCTCATCCTTTTGATGGGATTTGTTTTTCTGGCTCTTACGTTTTTCATAGACGATATCGCGAAGTTTTCACTCTTCGGCAGGCATATCATCGGACCGGGGTACTGGGGCGGTTTGGGTATCGTTCCCATTGTGTTATTGGGTTACCTGTTCCTCGGGATCAGCACGAACTTTTCTGCCGGTATATACATCGAAAAGAAGACTTACTACACTCCGTTCATAACAATCGCCGGAGCATTAGTAAACATTATCGTGAATTTTCTCTTGATACCTCAGTATGGGATGTACGGTGCCGCGTGGGCAACGCTGGCGGCGTATGCAGTAATGGCTCTGGTCACATACCTCATCGTCAGAACGATTTATCCGGTTCGCTACGAATGGGATAGAATGCTGAAGATTGCAGGCGGAACCGCTCTATGTATTATCCTCTATTATAGCATTCCTATCAATATTTTTTCATCAAACATTGTTTCATTCGGTTGGCGGATTCTACTTCTAATTTTATTTGTAACAGTTATATTATTTTTGAAGTTCTTTAAAGGGGAGGAATCGCAATTCCTAAAAGACCTCATATGGAAATCACGTGGTATAAAATCCAGCGATGGGCAGGATCAAGGACCCGGATATAATAATAAAGAATAAATTCTTTCCGGTCTAAGATATATCTTTTCCCAATTAGTTTCTATAAATATCGCGTAAGCAATCTGTGCTAATGATTTTATTTTACTGAAACGCAGGAGGGCCATTAATAGTTTGCTTATCTTAAGGCAAGGTAAAGCTTTTCCCCTTCTTAAGGGGAAAACATAA
>CAYGZY010000133.1:0-5085 GCA_964354485.1 uncultured Chlorobiaceae bacterium | reverse complement strand
CTTTGGCTATCGGCTGAGGTACAAGTATGTGGGACTCGCAGACGAGATTGCGGCGGCAGCTGAACTTGTCATGGGACAAGGGACGGAACGTATACCGGTTGCAGTGGTCAGGGGTCTATCTCGCCTAAAAAGAAGCGAGGCGGAGAACCTTTCTACACTCAACTGCTCGTTTCACCAATCGTAGGCGCAAAGGGAAAAATTGTGGGGTATTTCGGTATCCACAGGGACATCTCAGATCAGAGAAACCTCGAGCAGCAGCTCATCCATGCCCAGAAGATGGAGAGTATAGGCATGCTTGCTGCAGGTTTGGCACATGAAGTGGGTAATCCGCTTGCATCGATCTCTTCACTAGTACAGATCCTCCAGCGGACCAGTGAAGATGAGTTTATCCAGGATAAACTTGAATTGATCAAGAGCCAGATAACGCGCATCTCGCGGATCATACGGGATCTCGTCGATTTTTCACGTAAATCAAATTACGAAATGCAGCTCACGGACATCAACAAGGTTATACGAGATGCCATTGAAATCATCAGGGTGAGTAAAAAAGCCAAGAATATCAGTATCGAGGCTACCCTCGATCCGAATGTACCGCTCCTGATGCTCGTCCCGGACCAGATTGAACAGGTCTTTATCAACCTGTTCCTCAACGGTGTCGATGCACTGTGCGATCAATCCATCCAGCAGATGGAACGCTACGGAAAAACAAAAAAAACAATAACAATCCAGTCATATGTACAGGACAGCGCACTCTATGTATTGGTGGAGGATAATGGTAAGGGAATTCGACCGGATGACATCCCGAAGATCTTTGAACCGTTCTTCACGACGAAGAATGTCGGAGAAGGAACCGGATTGGGATTATGGGTCAGTTACGGTATCGTAAAAAGTTTCCGCGGGGAAATCCGCGTAAAGAGCACGGAAGGGTACGGAACAACTTTCACCGTAAAGCTTCCTATCCAATCTCCATAGGGTTCTGCTCTTCTTTTTAAAGCAATCAATCCAATTTATTCCCTTCATTACCGGATGAAATATTTCCGATATCTCTATGCGAATTCGACAGACCTTATCGGATTAAATTATTTTCGATTCCAATTGAGCGTTTTGCCAAAGAGAGGTATTTCATCGGAAAACTCAGATATTATAATCCCGACTAGAATTACTGATGCACCGACGGCGCCCATTGTTCCGAGTATTTCACCAAGCATGAAATACGCAAAAATCGATGCAAGGACGGGCTCGATTGAAAAAATTACTGCTGCGCGCGTTGGTATTGTATCCCCCTGGACCTGATTCTGTACCCACATCGCGATAATTGTGGCAAATACCGTAAGATAAAGGATGTACACTATAAGGTCACCGGTGAAAGTGATTCTTATGTCTTCCAAAAGCCAAGCTGATACTAGACCAAGGATTCCGCACACCCAAAACTGTACGTATGTAAGCTGCAACTTATCTGGTTCATCTGATGCAAAATCAAGATAAACGATATAGCATGCAAAGAAGAATGCGCACCCCAGGTTCATTGCATCACCGATCGTAAAAGAAGAACCTTTAGGAGTGGTCAGCATATAAAGTCCGGCTACCGAGCAGACGACTCCGACGATATTTCCAACACGCAATGGTTTAGGTTCCATTTTGATGATACGCTGGACCGCTGTATGAACGATCGGTGTTAAAACGACCATGAGACCGGTTATAAAGGCTGATTTCGATGCGGTCGTGTACTGGAGGCCTACTGTCTGTAAGGCGAAACCAAGAAATAAAATGATGCCAAGTATGGATCCTTTTCTGTAGGTCGAGAGCGGAATGACTGATACCCGTTTAAAGAACAGTACGAGTACTATGCCTGCAGCCAGGAAAAAACGGATCGACATGTATATCAGCGGCGTGGAGTACAGAAGGACGAATTTTGATATGGCAAAGGTGCTTCCCCATATTACCGTGACCGAGAGGAGTAAAAGTTCTGCTCGCCGCTGCTTTGATATGGAATTGGTCATTAGAAAATATGGATGTCAGAGTTACACAAGTAGAAGGTATATAGGAGAATTTTCGTTTCTCTCAACCTATCGCGTCAGGCGCTTTTCCCGTTTCATATTTTTGGAAGAGCTCTCCCCAAGGAGTCGACCTCTTCCATTTTTCAAAGACTTTACGGTCCCTCAGGGGCCACCGGTAGTAATCGTGATAGATCTCGGAGCCGAGGATAAAAAGATAAACCAGAGGAGTATGAAAAAACAGTTTTTGCAGACTTTTAAACGGGCCATACCAGAGCAAATCACCTACCATGCTTGCGCCGTTGTCACCGACCTCAAAATCCCAGGATTCTTTTGAGATATCATCTCCGACAATTTCAATATCCCTTACATCGCCTACTCCCAACCGATCCTGGTGGCTGATGTTGATGTATTCTATACTCATGGGGTCGAATCCCATCATCTTCGCCGCCACTGCGTCTATTGCGACTTGGTCTGCGCTGGCAAGTATATAATTTTTGATGACCGGAAACATGGTCCGCGGACCAGGACCGTTACCTGCCGTCGTACCATCCATGAGGGCAAATATACCGGCGTGGATCTCTTTCTGAATTGCTAGAAGGTCGACAAGTGTTTTATGAATCCATGAATGCGTGTAATGCCGTTTGTTATTCAATAGTCCGCCGAAAGCATTTTTCATTGCACCTGTCGTTGTGGTGTATATATGACATTTCATTGTCGGCAGGTGAATAATGTTCTTCCCGAAAAAGTAATCCGGTATAGTGATGCCTTCCGGATAGATTTTATCGAGAACGTGCATCTTCCGCTTCGGCGTGTATGAAATCCAGTTCATATCGCCTTTCCTGAAATTATATAGAACAGGGATATCATAATTTCGGAATATGCGTTTGTAGTTGTTAAGGTCTTCTCCCTTAAAGGCATTCGTGACCACAGTTTTGTTCTGTACACACACCTGCTGAGCATAACCCGCATGCTTCAGGGCAAGAATTGTTCCTTCGAGCTGCCACGGCGTCGTGTTGGATCCGGGAAACGGAAAATGCCATGAAATGTTGTCCTTAAGGATAGTCGGTGCGGTTTTCAACAGGTGCTTCTCCACTCCTGCCAGTGAAATGAGCTTTTCGATATCGCTGATAACCGTTGCCGGACTCGTCCGGAGGGCTGCTACTATCGATTTACTCATAATTGCTTCAGGTAAATAATCAAAGTCACGCAGATAAACCAGAGGATGATATTGACTAAGAGGGGAACATCTGTGAGCGCCAGCTTCGCGGGATTTCCTCCCTCCTCTTTTTTATGCACCAGATATAGATACCTGAATATTCCGTAGAGAACGAATGGAACTGTGTAGATGAGGTGTGTCGTACCAAATTTGTGTACTGTTTCTTCCGAAATCGTATATAATGCAAACGACATGACCGTTGTTGCCGTGACGATACTGATCATTTGATCCAGGAAAATGGGGCTGTAATCTCGCAATACGGAACGATGACTGATTGCATGATTTTCAAGCAAAATAAGTTCGTGACGCCGTTTACTGAAACCAAGAAATAGCGAGAGAAGTACCGTGCAGATGATGAGCCATTCTGACGTGGGAACATTTATAAGAACTGCTCCACTGACGACGCGTAGGACAAATCCTGCCGATATTGTCATAACATCAAGGATGACTATCTCCTTCACCTTAAATGAATAAATTAGATTAATGATTATATAAAGGATAATGATAACTGCAAAATTCAGATTGAGATAAAAGGAACCGATCAGACCGATCAGCAGAAGAAGAACCGATGCAACCAGGGCAAGACTTTTTGATAAACGACCGGATGGCAGCGGGCGCCGGGACTTGAGAGGGTGCAGTTTATCTTTTTCAAAATCCGCGATATCATTAATGATGTAGACACCACTCGCCGACAGAGAGAAAAAGAGAAATCCGAGAACGGTGTATATAAGATCGTGCAGGTTGAAGAGATTTGCTGAAAATATGAGAGCCGCAAAGATAAATAGATTCTTTATCCATTGCTGGAGTCGCATCGACGATATGATATATGACGTTTTTTGAAACATGACGTATTAGGAGGTAAACGAATCCTCGACTATACAGTACTTTCCATTGACTTATGATTCTGCTCTGCAGCAGAACCTGAAATTTCAATAAAAATACAAAATCCGATTGTCTTTTCAAAGTGAAAGGTTTGACAAGCCGGTTTATTTTCCGTTGAAAGTAACGAGAGAATTATTTACGTTAAGATATCATATGAACACCGAACATGATCAGCAGCCGTCATATTTACAATTGTTCAGGAGCGGGGAACTCCGATGGAGGGAAGAAATATTCTCTAGGAAGGCAGAATCGTGTGAATTATGTCCAAATGAATGTCACATCAACCGCATAAAAGGCGAAAAAGGCGGATGCAACGGCGGCTCATGTACAGTTGTTTCGAGTGCGTCACCTCACTTTGGAGAAGAGGATCCTCTTGTCGGATCCTGCGGGTCCGGAACAATATTTTTTTGCCATTGCCCCTTACATTGTCTTTTCTGTCAGAATTATGAAATAAGTCAGCTTGGCGAAGGGCAACCGGTCTCCGATACCCAATTGAGCAACCTGATGCTCGGTCTACAGGAGCGCGGCTGTCACAACATAAACCTTGTAACGCCCACTCATTACGTGCCAAATATCATTCGTGCTCTCGTGCAGGCGATTCCATCAGGCCTTCATATTCCTCTTGTATACAACACCGGTGGTTATGATTCAATCGGGACTCTGAGATTACTTAATGGTGTTGTGGATATCTATATGCCCGATTTTAAATATTGGGATGAAGAAACTGCCTATCTTTACTCAGGGATACGCCGCTACCCAGAGGCAGCCAGGGCAGCAGTAAGAGAGATGTACAGGCAGGTTGGCGATCTCAAATGTGGCAATGACGGTGTGGCATTCCGCGGACTCCTTGTCCGGCACCTCGTTCTTCCTCATGACATTGCCCGATCGTGCGAGATAATGCGGTTTATAGCAGAAGAAATATCGACCTCGACTTATGTCAATATTATGACGCAATACCGTCCGGCTTTTCATGCGTTCCATGATCAAAAA
>CAYGZY010000132.1:0-4239 GCA_964354485.1 uncultured Chlorobiaceae bacterium | reverse complement strand
GTTCTCTTTAAGTTCATAAATGAGCTCTTCAATTTTAGCGGTTGCAATGGGGTCAAGTGCGCTTGCAGGTTCGTCCATGAGGAGGATTTCCGGTTGGACGGCAAGTGCGCGGGCGATGCAGAGACGCTGCTGCTGCCCGCCGGAGAGTGCCAGACCGCTCTTCTTAAGGTCGTCCTTAACCTCATCCCATATTGCCGCATGCCGGAGACTCTGTTCTACGATTTGATCAAGAACTTTTTTGTCTCTCAGACCGTTTATGCGTGGGCCATATGCTACGTTATCATAAATCGACTTGGGGAAAGGATTTGATTTCTGAAAAATCATGCCGATTTTTTTGCGTAGTTCGACGACATCAATACCCTTTTTGTAAATGTCCGTCCCGTCGATTACAATGCTTCCCTCGATACGTACATTATCGATAAGGTCGTTCATTCTGTTAAGGGTCCGGATGAAAGTAGATTTGCCGCATCCTGACGGACCGATCAGAGCGGTGACCTTGTATGCAGGAATGACAAGATTGATATTCCGCAGAGCCTGCTTGTCGCCGTAAAAGAGATTGAGGTTCTCCGCCTTGATTTTTGTTGATTGCATTCTCATCGTGCCCTTGCTCTGAGACGGGATCGTAAAATTATTGCCGCGAAATTGAGGAGAAATGTCAGTACGAGCAGGACAAATGCGGTTGCATACTGAATACTCAGAGTTGCCTCGACATCGGGCGATTGGGTTGCCATAATGTATAAGTGGTAACCGAGTTGCATAAATTGGTCGGAAAGCGATGAAGGGAGATGAGGGAGATAGTACGCCGCGCCGGTGAAAAGAATCGGTGCGACTTCCCCCGCGCCTCTGCCGACGGCAAGGATAGTGCCTGTCAGAATTCCTGTATATGCATTCGGCAATACAATTTTAACGATCGTCTGAAATTTCGTGGCTCCTAGTGCGAGACTCCCTTCGCGGTAATCACCCGGGACTGACCGCAGCGCTTCTTCGACCGACACAATAACGACCGGGAGGGTCAGGAGCGCCATCGTAAGACTTGCCCACAAAATGTTTCCCTGTCTCCAATGCACTTCCCCTGTGCCTGATAGAAAGCTGTCCATTCCGCCGCCGACGAATTGGATAAAGAATCCTACCCCGAATAAACCGAAAACGATGGCCGGAACGCCGGCGAGCGTGTTTACGGCAAAGCGTATCATTTTGGTAAATATGGAATTTCGGTTTGCATACTCGCTGAGGTATACAGCAGTAATCGTTCCAATGGGAACACCCGCGAGTGACATGAGAAGCACAAGGAGCACGGTGCCGACAATTGCCGGAAAGATTCCCCCGGCTGTCATACCTTCCTCGGGAACGGCTGTAATAAACTCCCATGTGAGGTGATCCCATCCTCCTATCATGATAGTGATCATAAAGATGAGAATTACCGCGACTATGACTGCTGCGGAAGCGGCGGAAGCAAGAACGAATGATACGCCGAAGATTTTTCTGTTCACGCCGCACCTCTGAAACGTTTCTGGAGCTTGTTACGGACGTAAAATTCAGCAACCGCGTTAAGGGCAAAGGTAAAGATAAAGAGAACTGAACCGATGAAAAATAAGACATTATAGTGGGTATCGCCAAATACGACCTCAGCCATTTCCGCACCGATCGTTGCCGACATTGTTCGGATAGGTTTAAAAATGTCGAGAGACATAAGTGCCGCATTGCCTGTTGCCATCAGGACAATCATCGTTTCGCCAAATGCACGTCCGACGCCGAGGAGAAGCGCGGCAAAAACTCCCGGTGTCGCGGCAGGAAGAATAACGAACAGAGCTGTCTGCCACTTGGTTGCGCCAAGCGCCAGGCTCGCCTCAGTCATGTACTTAGGGATGGATGATAGTGCATCTTCCGTTACGCTGTAGATAATCGGGATTGCCGCGAGCGATAGTGCAATACCGCCCACGAATGAATTGAGGCGGTACTCATAGCCGAATATATTCTGAAAAATTGATGCGATTGCAACAAGAGCAAAGAAACCGATCACCACAGAGGGAAAACCCGATAAGAATTCGATGGTCGGTTTTAAGATTTCACGCAGCCACCGCGGCGCAAAAAATGCGGTAAAGAGCGCCGCCAGAATTGCTATCGGCGCCCCGAACAGGATGGCAATAATTGTTACCTTGAAACTGCCGATTATAAGAGGAAGAATGCCGAATTTTGGGTATGCTGAAACCGGCTGCCATTCGTCTTCCAGAAGATTATCCAGAGTAAAATCTGCCTCTCCGCCTGCAGTTTCAATCGACGTAGAACGCTTCCTCCCTTCTTCGATTGTTTCATTTGTTGAAAGCGATTCGTCATCCCCGTAGGTTTCCTGCTGGAGATCTTCGGTCGTAACGGTCTGCTGTGCGGGAGGGAAAAATAACGGAGTCGCTTCACGGAAAACGAAGGCAAAGATCAGGATGATGATAGCAAAGGAAGTGAATGAGACCGCACGGATTAAAGTTTCAGCGAGAAGCTCGCCATACCTTTTTTTCTTTCGCCTCGGTCTTTCCCGGGATCTATTGGTGGAGACAGTCGGTCTCCCGTTTGATCGATCTGTATCTCCCCTCGCTTTTTTCTGATCTGTTTGGATTGTCACGTTGAATTTAAAATACTGATGGATGGAAATGTACAAAAATCCATACTAAATATCATTTTAGATATTAAAAATTTATTGTCATAGAGTTTATAATGTGAGGATTCCTCCCCTCTTAGGGGAGGAGTGAGGTGGGGTCTCATTTCGCAATCTCTGTTGAATCTTTTCAAATATAGACCTCACCTCTAATGGGGCTGACTAAAAAGACCCAGACTGTCACTCCCGAAAGTATTTGTCGGCCTGCCTGCCACTCCCGCCTACGCTTCGCTCTGGCGGGTAAATCGGCAGGCAGGGAGTCCAGTGCTCAGATTTTACCAGATTTCTGGATTCCCCGCCCGACCGAACGAGTTTATGCATATGTATCGGTCGTTCGGGCGGGCCGATAGTAGAATTCGGGAATGACACTGATCCTTTTTACTTTTTAGTCAACCCCATGTTTGTTCCTCAGATTTGCACTTTACTTTTATTAAGACTTCACCCCGCCCGAAGGCCGTAGGTGGGCGGATGATCTGCATTAAAATATTTTCTTTTAAGATAGCCTTATGTTATTATCCACTACCGCACCGGGAAATATCCGACCTTCGTCGCGATTTGCTGACCCTCTGAACTGAGTATCCAATCAATGTACTCCTTCATAGCTCCGGTCGGTTTGCTTCGCGTATACATATAGAGGTACCGCGTGATTGGATAATCACCGGTTTTAACGTTTTCCGCAGTTGGTTCGTAACCGGGGGTCTGTGCGTCTTTTTTTACTTTTAAGAACTTAATTCCTTTCCCATACGCTGCTCCGCCGTAGCCGATTCCGTATTTATCCTTGCCCACGGCGTTTACAACCGCAGCCGTACCGGGAAGGCTTTGTACCGTGGCAGAATAATCCTGCCCTTCGAGAACGTTATCCTTGTAGTAAACATACGTTCCTGAGTTATTTTCACGTCCGTATAGAATAATCCTGGTGTCGGGACCGCCGAGGTCTTTCCAGTTTGTTATTTTACCGGTATAAATTGATTTCAACTGAGCAAACGTCAGTTCGGCGATCGGCAGACTTTCATGTACATATACTGCGAGACCGTCCTTTGCGGCTTTGATCTCGACGCCGAGCGTATTGTATCTTTGCTTCAGCTTTTCTTTTTCCGTCTTCTTCATAGGGCGGGATGCGTTGCAGATGTCGGTAGTGCCGTTAATGAGCGCGGAAATTCCGGTTCCCGAGCCGCCGCCGGTTACCTGAACTGTCACGCCGGGGTGCTTCGACATGTACAACTCTGCCCAACGCTGAGCAAGAATTACCATCGTGTCAGATCCTTTTACCGTGATAGTTTCATCTTTCTGCATGAAACCGAAGGCAGTTATGGCGACTATCAGTGATGCAATTATTTTTTTCATGGTATTATCTCCTTTGTTTAAAATTTGTACTGCATTCGAATTGTGAAAACGTTGTCTTTTATATCATCCTTATACGGTGCGAACGATCCGGTTGCGCCCGAATTTACTTTTTCGTTCATGACCCAGTCGTAGTACGCGACGAACTTTACATTTGCGTCCCAATGGTACACCCAGCCGATACCGAGGGTGCTGAATTTTATATCCGCTGTCGTAAGGTTCGTGCCGGGTCGGCCGAGATCGTCGCCTTT
>CAYGZY010000131.1:0-10919 GCA_964354485.1 uncultured Chlorobiaceae bacterium | reverse complement strand
CGCACGTATAACGAGAAGTCCCGTGTACTCACCCTGAGCACCGGAATTTGGTTGGAAAGATATTCTGTCAAATCCCGTTAAATCCTTAAGCATCGACTCAAGTTGTTCGAAGAGAATGTGATACCCCTTCGCTTGCACTTTGGGGACGAAGGGATGAATGGAGTTAAAATTCACCCATGTGATCGGCATAAGTTCCGTGGTCGCATTCAATTTCATGGTACACGAACCGAGCGGAATCATACTGAATGCGAGAGAGAGGTCCTTTTGTTCCAGCGATTTGATATATCGAAGCATTTCCGTTTCGGAGTGGTGTAAATTGAAGACGGGGTGCTGAAGGTACGGCGTCGATCTTTTCATTCCGCCGTTATAGCCGACAGGATTATCTTTAAGACTATCCTCCTTGCTGCTCCGAATATTTTTCGCCTGCGAGAATATTTTGACAAGGGTTTTAATTTCATTTTCATCGGTTTTTTCATCGAGGGAGATGCCGCATGATCCGTCATCAAACCATCGAACGTTAATTTTATTCGATTGGAAAATCGGTTCGAGAGTCTGCCTGATACTTTTGCCGTCGGTAATGTGAATAGTATCGAAATAATCACTGTGGAGAATTTTATAGCCGAGAGTTTTGAGCTGAGAGGCGAGGAGCGTTGTAAAATGACTCACACGTTCGGCGATTTTTTTTAGACCATCGGGTCCATGGTAGACGGCATACATACTTGCCATTATTGCCAGTAGAACCTGGGAAGTGCAGATATTTGATGTAGCTTTTTCACGACGAATATGCTGTTCGCGAGTCTGGAGTGCCATGCGAAGAGCGCGTTTACCTCTCGAATCGACCGAAACACCGATAATGCGTCCGGGTACGTACCGTTTGTATTCGTCCTTTGTTGCAAAATACGCGGCGTGCGGCCCGCCGTATCCCAGTGGAACGCCGAAACGCTGTGTGCTCCCTACTGCGACGTCAGCACCGAATTCGCCCGGTGGTGTAAGGACCAGCAAACTGAGTATATCAGCGGCGACGACCACCTTAGCCCCGGCGGCGTGTGCCTTTTCACAGAAAGTCCGATAATCGTGAACAGCACCGTCTGAGGCAGGGTATTGTATTAAGGCTCCAAAAACTTTTTCGGTAAATTCAAACTCTGACCATTTTCCTACAGCTACCTTGATGCCGAGCCACTTCGCCCGCGTCTGAACAACAGCTATGTTCTGAGGATGACATTCATCCGAGACGAAGAAGATACCCCCCTCAGGTCTTCCGCTGATACCGAAGAACATCGTCATAGCTTCTGCTGCAGCAGTTGCCTCGTCGAGGAGAGAGGCATTGGCAATTTCCATTTTTGTCAGATCGATCACCATGGTCTGAAAATTGAGGAGCGCTTCCATCCTTCCCTGTGCGATTTCGCCCTGGTATGGGGTGTACTGCGTATACCAGCCCGGACTTTCGAGAATATTCCGCTGGATGATGGTAGGGGTGATGGTATCATAAAATCCCATCCCGATCAGAGATCGGTAAAGGGTATTGTTGTCGGCAATTGCCCGGATATGGCTAAGTGCTTCCCGCTCACTGACTGGATCACCAATGACGAACGGAGCAGTGCTTCGGATCTGTTGGGGAACAACGCTTTGGATGAATTCGTCCATTGAATTACATCCGACCTCCTTCAGCATCGCAATAGTTTCACTTTTATCGGGACCAATGTGGCGCTCGTGGAACATTTCATACTGTGAATGTGTGTCAGGCATAGCTATGTCGTTGTAATGAGGTTATGGGGATTTGTAATTTGGAATGAGAGCAGTATCGGACAACTCTTAGCCGCTCGGTACACTCTCGCAATCAATCATGGTGAACGCCGTGCAGAGTTCACCGGAAGCTTTTTATTTTCCGATCAACTCTCTGTACGCTTTCACATCATAGAGATTCTTCAACTCGTTTGGATCCTTGATAGATATTTTAATCATCCATCCCTTACCGTACGGTTCCTTGTTTACCAGTTCCGGCGATTTCTCGAGTTCTGTATTAATTCCAACAACCTCACCCGATACAGGCGCGTATAGATCGGAAACTGCCTTAACTGCTTCGATGGTACCGAAACTTTCACCCTGTTTAACCTGCCTGCCGATTTTCGGTAATTCGATGAAGACAACATCACCAAGCTCGCCCTGGGCATATTCGGTCACACCCACCAGACCTGTCTTCCCTTCGACAAGGATCCATTCATGATCTTTTGTGTACTTCAGATTTTCTGGAAATGTCATAGTTTGACCTCAGTAGTAATATTAATCATGATTGTAATGTTTTTCAATGAAACTTGTATCATAGATTCCGCTCTTAAACACTTCGTTCTGCATAACGCGCCGGTGAAACGGAATAGTCGTGTGGATGCCTTCGACTGTAAATTCCTCAAGCGCGCCCGCCATTTTTTGTATTGCCTCGGATCTCGTGGGCGCTAAGACGATAAGCTTTGCGATGAGGGAGTCATAGAATGGAGGGATGCGATAACCCGAGTAGCAGTGTGTATCGACACGCACGCCGAATCCGCCCGGAAGGTGAAATCCCGTAATTTCACCCGGCGAGGGACGAAAATCGTTTTCAGGATCCTCGGCATTGATTCTGCATTCTATCGCGTGCCCGCGAGGCTTATATTGTTTCTTCCGCAGACGGCTTCCACCCGCAATTTCAATCTGCAGACGGACGAGATCCATACCCGTAACTTCTTCCGTTACCGGATGTTCAACTTGTATGCGGGTATTCATTTCCATGAAATAAAAATTCTTGTCCTTGTCGACAAGGAATTCCATCGTCCCTGCTCCCTCATACTTCACACTTTTCACAGCTTTCACTGCCGCCGCACCCATTGCTTTTCTAATAACCGGTGTGATAACCGGTGACGGGGATTCCTCCACAAGTTTCTGGTGGCGGCGCTGTATCGTACAGTCGCGTTCATTCAAGTGAATGGCGTTTCCATATTTATCTCCAAAAACCTGAATTTCGATATGGCGCGGCTGTTCTACAAACTTCTCGATATACACCGAAGGATTACCGAAAACCGATTGCGCTTCACCGCTTGCCATAGCGAACGCTTTATCAAAATCCTCCTCGCCCATTACAATTCTCATCCCCTTGCCGCCGCCCCCGGCAGTCGCTTTAATCATTACAGGAAATCCTATACTCTTAGCGACTTCCAATCCTTCCTTTTCATCCTTCACGACTCCGTCGCTTCCCGGCACGACCGGAACACCGGCTTTCTTCATTGTATCTTTCGCGAGCGCTTTATCCCCCATAGCTGTAATTGCATCCGGAGAAGGACCAATGAATTTTATGCCCTGTACCGCACAGATCTCTGCAAATTGTGTATTCTCCGCAAGGAATCCGTAGCCGGGATGGATTGCATCGGCATTAGTTATATCGGCAGCGGATATTAGACGCGGGACATGGAGGTAACTATCCTTGCTCTGGGGCGGACCGATACAGACAGCTTCGTCGGCGAAACGAACATGCAGCGAATCGCGATCCGCTTCCGAGTAAACGGCAACCGTTTTAATTCCCAGCTCCCTGCAAACACGAATAATACGGAGAGCAATCTCACCGCGGTTAGCAATTAATACCTTTGTGAACACAGATTCAACTCGTTAGCGATTCGGGATGGAATTACTATTCATTGATATTGCTCGCTAGATGGGTTCGATGAGGAAGAGGACTTGGTTGTATTCGACTGGTTTGGCATTCTCCACCAGGATTTTAATGACTCTGCCGGAGACGTCTGATTCAATTTCATTCATCAGCTTCATAGCTTCGACTATACAGAGCACCTGCTTGGGTTGGACGATTTGACCGACCTCAACATAATTATCAGCATCCGGTGCGGGCGCCCGGTAAAAAGTGCCGACGATAGGCGACTTTATTTCAATGTATTTAGGTTCCTGCTGAACTACGGGAACAGGTGCGGCCGGAGGGGCAGCCGCGACAGGTACAGCAGGTGTGGCTTGAACATATGAAGCAGGGGCAACTCCTTTTTTGGAAATGCGTACATGCAGACCCTCTTCTTTTATCTCAATTTCATCGACAGTACTGTTCTCAACAATTCGTACTATTTTCTTCAGATAGGCAAGGTCCATAGTCAATCCTTTCTGTAGATGCTACATTACGATGACTTTACACGCTCGATATAATAGCCCGTCCTGGTATCAACTTTTATAGTATCCCCCTCATTTATGAAGAGCGGAACATTGACCATGGCGCCGGTCTCTACTTTTGCGGGTTTCTGGGCGCCGGTCGCGGTATCACCCCGTACGCCGGGGGGGGCTTCGACAATCTTCAACGCCACGGTGATGGGTATTTCGACGGACACAATTTCGTTTCCATTGAACATGATTTTTACACTTTCACTTTCTTTAAGATAATGCGCTCCATCCCCGATCAGATACTCTTCAACGTTTATCTGATCATAGGTTTTCTGGTCCATAAACACGTAACTTGCACCATCGTGGTAGAGGTATTGATATTCTTTCGTTTCGATTCTAACTGCATCGACAGCCTCTCCGGCACGGAAGCGGATTTCCACTACTTTGCCGGATTTCAGGCTTTTCAATTTAGCGCGGACGAACGCCCGCCAGTTACCCGGATTCACATGCTGGAACTCGACTATCGTCCACAATTCGCCGCCCATGCGAATAGCCATACCACTACGAAAATCAGAAGTTGTTGCCATAAAACACCAATGAGTTGAAAAAATGCAGATTAAGTGTGAATATTGGAGATTCAAAATACAAATAAGCAGGTTGAAAGTCAAGGAAGGATTTAATGATTTTTAGAGGTTTTTGATTAAAAAACTCATAAAATCTTACAATTATTGGTATTTTTTACTACTTTTTGAAGAAAATCATATAACCGATAGAACACCCGCCAAAAAATAGCGGGTAACCGGATGACATCCACCTACACTGCGTTTCGGGGGACAGGCAGATAAAGCGCACGAATTTCGCAGATATTTATCTGAGACCATCTGTTTAATCTGCGTTATCTGCGGTCAAAAAATAGGGCAGCCGCGTGGAGCACGTCGGCTGCCCTCCATAGAACTTTGTTTACTTCACCAGAAGCATCTTAAGCGTTTGGGTGAACAATGCTCCGTTAGTTTTATCCGTCCCTTCGGCTGTCAACCTGTATATGTACATACCACTCGCTAACTCCGTGCCGTTGAACGTGACCGACTTATACTGAATAATTTCCCCCTCCATAATTTTACCGGCCCATTTTGCTTTTCGCTCAGGATATTCTTACTATGAACCGTTATTTAAGAATTCTATGCGTATACAACATTTACTTCTGATATTTCTAATAGGAATCGCGTTCAGCTGCACTAACAAAAAGCCGGATTCGGTCAGTACAATCGACACGCTTGTTGTGAATTTTTACGCCGATTCGCTCGTCTGGAGTGAGGAGGTGAAACTCGGGGGCCGCGACTCTGCTGTATTCGCTCTCGGGATCGATTCGCTCTACCGCATACACGGCGTTTCGAGAGAGAACGTGCATACTTCCATCGGGAAGTATCAGAAAGATCTGTCCACTTGGAAAGAATTTTACGAAATGCTCGTCAAGCGGCTGGAATATCTCCGCACCCGGGAATAATGTTGAATAGGATGTGAACCTTGAAAACAATTCTTGTCGTTGATGACGAAAAAGACATTGTCGACCTCCTAAGATATAACCTTAAAAAGGAAGGATACAACGTCCTCACTGCAGGGAACGGGAAACTCGCTTTAGAACAATCAAGACATCAGCCGGACTTGATCATCCTTGACGTTATGATGCCGGAAGTAAACGGACTGGAAGTTCTTAAGAGACTTAAAGCCGATCAAAATACATCCTCCATACCGGTGATCTTTTTGACAGCAAAAGGAACGGAGCTTGACGAGGTGATCGGACTGGAGCTTGGCGCCGACGATTACATCGTTAAACCTATAAGCATCCCAAAACTGATCGCCCGTATCAAGAACGCGTTCCGCCGACATCAGTCCGGTGAAGCCAAAACGGAAGTCCATAAACCGATCCGGATCGGTGTCATAAAAATACATCCGGCCCACCATACTGTCAGAGTTGCAGGGCTCGAAATATTTTTCCCGAAAAAAGAATTTGAAGTGCTCCTCTACCTCGCTGAGCACGCCGAACAGGTTGTAACCCGTGAAACTCTGCTGAGAAATATATGGGGAAGCGATGTTATGGTGGTAGACCGGACGATCGATGTTCATATTCGGAAAATAAGGGAGAAACTCGGTAAGTACGAATCTTATATCGAAACACTCAAGGGAATCGGCTATCGGATGCGGGCGTTTGACTGATATCTACAGGAACAAAGCAATAATCCGATAGCTTACTGCTCCTACGAGCGCTGACGCCGGGATCGTAATGATCCATGCGAGTATGATGTTTCCCGCGACACCCCACCTGACGCCCGATAATCTTTTCGTTGCACCCACTCCCATGATTGCTCCGGTTATGGTGTGAGTAGTACTCACCGGAATCCCACCCCACGCTGTTATAAGCAGTGTTATGCCACCCGCCGTTTCGGCGCAAAATCCTCCGGATGGCTTAAGCTTGGTGATCTTCTGACCCATCGTCTTCACAATACGCCACCCCCCGAAAAGAGTACCCATCGCAATCGCAAAGTGAGAGAGAAGAATAACCCAAAACGGGACATGGAATGTTTGAATATATCCCGTGGTGAGGAGTAATCCGGTAATAATTCCCATCGTTTTCTGCGCATCATTTGTGCCGTGACCAAGACTATAGAGAGCAGCAGAAACCAGCTGAAGTTTTCGGAACACCCCGTTAATTTTTGCCGATGGCCGATTGTGAAATATCCAGATCAAAGCTAACATGAGTAAAAATCCCATTATCATGCCAATCAGCGGAGCTAAAAAAAGAAAAATAATGGTATTCGTCCAGCCGCCATAAAGAATTGAACCGAAGCCGGCTTTTGCGATTGCAGCGCCGGCATAACCACCCATCAGCGCGTGGGATGAGCTTGTAGGCAATCCGAAGTACCACGTTATGATATTCCAGACGATGGCGCCCATGAGTCCGCACATGATCACATACTCCGTGACCGCGTTGAGATCTATGAGTCCTTTTCCCAGGGTTTTGGCAACGTGAACCTCAAATAAAAATGCGGCAACGAGGTTGAAAAATGCAGCCCACATAACTGCTTTTCTCGGAGTGAGCACGCGGGTTGAAACGATCGTTGCAATTGAATTTGCAGAATCGTGAAAGCCGTTTAAGAAATCAAAAATTAGTGCGATAAATATGATGATGACGACGAGAGTAAGCATAGAGAGAGAATTTACCCGTGTTTAATGAGGAGTGATTCCATGACGTTCGCAGCGTCTTCACACGCATCAGTGGCAGTCTCGAGTGAAACGTATATCTCTTTCAATTTTATAATTTGAATGGGATCCCTTTCATTTTCAAACAGATCTGCGACGGCATGCTCAAAAACCTCGTCGGCCTGATTTTCGTAATCATTAACCTTTTCGAGGATTTTGTACAGCTCATCTGCTTTTCGGAAATCTCTCAGTAATGATATTCCCTTCCGGAGTTCGATAACAGATTTTTCAAGAATCTCCATGAGGGCAATCATGTCGGGCGGACACGATGATACCTTGTAAAGGACAAACCTCGAAGTCGTCCCATCAATAAAATCCATTACATCATCGAGTGCCGACGCAAGGGTGTGGATATCTTCTCTGTCAAACGGTGTGACAAAAGTTGCATTTAATTCAGCAAATATTTTGTGGGTAACTGAATCGCCGTTATGTTCATGATCATGAATTTTCTGTGCGATTTCCGTGTGATTGGATTTAGAACTGCGGTGGAGATCCTGCAGCAGATTAGCGCTATCCACGAGATTTTGAGCAGATTCTTCGAAAAAAGAATAAAATTTTTCATCGTGGGGTAGAAGAACTTGTATTAATCGATCAAGTCTCATGGGATAACCTCTTGTGATGACTAGGAGTCAGGCGCCCAAATGTACTCATTCTCGGATTGAGATTCAACCACAATAAGAATTTCATTGCTTTTTGAACAAACTATTTGTAAAATTGCATCAGAACTCCAATACATTGACGAATTGAAGTATTTACCGATGAAAATTCAGACAAAACTCGCCATCCTCTTAATTGCCTTTTCAATCTGCGTCATACTCGCAGCAGGAATTTTCTCAACAATATCAATCGATAATTATTTTCATACACGGCTTATCACTGAACTTCAAATACTCGCCGATCAGGTTGAAAATCTCCTGAGGACATCAGCACAGAACAAAATTGGATCCTACGATTACTTCCGGCAATTTGCCCACGCCGCAAAGGTCCGGCTCACATTTATCCGTGAGGATGGAACAGTCCTTTTTGAATCAGAGGTTCCGGAAGCCCGGCTGTCAACGATCGAAAATCACCTGTATCGCCGGGAAATTCAGGATGCCCTGAACAAAGGATCAGGATCAACCACCCGAAAGAGCACGACACTTAACTTTGATATGCTCTACGTAGCAAAATCTTTAAGAGAATCTCTCCCTCCCTCATGCACATTTGAAAAAGCGAAATTCATCAGGATAGGTGTTCCGCTTACACACGTCCAGGAAACAACGACAGATATAAAAAAGAAGGTTATATACGCGAGTATTAGCGTGCTATTACTCATTACAATCCTCAGTCTCTATATATCACGTAAGGTATCACGGCCGATACAGGAAATGGATAAAATCGCTTCTGAAGTACGTTCAGGGAATATCGACAAGCGGATTCCCGTACGATCATCCGATGAGATCGGGAAATTGGCTGAAACACTCAATGCGATGCTCGACAAACTTCATGAAGATATAAAAAAATTGAAGAAGCTTGAAAAGATACGAAGTGAATTTCTGGGAAATGTTTCTCACGAACTCCGGACCCCGATCTTTGCGGTACAAGGAATGCTGGAAACTCTGTTGGGAGGCGCGCTCGACGATCCAGCAGCAAGGAAGGATTTCGTTCAGCGCGCTCTTGCCAATACACAGCGACTTAACAGCCTCCTCAACGATCTCATAGAAATATCCCGGATTGAGAGCGGCGATATGAAAATGAGCTTCAGGTTCTTCCCGTTACAGGAATTCCTGACACAGGTCGTTACGGAAATGAAACCTTCCGCACAGCAAAAAAACTGCTCGCTCGAAATAGTCTCAGCACACGACGCGGTCGACGTATACGGAGACCGGGAACGACTGAAGCAGGCGCTTTTCAATCTTATAGATAACGCCATCAAATATAACAAACCGGAAGGAAAGGTGCGAGTCATATCGCAGATCATCGGACAACAGGCGAAAATTTCAGTCGAAGATTCAGGCATCGGTATCGAGCCTGATCACATTTCCAGAATATTCGAACGCTTTTACCGTATCGACAAGGAACGCTCGCGCGAAGCCGGAGGCACGGGACTCGGTCTTGCAATAGTTAAACACATCGTCGAAGCCCACGGCAGTAATGTCGAAGTCCAGAGCAAAATTGGGAGCGGGAGTATATTCAGCTTTTCACTAAAGATATAGGTACGCTCGCCAAAATATGATGTATCAATTAATCCTCTCTCGGAGAACCTACGAATCACAGGTTAATTAGCTGCCACGGCCGTTTAATCCTCAAAAACGATAAATTCTACCATAATCCCGAGAAATTTGTTAACAATTATTTAACATCCTGTTAATCCCTTCTTAATATACATTCGCTAAATTTACAATGAATAAAAAAGGTCCAAAAATAATAAAGAGGATTCAGGATGAAAAGATTTATTCTCGTACTTTTTACAGCAATGACATTATATTCTCAATCTCCTGCACAGGATACTACCGCAGTCGTCACCAAAGAAGAACTAAGCGAAGTGAAGGGCGCAGTTGATGGTATCAACGAAACCATACTGGAGATGAAAGCGACTGTTGATGCCCTGAAAAAAATCAAAGTATCGGGATATATTCAGGCACAGTACCAGGTTGCCGATTCTCCCGGTGTCAGCTCATATGCCGGTGGAAATTTCCCATCCAACGTTAAATCGCGCTATTCCGTTCGCCGCGGCCGTATGAAAGTGAATTACGATAACGATCTCACACAATATGTTCTGCAGATCGACGTGACACAGAGTGGCGTGGGAATCAAGGATGCATATATCTCGGTCATGGAACCTTGGATGCGTACCGCATCATTGACCGCAGGAATATTCGATCGTCCTTTCGGATTTGAAATTTCATACTCCTCAAGCAACCGGGAATCCCCGGAACGGTCGAGACTTTTTCAGACTCTCTTCCCAGGTGAACGAGAGCTCGGCGCGAAACTAGAACTGAATGCGCAGGAAGGCCTCTTTAGTTACATTAATTTCAAAGGCGGATTTTTCAACGGCGTACTTAATACTGCTAACGAAAACGACCGCAACAAGGATTTCATCGGCCGACTAGGATTCCAATTGCCCTTCCAGGAAGAAAACCTCGCCATAGACGGCGGTTTCTCAATTTATTCCGGGAAAGTAACAAATAATTCAAAGTATGTATATTCGATTGACGAGAATTCCGCAACGAAACAGTATCGTATCGATTCAATGACAACCAATAATTTGGGACATTTCGGCAGAGCATACTACGGCGGCGACATTCAGATGTACTACGACATCCCAGTCATCGGCGGCGCATCACTGCGGGCAGAGTATATCACGGGCGAACAACCCGGGACTTCCTCGTCCGGCAGTTTTTACAATCCAAGCTCCGTAAATACCGCACTATACAAAAGGCAATTCAACGGCTGGTATGTCATGTACATCCAGAACATAGGATTGCAGAATCAATTCATTTTCAAGTATGACGTATTCGATCCGAACACGGATGTTAAAGGCGACGATCTCGGCC
>CAYGZY010000130.1:0-3507 GCA_964354485.1 uncultured Chlorobiaceae bacterium | reverse complement strand
GTTGATGAACTCCTTAGCCCGAAATTTGAACCTTTCAGGAAGGCTGTCCACACTTATTATTACAGAGGGCTGGATTCCCTTTTCGGGAAAAAAGAGAGGGCTCTTAAAAAAATGTACTCCGCTCTGGACAACATAAGAAATCTTCTGCTTAAAAACAATCAACCGAGTCTGGCTGTGAGGACATTTTTCGACACCAAGTACCTCGAGATAGCCGAAGCATTTCTGGATTATTCTGATGAAAGTGTATACACCCGGTTAGCGAAAATTGATCCGGTGCACCAATCAACTTACGAAGAATACGCAGAAAAGAGAAAATAGCGATAATCTCAATGATAATCGGCAACGCCGCCGATATACCGCCAGATAAGGTTGTCACATTCCTCATGAAGACCGCAACTCACCCGTACGTTACCGTCGAGTGTCCGTAGCCGTTGTCATGCTGACGATATGCATAATCGCTTCCGTAGGACTCTATGCGGTTGAATTACTTTTTCTCATTATCGGATTGCGGAGAGCTAACCGCCCTCAACCGATTGTTAATAGTGAACCGTTTGTATCTATTATTGTCGCCGCACGGAACGAGGAAGAATCGATCGGCGATTGTCTCTCCTCTCTCATAACTCTCGACTACCCCGCAGAGAAATTCGAAATTATTGCGGTCAATGACGGCTCGACCGACAGGACGGCTGAGGTTATGAACTCATATGCCGGGAAGCATCCCCATTTTATCATCATCCATACCGAACCCAGGGAGGGGAACTTGCGCGGAAAAACAAATGCCCTTGCTCAGGGAATATCGTCTTCGACCGGTGAAATCATTATGTTTACCGATGCGGATTGCCGCGTCCCGCCGACGTGGATTCGGGAGACGGTCCGACGTTTTGACGATCAAACCGGTATTGTGGGCGGTTATACTCTCCTCGGGGGTATGAAGCCGTTCGGCGGCATTCAGGCGCTCGATTGGCTATTTCTTTTTTCGCTTGCTTCCTCAGCTGCGGGTTGGGGAATTCCGCTCACGGTTATCGGTAACAACCTCAGCATCCGGAGAACAGCCTATGACGCGACCGGCGGATTTGAAAAAATCCCTTTCAGTGTTACCGAGGATTACGCGCTGGTGCGAGCGATCGTACGCAGTTCACGCTATCGGGTGAAATTTCCACTCAATGAAAAAACACTTATCCGCAGTAAAGCTTGTTCGACATGGAAAGAGCTTTACCGGCAGAAGCAGCGTTGGGGTTTCGGCGGTCTCGATATGGTCTTCTTCGGATTGCTCGTGATGGCAATTGGGTATCTTGCAAAAATCCTCCTGCTGATCGGAATATTCACACTGCCGGCGATGCTCACGGCTTTTCTCCTCCTGCTGATGTTCCTGGCGGAGTTCGGTTTTCTCTCAAAACCGATCAGGCGCTGCAAGGCGTTTCATCTTCTGAAATATTTTCCGCTTTTCTTTATATATCTCTATTCGTACGTGCTCCTCCTCCCCTTCATTGTTGGGCTCAGTCGTCACATTGTCTGGAAAGCGAGAACCATCTCCAACAGATAAAAAAAATGCCCTTCCGCAGGAAGGGCATCTGATGCTAAAGTATTTTGATAATTAATAGTTAAACGCGCGTGCGCGCACTTGCGATGCTGAGACGTTTTAATTTGTACCGTAACGTTTGTTCCGTCATACCGAGGAAGGTCGCGGCACGCGATTGATTAAATCCGAATCTCTGCAGCGCACGTTCGATGATTCCCTTTTCAATCGCATCGAGCGACCTGTCGAGTATGAAGTCCTGCCCGCTCGCGATGTTGTTTATCATTTTCACAACCTCGGTCTTCTCGTCGACGAGTTCGGGCGGGAGCATGAAATGTCCGCTGTTCGAGAAAAGAACCGATTTATCAACCACCGCTTTCAGTTCACGGATATTTTCACGCCATGTCTGGTGAACGAGGACGTCGATGGCATTGATATCGATAACCAGTTCGCCGATGCCGAGCTCACGGCATAAATCACCTGAAAAATGCTTCACGATGAGGGGAATATCTTCCGGGTGCTCGCGGAGAGGCGGTATGGTTATCCGTTCAAATTCGGAAAGCTTGTTGTATAATTCTTCCATCAGTTTCCGCTTTTCGATGAGCTCTCTCGGATCTTCCTTTACGGTCACGATGAGCTGTATATCGACAGGTTCAGATTTCATGGAGCCTATTCGTCGTGCAGCCCGCTCGTTCAGAAATGAGAGGATTTTCATCTGGTTGCGGAAACTTGCTTCTTCTATTTCCTCGATGAGCACCGTTCCACCGTTTGCAATTTCAAACAATCCGCGCTTTGTGGAATACGGGAGTCCCTCTCCGCCCTTGTCGTACCCAAACAGGACAGCTTCCAATTCCTTGTCGTCGAGAACCGAGAGGTTGATGGACATGAACGGCTTGTGCTCTCCCTCTGCTTTGCCAACGGAATAGATATTCTTCGCAACAGCTCCCTTTCCGACACCGGCCTCACCGATGATGATAATATCCCTGCGGCTCTTCGCAAGAGAGCTGATCTGCTTAATTAGCTGATCAACTGCCTTACTCTTGCCGATGATCGGGTACTCCATTCCCCCTGATTTTCGTTCTTCTGTTGTTTTAACCTTTTTTTCTTTTTCCATTATCCCCTCATACCAGTAAATAGATATTATTTGTCCGTTGAACGTTGAAACAATCTGCCATTAAACAATTTAAAATTAGAAAATTGCCTCAAGATAAGATTATCAATCCAATCTCTCCACCTGCTTATCTGCTGGGGATTAGCCGCCAGTTCAGTTTCATAGAATTCACCCTGGACAGATGTGATGAAGCGCAATCGTAGACCGAAGAACAATATAAGCATAACTTCGGCAAATACCGTTATATACTGTCCGGCCGAAAAGAGCTCGTTCCAGGTTGTCCATTCTACGCTCTTGATGAATCCCCAATAATGGAATGCATCCATGGAAGCAACGAGGAGGAATAAGAACATTATCTTTTCGATGTACGCTCCTTGCGGGGGATCTTTCTTGTACTGATACCCGAAGTACAGGAGGATGAAGCCGATGACAAAGACGTGTATGAATATACTGCTGAGGTAGAGCGGTTTCACGAGCAGCACCATGAAGTTTACTCCCTGCAGATAGGGAAAGAGAATTTCAATCCGTCTGAGGTTTTCCTCCGGATACAATTCACCGACAGCAATACCGTCGTGCCATGATTTGAGGTTGACCGTATTTGCAACCTCAACGGGGCTGACGGCAGCTCCGTTCTGCGTGTCCATATACGCGCTGAGAATTCTCCACTGGTTGATGTCCTCCGTTGAATAGAGGTAAAGCGGATTTGAAAAGTATATGTGGAAGCAGTAGATAAAAAATCCCATGACGACAACGAGGGTCAGCAGGTACTTCTTCGGAACGGTAAACTCACGGAATAGCGAATCGAAAACCGTATACGCAACTGCAACCGCAAGAAAAAACATGTATGCGATCGTTAGGTACTGGTAGAACAGGTGACGTG
>CAYGZY010000129.1:0-2498 GCA_964354485.1 uncultured Chlorobiaceae bacterium | reverse complement strand
TGTCCGTGGTGTAATAAACATACCCAGCACAAAGAGACCAAATGATGTATTTATACGTCAGTAGCTCAATTGGCTAGAGCAGCGGTCTCCAAAACCGCAGGTTGGGGGTTCGAGTCCCTCCTGACGTGCTCCCAATTGTTTTTGCAATCTTGAAGGTTTACCATGAAGGAAAAAATAGTAGCGTTTCTCACTGATACCGTAAAAGAAATGAAGAAGGTAACATGGCCGACATACGGCGAGCTCCGCGAATCGACGATGGTAGTAATTGTAGTCTGCGCGGTTATTGCTTTGTTTGTCTTCGGTGTAGACTGGGTTGTAAGTAATATCCTCAAAGCTGTATTGTAGGTGAGAAATACTGTGAAAGAGTCATCGCCTCAAAAGCACTGGTACTGCGTACGAACTTATTCCGGACACGAGAATAAGGTCAAAACGCACCTCGACAGTGAAATCAAGCTGACAAATATGTCGGATCGCATAACCAACGTTCTCGTTCCTTCGGAAAAAATTTATGAAATCAAGGAGGGGAAAAAGAAGAGCAAAACAAAAACCTTCTTCCCCGGCTATATTCTGGTGGAAGCCATTCTCGACAAGGAATCGAAACACCTGATCCTGTCCACTCCTTCGGTAATCAGTTTTGTCGGACCTCGTGGCGAGCCGGCACCGCTGCAGAATGATGAAGTGAGCCGTCTTATAGGTCGGCTGGAGGAACGCAAAGACGTGGAGGTGATGGCAGTCCCGTTCCATCTCGGTGAACTTGTCAAAGTTATTGACGGTCCTTTTAACAACTTTACCGGTGTTGTCCGGGAATTGAACGAAGAAAAGATGAAGCTCAAAGTGATGGTGAGCATCTTCGGCAGAAAGACGCCGGTTGAACTCGATTTCAATCAAGTGGAAATTGAAAAATAAAATCTAAACGGATTACCAACCATGAAAAAAATCGTCGGTTTTATCAAGCTCCAGATCCCGGCCGGACAGGCAACCCCTGCGCCGCCGATCGGTCCCGCCCTTGGACAGAAGGGTGTCAATATTATGGAGTTTTGCAAGCAGTTTAATGCACGGACACAGGATAAACTGGGACTTATCATTCCCGTCGTGATTACGGTGTTCTCCGATAAATCGTTCACATTTATCACGAAAACACCGCCTGCTTCCATACTACTCGCAAGGGCAGCTAAAGTCGAAAAAGGATCCGGTGAACCCAACAGAACAAAAGTCGGCATGGTTACGAAAAAACAGCTCCGCGAGATAGCAGAAATGAAGATGGTCGATCTGAACGCAAACGACGTAGAAGGAGCCATGCGCATGATCGCCGGTACAGCTCGCAGCATGGGAATCTCCGTCGAAGAGTAAGAGAAAAGAAACAGTGGGAGTCCCGCGGAGCGTCTCGCTCCGCGGGACGCTCGCACCACAAATAAAAGGAACAAAAAATGAAACGGAGTAAACGCTACACCGCAGCAACGGCAAAGTTCAATCAGAAGACAGCATATTCTGTCGAGGATGCTGTCAGTAAAGTGAAGGAGATTGCCTCGGCAAAATTGGTAGAGAGCGTCGATATTGCCATCCGGCTTGGGGTCGACCCAAAGAAAGCAGATCAGGCTATCAGGGGGACTGTCGCTCTGCCTCACGGAATCGGAAAAGCAGTCCGAGTACTCGTCATAGCGAAGCCCCCGAAGGACGAGGAGGCAAGGAGTGCCGGCGCCGACCACGTGGGCTATCAGGACTATCTCCAGAAAATCCAGCAGGGCTGGGCTGATATAGATGTAATCATTGCTGCGCCGGACGTTATGGCCGATCTCGGAAAACTGGGTAAGGTTCTCGGTCCCAGGGGACTGATGCCGAATCCCAAAAGCGGCACGGTTACGATGGATATAGCCCGCGCAGTCAAGGAAATTAAAGCGGGGAAAATTGAATTCCGCGTCGATAAAACAGGAATTCTTCACGCCACCATCGGTAAAGTGAACTTTGAAGCCCCTAAATTGGTTGAAAATATTAATGCATTTTTGCAAACTGTCCTCCGTTTGAAACCTGCGACAGCGAAAGGACAATACGTCAGGAGTATCGCCATTTCTACCACGATGGGACCCGGCGTCAGGATAGACCGAAGTGTTCTCGTTGTCAAATAAGATTGGAAAAAAATTACGCACTCAATATATATACAAAAGTCATCCGCCTCATTACCGATGAGGGCTTCTCGGGTGATGCATGAATAATTCGCGAGGTGATCATGAAACGTTCTGAAAAAGAACAGATCGTTGCAGAGGTGAAAGACATGATCCAGAGGGCGAAAGGAATGTACTTTGCTGATTTCACTGGAATTACCGTCGAGCAGGTAACTGAACTCCGGCGGGAATTTCGTAAATCAAATGTAGATTACCGTGTCGTAAAAAACACACTCGCCCGAAAGGCACTCGAGAGCAACGCCGCATACGATAGTATCGTACAGAAGTTAGTCGGACATACGGCGATCGCATTCGGGTATGATGATCCCATAGCACCGG
>CAYGZY010000128.1:0-2979 GCA_964354485.1 uncultured Chlorobiaceae bacterium | reverse complement strand
GAAGCAATTACCCTCCTTGAGTGCGAGGATGATAAAGATGAGGGGGAAAGGATCAGTCGCAGAATATTCGCGGATATCCAATCGAAGAAGCATGATTTCAAGCACATAGCCGTGATGTACCGGACAAATGCCCAGTCGCGCTCGCTCGAAGAAGCATTCCGCAGAAACAGCATCCCGTATACTATAGTCGGCGGTGTCGAGTTCTATCAGAGAAAAGAGGTCAAAGATGTTCTTGCCTACTTACGGTGTCTCGTAAATCCAAAAGACAATGAAAGTGTTTTAAGGATAATCAATTACCCGAACCGCGGGATTGGCGCTGTTTCGGTGAAGAAGATTCTACACTATGCCGCACAGAGGGTATTGCCCCTACTTTCGGTTCTTACTGAGACGAAGGATATCGGCGGTCTCAGTGAAAAAACAAAAAATACGTGCGCGTCATTTGGATCTCTTGTCGAAAAGTATAATAAGCTCCGTCAGCAGATTTCGATCGGGGAACTGGCGCGTGCGCTGGTCGATGAACTTGGAATACTCAGAATATATAAGGACGAAGGAACACCGGAATCAATGTCGCGCTGGGATAACGTGCAGGAACTGTTATCGGGTATCTCCGAATTTGATGCATCCCGCGAGAAGGCAACACTTGAGGATTTTCTCCAGGAAGTATCGCTTGTTGCCGATGTGGATCGATGGGATACATCATTCAATGCAGTGACGCTTATGACACTCCACAGTGCGAAGGGTCTCGAGTTTCCGACCGTATTCATTACCGGTTTGGAGGAAGGTCTCCTGCCTCTCTATACGCCGCAGTTTGAGAATAATGACGTTGAGGAAGAAAGGAGGCTTTTTTATGTGGGCATTACTCGGGCGATGGAAAGGCTCTGCATAAGCCGGGCGCACCTCCGTTTCAGGTATGGTGATTTGAGCTACCAGACACCATCGCGATTCCTGGATGAAATTGACAGCAGTCTCATCGAAATCGATACCGCAGGTGCTTCTCCGACGCAGAGTAAATTCCGTACAAATGGTATTCTCAGGCAACGAAAGCGGGCGACCCGAACCGATCGGGAGACCGGATCACCATACTTCACGGACGTCGATCCGCATGTTGATTATACTTCTGATGAGGAGAAAATACTGGACGTCGGTTCACTCGTTGAACATGAATACTTTGGCAGAGGGAAAGTGATATACATAACGGGAAAAGGTGATACGACAAAAGCCGTCGTCGACTTTGATTCCGTAGGCAGGAAGAATTTGATGGTAAAATTTGCACGATTGAAACTTCTGTGATATCGCTGTTTAAACAAAGGATTGCATCGTTCCGGAGCAGTGCCGCTTATTACGCAAAGGGATTGTATAAAAGATTTTCCGACGAGAATATACTTTTCCTCGCATCGGGTGTCGCTTTTAACGGTATTCTTTGTCTTATACCTATTCTCCTTCTGCTCACGTCCCTCATCGGTATCTTCATACACCAGTCGATCGTCCCGCTTCAGAAAATCGATGATGTTCTGAACGCGATATTTCCGCCCCAGCCATACGCACAGGATATCAAAACGTGGATTATCGGGATTATCAGGGATATCGAAAAGTACCGGTCGACCTTCGGCTACACAGGTATCGTCATACTTATCTGGGCGTCAGCGTCGATGTTCAGTTCCATTCGTATCGTATTAAACCGTATCTATCATCTGAAACCCAGGAAGCTGGTTATTCTCACGTATATCGAGAATCTCCTGTTTGTCATTATCCTGGGAGCACTGTTCATCGCTGCGAATATTTTCTCGTGGATTTTCGTTTTAATCGAATCCTTTTTACGGGCTGTTCCCGAAATCGGATCAATCGACCTCACCATATTTTCTGAGGTTATATCTGTCGTTATCTCATTCCTCATTACATTTGTGATTTTTTACGGAATTAACCGCTATGTCCCCGGAGAGAGGATACCCCGGAAAGTCGCCGCTATAGCCGCTATGACGACGACATCGCTCTGGTGGATAGCCGGTAAGGCATTCGCATGGTATCTGGCGGCATTTCAACCCTACAGCAAACTGTACGGGGCCTATACCGTCGTCCTGGTTTTCTTCCTCTGGATTTACTACTCCTCTGCAGTCTTTGTTGCCGGTGTTGTAGTCGGCCAGCTCTATCGCGAGAGAAGGTCCCAAGTCTCACCGTAAATCTTTTGGTTTTCAGCTTTCGAATACGTACCTTGCTCTCAATAACCGATGTTCACATTGTGACGGAGAATGTCAATGGAAGGATATACCCGGATTATAACGTACAGCAGTGAAATAGAAGGGGAGCTTGCAAGAGCGACTTTGTCATCGGCAGGGATTGAAGCTTACCTGAAATTCGAAGATACCGGCGGTATGTTTCCTACACTTCAGCAGGCTGAGGGTGTAGCTATCTTCGTAAAACCTGAAGACGCTGAAGAAGCAAAGAGAATATTGACAACACAAGCGCCGGAATAATCAGGACAGCCGGAACCACTTCAGATCAGTCAATACGTTATGTTCAGGAATCTCTTCAGGACCAAGAATCTCGATCAGCTGCTCCGTGAATCTGAAACGCAGGAAACAAAGCTCAAGCGGACTCTTGGTTCGGTGGATCTAATTGCCCTCGGCATCGGTGCGATTATCGGTTCGGGCATTTTTGCAACGGTAGGTACCGCTGTTGCGGGCGATGCAATGCGGCCGGGTGCAGGACCTGCCATCATCATATCCTTTTTTCTTACGGCAGTTGCATGCGCCTTCTGCGGATTATGCTATGCCGAGTTTGCCTCCCTCGTCCCAATCGCCGGGAGCGCTTACACCTACTCATACGCGACGCTCGGCGAGCTTGTCGCATGGATTATCGGGTGGGATCTGATCATCGAGTATGCGGTGGGAAATGTTGCAGTAGCGATTGCCTGGGCGGCGTACTTTCATCAATTCTGCGCCGGGATGGGACTACACATCCCTGCCTGGCTTGCGGTCGATT
>CAYGZY010000127.1:0-2252 GCA_964354485.1 uncultured Chlorobiaceae bacterium | reverse complement strand
GGATCGGGGGGATAGAACAACCCCTGACGGCGTACTTCTTCTTTGAGGTCCAGCGTGAGAACGCCCGGTTCCACGATGGCGATCATGTTTTCCGGCTCGACGGCGATGATCCTGTTCATTTTCGCCAAGGATAGAACCACGCCGCCCCGAACGGGAATGGACCCGCCGGCGCGGCCGGTGCCGAGTCCGCGGGGAGTGACGGCGAAGCGATATCGGTTTGCGAGGCGCATCAGCGCCTGAATCTGTTCCGTTGACTTCGCTTCGACGACGAGATCGGGCAGGCGGAAGTTGTCCGTGCCGTCTTTTCCGTACGTCGCACGCTTCTCCTCGTCCTCGATGATGGTATCGCACCCCACGGCTTCCCGGATGCGATCCCTTGCCTCCGGTGTTATCTCGGTAGAAGTCAATGGCGGCTTTTTCTTTCCGGCCATTCGGTAGTTCAATTCCCCTCCAATGTGCGCCTTGCTGAAGCTGCACTTCCCATATGCGGTGCGCCACCGATTACACTATACATGACGACATAAATCCCATGCAGCTTGTCATTCCGGGCTTGACCCGGAACCCGGTGTTTTTCCCGGATTCCCGCTTTCGCGGGAATGACGTGTTCTGTTGTGAATTATGACGCTATGTATAACAAGCATCGATTTGAAACATTTGACCTCATTGAAGATCATTGATGAGACCTCGTACGAAAAGAGGAGGTGATGATCTTTCTCCTTGCGGAAATACGACATCCTATGATGCCGTCAATTGTTACTGATCATCTCCATTGCCAGAAATAGGCCAATAGTACGATTGCGAGCATGATGCGATAGATGCCGAAAGGTATCAATCCTCGGTGCGTCAGCCACTTGACAAGCGCCTTCACGGCAATAACAGCGGTGATCCAACTTACCGCCAGGCCCACTGCTAAGGCCAGAATACCGGCGGAATCGGACAGGACATGCCAATGCGTGTAACCCGAATACAGAGTCGCCGCGCCCAGCGTCGGAAGTGCCAGGAGGAAGCTAAACTCGGCCGCGGCTATCATATCCAGCCCTATGATGAGTCCTGCGATCATGGTGATCATGCTCCGGCTGGTTCCCGGCCACATCGCGACGACCTGCATCAGCCCTATGAAGAGCGCTTGCCGGTACTGCATCCGATCGACGTCGGACAGGCGGGGCCGATTGCGATTCCTTAGCCAGAAGAAATATTCAACCGTGATCATCAGCACGCCGCCTGCGGCCAGGGCATACACCACGGGAAGCGGTCCGAACAGATGCTCTTCGATGGTTTCATGAAAGAGCTTTCCGAATACGGCTGCCGGTAGGAAGGCAATGATCAGAAGCCCGAACAACCTAAGTCCTTGCCGATCTTTTAGGGCTGCAACAGGATCACGGGTTATAATGGCGGCTGACGCCGTGATAAGTCCGGAGAGCATCTGGCCCACACGTTTTCGGTACAGCCCCAAGACCGCGAGTATCGCACCGAGTTGGATGACAATGTCGAATGAATCCAGGGCTTCATTCTTCTCCATCACGTGACCCAAGGGCCCGCGCGTCTCACTGAAATGCGTCATGCCCAGGACGTGGTTGGCAAGGATCAGGTGGCCCGTTGAAGAAACGGGTAGATATTCCGTTATTCCCTCGACAACGCCCAGCACAGCCGCCTCCCATACGGTAATCTTCCGATCCCTCGGCGTCGATGATTCAGGTGTTGAATCAACCGACCATGAAAATGACGTCATAATCATGAAGACAAGGAGAATAATGATTGCGGCGCAAGAAACGAGATATTTCATTCTCTCATCCTCCCTCAGGCCGCTGCTTTCTCAGCGATTGGATCCTCTCAGTCATCGTACTCCGGTAATGAAACGCGACAATGCCATTGCTGAGAATCTGATATAGGACCGCGAGATTTCTGGATTCCCGCCTTCGCGGAGATGACGTCGTTGATATATATTGTTGCCGAGCAATAAATACATTTTCCCGAGGGATGAGTCAATCATTGATAACGGGAAGCGAGACGTTTGCGCAGAAGATCGTCACAAACCTCTCAACTTCGCTCAATTCCCCATAGGCCATCGCTGCGTGAGCGAATTCCCTATTTTCGACTCATAAGCGATAATTGATGGTCTCGTAAAAAGTCGCCGAACGGGTATTTTTCTGAAATCGGCATTACCAAAATCAATATGTTACAAAACAGATTTGCGGAATGTCTGACTTTTTACGAGGGCGTCATAATTGGGTTACGGAATATCTTGACATCCT
>CAYGZY010000126.1:0-2928 GCA_964354485.1 uncultured Chlorobiaceae bacterium | reverse complement strand
TCCTGCTGCAATTTAGAATTGAATTGCCTAAAATATAACAAGTTGAATGATGATTCCCAAATATCCGATGTTTGTTTTCACTGGTTTTTTTTGTACAATACACTGACAAATGACCGGATCTGTCTGCTGACGATCTCTCATCATCACGCTTCACGCCGTTCTTTCATATCAAAATATTTTATTGAAAGTGAGGAATTATACATCATGAACATGAGTCGGCTGGCACTCTCGATAGCTGAATCACCCACCCTGAAGCTCAATGAGAAAGCCCGTGTGCTCAGAGAACAGGGAGAAGCAGTCATTAATCTGACCGTAGGGGAACCGAAGAACAGAGTTCCGCAGACTGCTGTCGACGGAGTGAGTGAAATTCTGAAAAAAGGGAGTATTAAATATAGCCCGACCGCAGGAGATCCCACGCTCAAGCGAGCCATTATTTCGTACACCGAGCAAAATTACGGGCAGACTGTTCGCCCGGCTAATATCATCATTTCTGCCGGCGCCAAACATTCATTATCGATACTGATGCTGACACTGCTCGATCCGGGTGATGAAATTATTCTCATCGCACCATACTGGGTAAGCTACCCTGAAATGGCGAAACTTGCAGGTGCGAAAACGGTCATAGTTCAGCCGGCGGATAATTTCCAACCGACTATCAAGGAAATCGAACGCGCTGTTACGCCGAAAACGAAAGCGATTCTGGTAAACAGCCCCAACAATCCTTCCGGCGTCGTCTACGGAGAGGAATTCATCGGAAGCGCCGTGGATCTCTGTGAGACAAGGGGTATCTACCTCATCATGGATGATATTTATCATAAGCTGATCTTCGACGGAAAACCTCACGTACCGGCATACAAGTTTACGACAAAGGACATTGAGTCGACCCGTGTCATTATCATAAACGGGATATCAAAAATGTACGGCATGACCGGATTCCGGCTCGGATGGACAATTGCAGGCAAAGAGATTGTTTCGACAATGGCGAACATACAGGGACAGACAATTACCTGCGTCTCGAGCCTGCTTCAAGCAGGAGCAGAAGGCGCACTTACCGGTTCGCAGGATTGTGTCGCTGAGCTGCTCAGAACCATAGAGAACAATCGCAGCATTGTTATGCAGAAACTTCCGACAATTACAGGTATCATCGCGACTGAGCCTCAGGGGGCATTTTACTGTTTTCCGGATTTCCGTCACTACTCCAACGATTCCCTTCAACTCTGCGAGTTCCTCCTTGAGAAGGCCCTAGTTCTAACTGTACCGGGGAAAGAATTCGGCACCGAAGGGCACTTGCGCCTGAGTTTTGCCGGCAACGCCAAAGAAGTTGAAGAAGGTATCGAAAGAATACGATGGGCTCTCGATCCCAACGCCCCTTCAGAGATTTATATTGGAGAGCGAAAAGTAATCAGAAACTGGAAAGGATGAACGATGAACGTACCGAACTACGTAAAAAATGAGAAAGCCCGAAAATGGATAGAAGAAATGGCATCTCTTTGCTGTCCGGACAGGATTCACTGGTGCGATGGTTCTCAGGCGGAATATGACAAGCTCTGCCTTGAAATGGTCTCATCAGGGACATTCACTAAACTTAATGAAAACAAACGACCAAATTGTTTTTTAGCCCGTTCGGATCAGGGCGACGTGGCACGGGTTGAAGACCGGACATTCATATGCAGTAAGAATAAAGATGATGCCGGTCCGACGAATAACTGGGTAGATCCCACGGAAATGAAGACGACACTCCGCCGGCTCTTTCAGGGATCCATGAAGGGACGCACACTCTATGTCATCCCGTACAGCATGGGACCAATCGGTTCGCACATCGCTCACATCGGCATTGAATTGACCGATTCTCCCTACGTTGTTGTTAATATGAGAATCATGACACGCATGGGGAAAGCCGTATGGGATGTATTAGGAAACGGGGATTATGTCGAATGCCTCCATTCGGTAGGCATGCCGCTCGCACCAGGACAGAAAGATGTGCCGTGGCCATGCAACAAAGATAACAAATACATTGTCCACTTCCCAGAAGAACGCTCAATCTGGTCCTACGGCAGTGGATACGGCGGGAATGCACTTCTGGGTAAAAAATGCTTCTCGCTAAGGATCGCCTCAGTCATGGCAAGAGACGAAGGGTGGCTTGCGGAGCACATGCTCATCGTGGGAATAGAGTCGCCAGAAGGAAAGAAGACATATATTGCCGCCGCGTTCCCGAGCGCCTGCGGAAAGACGAATCTCGCAATGCTCATACCACCTGTTTCATTGAAAGGATGGAAGGTTACCACAGTCGGTGACGATATTGCGTGGATCAAACTGGGAAATGACGGAAAGCTCTATGCTATCAATCCAGAAAATGGTTACTTCGGTGTAGCGCCGGGTACTTCTGAAAAGTCGAATCCGAATGCGATGGCAACGATCAAAAAAAACAGCATATTTACGAATGTTGGCTTGACACCTGACGGCGACGTGTGGTGGGAAGGAATGACAAAAATACCACCGCCCGAGTTGATTGATTGGACCGGACAGCACTGGACACCTGATTCAGGCCGCAAAGCCGCGCATCCGAACGCGAGATTTACAACCCCGGCTTATCAATGTCCGTCAATCGATCCGGATTGGGAAAACCCGCACGGGGTTCCGATCGGCGCGTTCATTTTCGGGGGCAGAAGGAGCAATGTTGCGCCTCTCATCTGCGAAGCTTTCAACTGGAATTACGGTGTTTACATGGCAGCCACACTCGGATCCGAAACAACCGCAGCTGCGGCTGGTAAAACCGGACAGGTACGCCGTGATCCGTTCGCGATGCTCCCATTTTGCGGGTATCACATGGCTGATTACTTCGGTCACTGGCTCAATTTCGGGCGAAATCTGCCTAATCCTCCCTCCATTTTCAATGTCAATTGGTTTCGGACTGATGAAACGGGCAAC
>CAYGZY010000125.1:0-16201 GCA_964354485.1 uncultured Chlorobiaceae bacterium | reverse complement strand
CGGGAAGTGACCGTAAAAGCACGTCAGCATTTCGACAGGGAAACGATTGAAACCAAGTATGCATTCGGAGAACTCACGGAAGATGAGTACGGCCGCCTCATCCGACAAATTCAGGAGAGGAAGCAATGAACGATCCGATGTCCATGAAACTCGGAATGGAACGGTGCATCAGCTGCGGGCACCGCTGGATTGACTACGAGGGAGTTCGTGAAAAGTGCTACATCTGCGGCAGCAGCACAATTGCAGAATGTCTGTCGCTGCTGGAAATCCGCGACGCCATCAACTCCCTGCGCAAGGAAGACAAGAAATACCTCGATAAGCATGCCAAGAGAACTGTGATTCTCAAACAGAGGTACAGAGAGATTGCCGAGTTGTACCTTCAGCGTGCCCAGGAAATCTATACAAAAATCAAGGGACACTACTCAAAGGGGAACCTCACCGATAAGGTAATCGACCAGCTCATTCTGGCATTCCGGCTCTTTTCCGAGTTAGGACTATACAAACCGGCAGTTTCCATTGCATACATGACAGGCATTGGATATGCTCAGCGCGGAGTGGAAAAAGAAGTTCACACCATCGAAGATCTCACCGATCTCGTTGCGGCAAGGCAGTGGTTCATCCGTCTTGGGACTAAGGAGTGGGAAGCTGCCGTGAATCTGCACATCGGTCAGAAATCGATGTCGGCTATCAGTACCGATTCCGCTTTCCTCCAGTCCATGCTACAGGTTTCCCTCTGGCACTTTTACAAGGCGCGCGATTACTACTTCGAGAACAAGAACACGAATATGGTCGAGAGAGTGAAATTCGACATTGAACGGGCAACTCAGCTCCTCACATCTTATACGAGCGGCGCCTCTCAGGTCGAAGCTGCAAAAATTGCGGCTCAATCCACCGTTGAACACGGGGAGAAAATCCGACGTGGTCTGGAGACACTCGGACGTTCTGTCCAGTATGGATTATCATCCCTCGGCGAACATATCGAGGCATGCGGCGGGAGTCTCAGCAGAGCTATGCAATCGGCTTCGCTTGCATTAAGCTCAAATGTTTCAAACACGATGTACACGATCGCCGGAACATCTAAATTCCGCGGCCGCTCGCTCGACAAACGGATGTCGGAAGTGGGCAAATTAATATCATCAAGCGCATCACAGGTACCGGAAGATTATTTACAGCCCGTAAAAGAACTCGGTGCGAAGTTTGCCCTCGGCGGAAGCGCTGCTGCCAATGAAGGTGCTTCTATAACGAAGGAATCCGCAGTAAGCTCGCTGTCGGACTCCATCATGCCCGAAGCAAAGAAATCCGAAGAGGGAATGAAACATCTCGACGAACCCACCATCAAACTCACAGGAACTCTCCTCGATACGCTGGTCACGAAAGGTCTTGGTAAAGTCCTTGAACAGATCGGAACAACAGAAAAGCAAAAAGGAATATTCTAGCTCCCGCCTATCCGTACGAAAAGTCAGACGGGGTGATGAAAAAACTTTCCTGTCGCTTGTTGACGCGCTGGCCGACTATGAGAAATTAAAACGACCTTCAGGGCAAGCCCGTCGCCGCCTCATCCGCGATGGTTTTGGAAAACCGAAGCGCTTCGATGCATATCTTGCATTCTGGGAATCGAAAGCTGTCGGTTATGCGATTATCTTTGAGACGTATTCATCCTTCCTGGCTCTCCCTACACTTTACTTGGAAGATATTTTCGTGTCATCCGCGTACAGATCACAAGGTATAGGGTGGAAGCTTTTCCGCACATGCGTTGAAGAAGCAAGGCGGCGGGGGTGCGGCAGGATGGAATGGGTTGTACTTGACTGGAACAAAAACGCTATTCGTCTCTACGAAAAAATAGGCGCACGCCGGTTAACAGAGTGGTTAACCTTCAGGTTAGACCGTAATTCAATCAGATCGATTCTCCGCAGAAGATAAAGGGAAGCTGCGAAGTAGTTATTCATCCCGGACAGTTGTCAGTATAACTCCGGTTCCAACCAACGCATCAGCGCGGATACAATTTATTTCCGACAATTGAGACAAGCTCAGCGATCAATTTTTCCATTGTCGGATCAACATGTCCGCTCCGATGCCGGATCCACTCCTTGGGTTCACGAGCATGGTCGAAGAGCGATTGAATTGACGATGATGGAAAAAGCCGGTCCGATTCGCCGCTCACAAGTAGGACCGGCCGTGGTGAAAAGCGCCCTATGTAGTTGTTCGGCTCGAAGGGAGCCAAAATCCTCCCTCCTAAAAATCCTGCAATCCATGGTGGAACGGAGGCGTGCAGTCTCTCTGCATTGGCAGTGAGGATTGTTTCGAGACCGCCACCCGCCTGAACGACGACAAGCCGATCAACACGTGTGTCCATTACGGCCGCAGGAACGCCTGCAAAGACGCCGAAACTGACGGTAATGACTGAGATGTTATTTGTATCGATTTCAGGAAGCGAGGAGAGCCAGTCGAGAGATACACCGATATGGTCTACACTGCGGAATCCGACGGATCGAAGTGCAAGAACCGTCGTTAAACCCTTCCAGCCTGAAAAATCCAATGTGCCGCTGTAGGGGTAGTCTATACCGAAGACAATAACGCTGTCATAACCTGCAATCATATCGACGACCTCCCTCCCGGTTTCAATTCCCACGACGAGGAATGCAGCCGGATACATGAAATTGCGATTCAGCGGCCGCCGCACTCTCCCCCGGACCGTATCATGCTTATCACTAATAATGGTGACATCGGAGAGCGCCCACTCTGGAGTTGTGCGGATTGCCAACGTTTCTGCCGAAACAAGATTTGCACTCCTGCGGACCTCTCCGTCTGTAAGGATAGTAGCAGTTTCACGGCATCCGGTGCAGAAAAGGATGAGACCGAAAATAAGTACCTGTCTGAACATGGATTAATATACGGAGAAAATAAAATTGGAAAAAAATCTGTTTTTCAGTATCTTTGGAATGCCACAGGACAAACATCAATAGATGACCATTTCGTGAATTTAGCTCTCATTAACATCAAACAGCTCGTAACCGTTGCTGCGGACGGCCAACGTGTGAAAACCGGCAAGGACATGCAGAACCTGGGTATACTTGAAAATGCTGCGGTGCTCGTAGAAGATGAAACCATCTCCTGGTGCGGGAAAATGGATGAACTTTCCATGAGCAGTATCAAGGAAGCCGATATCGTCGACTGCAGGGATAACGTAGTGATGCCGGGGTTTGTTGACTCTCATACTCATCTGCTTTTCGGTGGAAGCCGCGAGAACGAATTTGCCATGAGGAGTGCAGGTGCGACCTATCAGGAGATTGCCGCGAGAGGCGGAGGAATTCTCAGTACAGTGACGCAGGTACGCAGCATGCAGAAAAAAGATTTAAAAAAAGAGGCGCGTCACCGCCTTACTCAACTTCTCCGTCATGGTACAACGACCGTTGAGATCAAGAGCGGATACGGTCTCAACATGGAGAATGAAGTCAAAATTCTCGAAGCAATCACCGAGCTCGGCAAGGAAGAAGTGATCTCCATCGTTCCGACATTCCTTGGCGCTCATACAGTGCCACCGGAGTATAAAACGGATAAAGGTTCCTTCGTTAACGATGTCATTAATACAATGATTCCCTACATCGGCAAAAAAAAACTCGCGCTCTTCTGCGATGCGTTTTGCGAGGAAGGCTATTTTAGCGTCGACGAATGCCGGAGAATACTGCAGGCCGGAATAAAACACGGCATGCAGGCAAAACTTCACGGCGATGAGCTTTCATCCTGTGGAGGTGCAGAACTGGCGGCAGAAATCGGAGCCGTATCTGTTGATCACCTCGAACATATCAGTGATACCGGCATCAGAGCGCTTGCAAAAACCGGAGTTGTTGCGACACTCCTCCCCGGTGTATCGTTTTTTCTCAATCACAGGTATGCACCCGCGAGGAAGCTAATCGAAAGCGGCGCGACTGTCGCGATTGCAACAGATTTCAATCCGGGTTCCTGCATGTCGTACAGCATGCCTATGATGATGACAATCGCATGCACACAGATGAATTTATCCCCGGAAGAGACAATCGCTGCTTCCACGCTTAACGCGGCGGCGGCAATCGGACTTTCACATGAAATCGGCAGTATCGAGAAAGGGAAAAAAGCAGACCTTATCGTTCTCGATATTCCGAACTATAAATTTTTACCCTACCACTTTGGTGAAAACTTCGTCGTGAAGGTGGTAAAACGCGGGATTGTTCTTGAATTCTGAATTCAGCCGCCTGCCGATGAGAGAATATCTGCATATTCAATGATCTGCGCAAGAGAAGCAGAGCAGAATAATCATGTTAAACCAATATCGGAATACCTATGAGGCAACTCGTCGAGTGTGTACCAAATTTTAGCGAAGGGCGCGATACAGCCGTCATCGATCAAATTGCTCAGAGCATCGGAGCAGTTAACGAGGTAAAGCTTCTCAGCGTTGAACCGGACAAGGACTATAACCGCTGTGTTGTGACATTCGTCGGAGAGCCGGCAGGGGTTGCGGAGGCAGCTTTTCAGGCAACCAAAACTGCCGCACAGCTTATCGATATGACGAAGCACAAGGGAGAACATCCCCGGATGGGAGCAACAGATGTTGTACCCTTCATCCCGATCTCGGGAGTCACAATGGCTGATTGCGTGAAACTTGCCAACGATTTCGGAAGGCGCGTCGCAAAAGAATTGGAGATTCCCGTTTATCTGTACGAGGAAGCGGCAAACGTGCCGGAACGAGCGAACCTCGCCAACATACGGAAAGGAGAGTATGAAGGGCTCGCCGAAAAACTGAAAGATCCTGCATGGAAACCGGATTTCGGACAAGCCCGATTCAACGCCAGGTCAGGCGCGACGGTCACAGGTGCGCGGGTGTTTCTCATCGCATACAATGTGAATATAACTTCCGACGATAAAAATATTGCACATGAAATTGCACTCCGCATACGCGAGAGCGGACGTACTGTCAAGGACAAAGCCGGACGGACGACGAAGGTGCCGGGCAGTCTGAAAGCCGTGAAAGCGATGGGCGTCTTCCTTGAACGTTTTAAGATCGCGCAGGTTTCGATCAACCTCACTAACTACGAGATCACGCCCCCTCACGTTGCATTCGAAGAAGTACGGAAAGAAGCGCAGAAACTCGGCATGAACGTGACCGGAAGCGAGGTTGTAGGTCTAATTCCAAAGGAAGCTTTAGTAATGGCAGGAAAATTCTATGTGCGTGAGGACATACAGAACATGAAGGAAGAGCAATACATCGCCCGAGCTATAGAGGCTCTCGGTCTGAGTCAGCTTGAGCGATTTGATCCTAAGAAAAAAATTATCGAACACATGATTTAAGGAGCTCCCATGCTTACCAATTTAAGGATCACAGAATTTCTCGACGAACTTACATCAACTTCACCCGCCCCGGGAGGCGGCAGTGTTGCAGCGCTGGCCGGCGCACTTGGCGCGGCGCTGACCTCGATGGTGTGCAACCTGACAGCCGGAAAGAAAAAATACGCTGGGGTGGAACAAGAAATGAAAACGATTCTTGCAAAAACAGAGGAACTGCGGAAGACATTTACTGATCTCATCGTACGCGATACCGAGGCTTTCAACAAGGTAATGGAAGCATTCTCATTACCTAAAGAAACCGATGATCAGAAAGCCCTACGCACCGCGGCAATTCAGGAAGCAACGAAGGAAGCAACGCTGGTTCCGCTACGCGTAATGAAACACACAGTCGACGGACTTGCACTGGCAAAAGTTGTAGCGGAAAAGGGAAACGTAAATTCTGTAAGCGATGCCGGCGTGAGCGCTCTCATGCTGTACGCTGCCGCCGAAGGGGCCGCACTCAACGTGCAGATTAACCTCAGCGGGATTAACGATTCTGAGTTCGTCGGATGGCACGCCGATGAAGTAATCTCTATACTTCGAAGCTGTAAGATGAAAGCGGATGAAATTCGGGAAATTGTGAGAAATAAAATGACCCCCGCATGAGAGGGAACCGAAACTTTCTTTCTTTACATCAGTAACGGGAAAAGCAGTATACCGCTGCCGATCCGTTGTATTCAGAGAAGGACAGAAGCTGCAGCAACGATCGCCGCCGTTTCCGTTCGAAGACGCTTGCCTCCAAAATAGACAGGGACATACCCTACACTGCGGCATTGAGCAATTTCTCCATCTTCAAATCCCCCTTCAGGTCCGATTAAAATGGCAACAGACTGCACTGAAGCGTTTAAAAACTGCTTCACTGCGGTGACACCGCCTTCCTGTTCATGCGCGACAAGCTTGAGATGAACCGGTTCACACTCCCCGAGAAATTCACTTAGACTAGTAAGACGCTGAATACGCGGAAGGTAAGATCGTCCGCACTGTTTCATTGCGGCCAACGCAAGTTTTTGCCAACGATCAGTCTTCGCATGCAGAGGTATCGTGCGGGCAGTCAGGAGCGGAACTATGGTATGAACTCCAAGTTCGGTTACTTTCTCTACAAGGAAATCAAATTTCGAAGGATTCTTGAGTATGCCCACACCAAGCGTTAACGAAATTACGGATTCGTTGTGGTTAATATATGATTTTAATATTTCGCCCGCCGCTATTTTCTTACCGACCTCATTAAGCAGAACATCGTAAGCATTCCCCTGTCCGTCAACGACGCGGATAAGATCTCCCTGCTTCTTCCTCATGACATGAGTAAGATGTGTGAACTCCTCGCCGCCGATGGTGACAGACCGATCGATGATTTTCTCCGGCGGAGTGTAGAAGTAATCCATAGAGATGTATCAGATTAAAAAAAATGGATGTAATTATGTCGTTTCAAAACGATGTCCCGAGATCAATAATGAATTCACCGCGACGAACTTCATTCCATGCATAGTCCACACGTAGGACGATACTATACGGCAACAGCAGGTGAATGCCGGCGCCGTATCCTTTTGTAAATGTGTTGAGCGCTAAAGGTTCACCGCGGAACCAGACGGTTCCCGCGTCTGCGAAGAGAGCTGCAATGACACCGAACTTGAGAATGCGGAACTCCGGCGGGAAGTAATCGACCGTGTAATACACGGGGGTGAAGAGCGGATAGTGCAATTCAGTGGAAATACCGAATAAATTTTCTCCCTCTCTTACATCCTTAAAGTGACCGCGGATACGCTCTGTGTATCCCAGATACACGCGGTTGTAACTGGGTGTACGGCCTGCCGCGGCCCAATCGGTGAAAAGCCTGCCCGTAAGAACCAACGACGAAATGAGCGGGCGGTAATGACGAAAATCAGTTGCATACCGCACTATATCGATGTCATTCCCCGGCAATCCGTATTTCCTCGCACCGATGCGAAAGAAAGATCCCATTGTCGGATATTCAAAGAGATCGCGCGTATCGTACGTATAGCTGACAGCCCCGAACGGATAAATATCTTTGCCATCGGATGATATCGTTCTTCCCGGCTGGTAAGATGAAACCTTGACCATCTCGCCGCCTGCTGTTACCCATACTGCATGGTTAATCCCGAAGCGCCTCCCGAAGCTGACCATGAACGAGATGTGCTGTTCGTTAAAGTTTTCGCCGCCGGCCTGTGCGCTAATACTCCGGTTACGGATTTTATCATAGGCAAAACGCGTATCGAACTGATAAGAGCCGTCATTCACTAAAAAAGGATTGCGGTACGAAACTGCAAAGGATGGGTCATAGCCGAGGATAATTGTAGCATAGAGTTTTTCATTGCGCCCGCGGAAATTTGAATGCAGCAGCCCTCCTCCGAAGTACACTTTTTTCCAGTCACGATCCCTGATACCAAAAATCGGAAACGGAAAAATATACCACCGCTCGCTTACTTCGACGATGAGATTTGCTTTTTCTTCCGAAGCGGGCACAACATGTATGACAACCCTGTTGAACAATCCGAGGCTGTATATTCTGTTCTGATCGTAAGCCACCAGTTCTTCTGTTATGCGTTCACCGGGCTGCAGCGACATCTCCCTGAGAATGACAAATTCTTTAGTCTCCTCGTTGCCGACAACCATTACTGATTCAACGCGGTAGAGTGAATCCGATTTCACTTGATTCGTATCGGACATCTCCGGGCTTTGGTACCCGAAGAGGGAAAACCTCCAGAGAGCGAGAATTATGTAAAGAAATCGCATGCGGAAGATTCTTAGGAGCCAATTAATGACAGATAATCCACCTTGATACATCGATGGGATATCACATCCAATCCGGCTTGAGCGGCTCGTTCTGCCGCGGCTTCATTGTAAGCGCCCAATTGCATCCACACCGTTTTTGCCTTTACGCGGATGGCATCCTCCACAATGGAAGGCACTTCATCCGGTCGTCGGAAAATATCAACAATATCAATCTCTCCCTGAATGTCGCTGAGAGAAGGATGGCATTGCAGTCCCAGAACCGACTGATAATTAGGATTAACCGGAATGACGGTATACCGATGTTTTAAGAGAAAGTTCATGATTGAATAACTATCACGGGAAGGATTATCAGAAGCGCCTACGACTGCTATCGTTTTTGCCGTCCGAAGGATGGATGCGATCTCACGGTCGGCGAGTTTTTTCATCCGTTCTCTTTCTCGGGATTGAAGACTTCCAGCGCTTTTCGGGCTGCACCCTGTTCTGCAGCCTTCTTATTCTTCCCGCTTCCTTTTCCGTAAGAATCATTTCCTATGAATACTTCCACAGTAAAAGTCCGATCGTGATCAGGACCGGTCTCATGAACAGTTGCATAGCGCGGGATTCCGTAACCGCATGCCTGAGCGCGTTCGAGGAGCTGGCTCTTGAAGTTATCATCATCGACTTTCAGTACCCCGCGTTGGAGAGATGTAAGAAGCGATCTCTCGACGAATTTCTCCGCTTCACGGTATCCGCCGTCGACGTATAGAGCACCGACGATCGCCTCATATGCATCGGAAAGGATAGTCTCCAGTCCGCGGTCGGGGACCTGTGCTGCTCCCGGACTCATGAGGACGAAATTCATGAGTCCCAGTTCATGCGCAATCTTGCTGAGAGCATTTCTGTTAACGAATCTCGATCGTATTACCGTAAGGTCTCCTTCATTAGCATCGGTCATATGGTTGAAGAGGTACTCACCGACGGCCAGGTTGAGGACGGAATCGCCGAGAAATTCAAGTCGTTCGTTGGAGAGCGCGTCATTGTGATTACTCACCTGGAGATAAGAGCGGTGGGAAAGCGCTTCGTAAAATATTCTTTCATCCCTGATTTTATATTGAAGGACATCAGCAAGGCGGCGGAAATCGATTTCTGCCGGGCGCTCCGCCTCACCGGCGCCGATGATTCTCCTTAGTCGAGAAAATAAACGGCGCAGTGTTTGCATAGGTTGGTTATGTGGTTACTCCGGATATTTGCGAAACAATATTGACGCGTTATGTCCGCCGAAGCCGAATGTGTTGCTGATCGCTACGCGGACCGATTTCTTAATCGATACGTTTGGTACGTAGGTGAGATCGCATTCCGGGTCGGGAAATTCATAGTTAATCGTCGGAGGGATTGTTCCGTGCACGATCGCCAATATGGTAATGATTGCCTCGATGGCTCCCGCAGCACCGAGGAGATGCCCCGTCATCGATTTTGTCGAACTGATACTGAGTTTCCGGGCATAATCGCCAAAAACCGTCTTGATTGCGGTAGTTTCAGTCTTATCATTGTATTCTGTTGAAGTACCGTGCGCATTGAGGTAATCGATTTCGGTGGGTTCAATTCCTGCGTCTCTGAGCGCAAGCCGCATCGAACGTACCGCTCCTTCCCCTCCCGGAGCTGGAGCTGTTATGTGGTGTGCATCGGCTGTAAATCCGATGCCACCCAACTCAACATATATACGGGCGTCACGCCGAAGGGCATGATCCAGTTCTTCAAGTACCAGGACGCCTCCGCCTTCGCCCATAATGAAACCGTTGCGTTTGGCATCAAACGGTCGGCTCGCCTTTTCCGGTTCGTCATTCCGGGTAGAAAGAGCCTTCATTGCGTTAAATCCTCCGACCCCCAATGGCGTGATGGCGGCTTCCGAACCACCTGCAATCATGATATCGGCATCACCGCGCTGGATATGCATGAATGCATTGCCGATCGCATGAGAGGATGTCGCACATGCCGACGTCGTTGCATAGTTAGGGCCCTTGAGTTTATATCGCATCGAGATATGACCTGCCGCTATATCTGCTATCATCATTGGCACAAAAAACGGACTGATCCGCTGAGGGCCGCCGGTCTCGTAGTAAACCTGCATCTGCTGATGCCATGTGAGCATACCGCCGATTCCCGAACCGAAGATGACTCCTGCGCGTTCCCGATCAACTTTCTCCAGATCGAGACCGGAGTCTTTCATTGCCATTTCCGCCGAGGCCATGCCATATTGCGAGAAGGGATCCATCCGGTTTGCTTCCTTCCGTTCAAGGTAATTTAATGGATTAAATCCCTTTAACTCTGCCGCAATTTTTGTATCGTACTTCGCCGCATCGAATCGTGTTATCATGCCGACACCGGATTTCCCTGCGATTGCATTATTCCAGTACTCCTCGATTGTCAGCCCTATGGGTGTGACGGCACCCATTCCGGTAACGACGACCCGACGCCGTTTAGTATCCTGTGCGCTCATAGGTTCCCCACGTTACTGGTGCTATCTTTTGTTTACCAATCCGTATAATAATGTAGGTTACTTCCCTTTTGATTTTAGGTAGTTAACGACATCGCCGACCGTCGATATCTTCTCGGCATCCTCGTCCGGAATCTGGATGTTGAATGCTTTCTCAAATTCCATCACCAATTCCACTGTATCGAGAGAATCGGCGCCGAGATCATTCGTAAATGACGCAGTCGGTGTTATCTGTGACGCTTCCACACCCAGCTTGTTCATGATGATCTCTTTCACTTTCGCTTCTATATCCGCCATACTATTACTCCTTCCATGAAATGATATGATTGTTAATTGTGGAACATTAAAATACTCTATAGTTCACCGCATGAACATTCCGCCGTCTATCCCTATTACCTGTCCGGTAATGTATCCGGCTTCTTCTGAAGCAAGGAAGAGTATCGTGCTGGCGACATCATCTACATTGCCGAACCTGTTCAACGGAATAGCCTTAATATAACTCTCTTTTACGGTATCAGGCAACTTCTCCGTCATGGGTGTTTCTATGAAACCCGGAGCAACCGCATTGCAGGTTATATTGCGCGAGGCGAGCTCTTTTGCCACAGATTTCGTGAAGGCAACAAGCCCCCCTTTTGATGCAGAATAGTTAGTCTGTCCTGCATTTCCCATCAATCCCACAACCGAGGAAACGTTGATGATCCGGCCGTAACGCTGCCGCATCATGAGAGGACTGAAAGCCTTCACCAGCAAGAACGGTCCCTTAAGATTTACGTCCAACACGAGATCCCAGTCAGCTTCCTGCATCCGCATCATAAGATTGTCCCTCGTTACACCGGCATTGTTGATAAGGATGTCAACTTTCTGGAATTTCTCCTGCACCTGCTTCACCAGCGCATCAACCTGCTCTGAATCTGCGACATTACATTTCACCGGAAGCGCCTTCCGCCCCATCGCTTCAACCTCCTTGGCAACTTCAAGCGCACCCTCAAACTTCGAATCAACGATCACAACATCAGCACCCGCTTGTGCGAATTTGAGCGTTATCGCTTTCCCTATTCCCTGAGCAGCTCCGGTGATCACTGCAATTCTGTTACCTACCGTAATCATATTTCCTTTTGCTTATTCATGTAAAAAAATATCTTCATACTTATCCATACCGCTCACATTGACTGAACCATTGATGCGTTTCACAAGTCCCTGGAGCACTTTCCCGGGTCCTACTTCAATAAATTTCTCCGCTCCATCAGCTATCATATTTGTTACCGACTTTTCCCACTGGACCGGATTCGTAAGCTGTTGATCAAGCAGCGAGCGGATGTCGTCTGCCTTCTGTACACTTTTGCCCGTGACATTAGCATAGACAGGAATCCGGGCATTGGCGATGGCAGTACTTGCGAGGCCGTTTTTCAATCCTTCGCGGGCGCTCTGCATCAATGGCGAATGAAACGCACCGCTAACAACAAGCTCTTTCACAAGCTTGGCGCCCCGTGTTTTCGCAATCTCCATAGCCCTTCGGACACCTGTCACGGAACCGCTGATTACAATCTGCCCTGGGGAGTTAAAGTTCGCACTCTGGACGATACCTGCATCCGAAGCTTCACGGCAAATTTCGTCGACAACGGTTCCGTCGAGACCGACAACAGCCGCCATTGTACCTTTTTCCTTTTAACCGGCGCGTTGCATCAGCTCACCCCTCAGTCTCACGAGGCGCAATCCATCCTCAAACGTGAGGGCACCTGCATATACAAGGGCAGTATACTCGCCGAGCGAATGACCTGCCACCATCCCGGCTTCCTCGCGTTGCATGAGCTTTGTGAGAATCACGCTGTGGAGGAAAATAGCAGGTTGTGTATTTTCTGTCTGCCGTAAAAGTTCTTCAGGTCCGTGAAAACAGATCTCACTCAGCGAAATGCCGAGAACCGAGTCAGCATGATCGAAAAGAGAACGTGCCAGATCACTCTTCTCATACAGATCTTTTCCCATACCGGTATACTGTGATCCCTGCCCGGGAAATATGTAGGCAATTCGCGCCATTCGTCAGATAACCTTCGGTGCATCCATAGACCAGCGGAGGTAAATTCCTCCCCATGTATACCCGGCTCCGAAACTAGTCAAAATTAGTCTGTTACCCCTCTTCAACTTCCCTGCCTGCCACCACTCGGAGAGACAAAGGGGTATCGTCGCAGCGGTTGTATTTCCGTACCGGTTGATGTTCATCATAACCTGGGAAGGTTTGAGCCCCATCCTTTCGCGGGTTGCTTCAACGATACGGAGGTTCGCCTGGTGCGGAACTAAGTAATCAACATCTTCTGCGGTCAGATTGTTCCTCTTCATTATTTCTGTGGATACATCTGCCATCCCTACCACTGCAACCTTGAAAACTGCTTTTCCATCCTGATAAATGTAGTGCCACTTTTTATCGACGGTTTCGTGCGTTGGCGGGTTGAGGCTGCCCCCTCCTTTCATGTGGAGGTATGGCGCTCCCGATCCGTCACAGTAGAGTTTTTTATCCAGCATTCCGAGCGAGGGATCGTCACTCGGTTCAAGTAAAACCGCAGCGGCAGCATCACCGAAGAGGATACAGTTATTTCGGTCGGTGTAATCTGTAATCGAACTCATTTTATCGGCGCCCACAACGACGACCTTCGAATAGGCGCCTGTTTCTATAAACTGTGCTCCTACGACGAGCGCGTAAACAAAACCCGAACAGGCCGCTGAGATATCAAATCCCCACGCGCGTTTAGCGCCGACATTATGCTGAACCAGGCATGCAGTAGGTGGGAAAAACATGTCCGGTGTGACTGTCGCCACGATGATGACGTCGATTTCCTCCGGCTGGATACCGCGGATCTTCAACATTGCCTGGATAGCTTTTGATGCCATATCAGATGTTGCACCATTCTCGAGGATGCGGCGCTCGCTTATTCCTGTCCGTGTAAGTATCCACTCATCGGATGTATCCACAATTTTTTCTAAATCCTTGTTCGTGAGTACTTTTTCAGGAACATAATGACCAACCGCCGTTATCGCTGCACGATGTAGCATAGTATTGTCCGTTCTCATTAAACTGTAGTTAGTGCTTCTTGAATACGTTCATTGATATTTTTCCGAACTGTTTCCTCCGCACGCAGTATCATGTTTTTTATTGCTTTTGCGGTTGACTTACCATGGCCGATAATGACAACGCCTTTGACGCCAAGGATAGGTACTCCGCCGTATTCTTCGTAATCCATACTTTTCATAACTCCCCGCAGAGCCTGCCTCATAAAAAGTCCCATGATTTTTAGAGGGATGTTCTTTTTCGCTGCAAGTTTCAACCGGCTTTTGAAAAAAGCGGGAATACTCTCTCCAAATTTCAGAAGTACGTTACCGATGAATCCGTCACATACGACAATGTCGGCTTTGCCTGCCAGAATGTCTCTTCCCTCGACATTTCCGATGAAATTCAGCTTGCTGTCCTTCAGGAGAGCATGCGCACCTCTCGTCAGGTCGTTTCCTTTGGATTCCTCCTCACCGATGCTCACCAGCCCGACAGACGGTTGCGGGATACTGAACATCTCCCGCGAATAGACACTTCCCATGAGTGCAAATTCGCGTAGATTCTGCGGTTTGCAATCGACGTTCGCACCGGCATCCAGCAGGAGACAAACGCCCCGCTCCGACGGAAGAAAAGCTCCGATCGTCGGTCTGCTGATATTTCCGATTCGCCCGAGTATGAGTGTCGCGGATGAGAGGACAGCGCCTGAATGACCCGCACTGACAAAAGCCTGCACTTTCCCTTCTTTATGCAAAGTCATGCCGACACTGATCGACGAGTTGCGTTTCTGCTTGATGCCCGCGACTGCCTCGTCATGCATGTCGATTACCTGAGAGGCATCGACGATACTCACCTTTCCCTCGATATCAGGGTACTGCCGTAATTCATTTCGAATGATGTTTTCCGGACCGACAAGTACGACTGTAAATCGGGGTGACGCTTCGCGCACTACTGCGGCTGTTCCGGCAATGACATTCTTCGGGGCAAAATCTCCGCCCATTGCGTCAACAGCGATACGGATATCTTCGTGATTGGAATCCACGATGTCAGATTAAATGTTCCGGTTTTTGCTTCTTGTCCAGCACTCGGTCTACCATGAATAATCAAAAGGGATGGTTATAAAGGCCTGGAAAATGCGTCCTACGATTCTTTGGGAATGATGATGGAACGTCCGTTGTAATATCCGCAGTTTGGGCATGCTCTGTGGAGCAATTTTTGCTCGTGACAGTTGGGACATTCTCCGGTGGAAGGTTTACTCGCTTTGTAATGCGTCCGTCGCTTTGCGCCACGAGCTTTGGATTGTCTTCGTTTGGGATTAGGCATTGTCGTTTTTCCTTTTAACTATCATTTGTTTAAAAGATCTTTCAATCCCTGCCAGCGTGAATCGGTAACCTGCTCCTGCGTACAGGAACATGACCGGGTATTGAGATCACAACCGCAACGAGGGCAGAGACCCTTGCACGTATCGCTGCAGAGCAGCTTCAGGGGAACAGACAAGACTACCATCTGGCAGACGTCATCTGCTAACTCTATAGAAACCGTATCGGGCGGTATGACCGATGCTTCCTCCGGATCGTACTGTCCGATCTCATCTTCATGATAAACGTAAACCATCGAGTATTCCGCGCTCAACGGCTTATTGAATTCTTTTAAACACCGGTCACACTGAAACATAGCCGCAGTATGAATACTCGTTCTTAAAAATAATTGACGCGGTGTCTTTTCAAGGTGAGCATCAATTTCGACCCTGGTCCGGAAGTTCTTCTCAAGAAGCAGGTCCTGAGGTTCAACCGAGAAATGATACTCATGGACATCATTCGAAAGTCCCGAAATACGAATTTGAATCCCGCTGACACCCTGCTTTTTACTTTTCATCAAATACCTGTTACTTCAAACTCGTAAAATTACCGCTTTTATGGGTAAAAGCAGCAATAATATAGAAAATAATCGCTCGATAGTCAAGGAAATCACGTATTCGGCCTCCTACCGATCGGCTTCCTTCCCCTCTTTTATAAGGAGTTCCCTTTCAACGTGGCCGACAGTTTCCGTCAGTGCGTCTATGAATTTCTGAAAATCCTCCTTATAGAGGAAGATTTTATGTTTTTCATACTTTTCTTCCCCCACCCGCCGGCTTTCAGTAATGATAATGTAGTAATCCTTTGTAGAACGCGTGGCTTTCACATCAAAAAAATAGGTACGCTTCCCCGCGCGAACACGCTGAGAGTAAACGTTCTCTGATTTTACGTCGACGGATTCCATGGATACATTTCCCGTATTGGTCTAATGAAATGAACAATTCATTTTCTTATGACTGCGAGCTTGCCGGTTGCCGTTGTATTTCCGTTGTCTGCGTATGCCACGATCAGATAAATACCTGTGGCGACATAATTGCCCTCCTCATCTTTTCCATCCCAAAAGCCTATTCTTCCGCAGGGGCACCTGAATTCCTTTACTACTTTTCCGCTCATGGAGAGAATCTTGACGGAGGAAGATCTTACGAGTCCGTCAATCGTCAATGTGTTCGATCCGGGAATGTAGAAGGGATTCGGCGAAAGAGTAATTTCACCGTAAGAAAAGACCGG
>CAYGZY010000124.1:0-6346 GCA_964354485.1 uncultured Chlorobiaceae bacterium | reverse complement strand
ATTTTCATATCTTCAGTTATCCGGTTCGCGCTTGCAGACCAGGAGATCGACTTGTATTTATACAACTGTTCGCCACTTGCGTACATATAAGAACCGATACTGAAAACCCAGTAGTCCCACTTGTCGACGACCTTATCCGATTTCGCTGTTTCTTGAAAAGAAATTGTCAATTTATCTGCAAATGGTGTCTTTGATGCATACCGAATGAGGCCGAGTTTCAAGGTTCGCAACAGTTCCTTCCTGGTTGAATCATCCGTGTCAGTTTTTTTCATAATAAATGTGAGCGTATCATTGATTCCTTCGAATTCCTGCTTTCCCAGGAATGCAACCGTATATTCTGTGCCTCCTCCCCCTGTCTTTTGAGTTGTTACCAGTATATACACCTGCGCATCGTTGCGGTCTCTGACATAATTGACAAATGTGAGTTCCTTCCTGAGGTAATCAAAATCGCAGTCGCTGCAATCAAGGTAGACCCTTATCGCTTTTTTCTTCATCTCATCAAGACTATCCTCCTGCGCCGATGTGATTGCAGGCAGGGTTGCACTTGCGGTCAGAAGATAGATGAAGAGGGTAAATATTCTTTTCCGGAATAGCATGAATATTTTCATAGCTAATCTTTGTTATTGGGATGATTAGACGATAAAACAACTATTAGACCCTATCCGCACAGCGGAGGTTGACATCGGTCAATACACTAACTTACATACGAATGATCTGGTGCTTAAATTGATCGATTGGAATTTCCTGAAAAAGCGATTTTGGAAAGTCTAGACCGTGTTTGTTCAAAAAATGGAGTATGTTGAGCTCCCGCTCTTGGAAATTTTTGTTCGGCAGGGTGGTATGGGTAATTTTCGCGATCTGACGTAGAGCAACCTCATGTTTTCGCTGTTGAGCTTCGACGATTTTATCTCTCAGGACGTCGAGCTGTTGCTGAAACTTCTCGGACACATTTTCAAGTGCGCCGAGAAGTGTCGGATCGATATAGTTGACACCGAAGTGCATTTCCCTAATTAGATCATTAATGCGCTGGCCTGCTTCCTTAAACATTTCATCAATATTTACCTCAGATACCTGATCGATAACCTTCGCATGAACTTTATCGATGCTACTGAAGAATTCCGGCAGTTCAAGCTGATATTTTTCAAGGAGTCTGTCTACCTTGTCTTCAATCAGCGTGACACTTGCACGCGGATAGACAACCGGCATCGTAAGTCCGAAATACTGGTACACTTTTTTTAGCTGTGCGAAGTAAGCGATTTCCGAAGGACCGGCAACGTATGCGATCGTGGGAAGGAGAGTGTCCTGACATATCGGGCGCAATGCCACATTCGGACTGAGAAGCTCGGGTTGTTCATGTGCGATCCTCAGCATTTCTTCCTTCAGGATGAAATGCCGTGTCCCTTTCAGGCTGAAGTCGTGTTCGCGCGGTTCGAGAATATATCTGCCGCCTTTATGAAAGTAAAAGAGATTCAGCGCCTTTGTTTTAATCTGAGCATGATACCTGTCTTCAAGTTCGGCGCTTCTTTCGATGATCAGCTGTGATACTTTCGGATAGTCTGTAAGCTCCGTTATAAATATAGGACTGAGAAATATTTTTGTCCGGGGATCAGAAGGGGATAAAAACACAAGCCCGTCGTCACGGAACCAGGAGCTCAGAAATGAGGCGAATGCATCACTGAAGCTCCTGCCACGATAATAGTGAGTCTTCATAAAGTCGATAGCACCCGTCTTAAATTCCGAATGCGGGAGTATGCGGGCAACCTGCTCGTAGAAAATATCAAGCTGTTCGTCAAAAACGAGTTCACCGACGGCGCCCAGATTTTTTCCCTTCAATTGCTCGGCATATTCTATGCGGTGCGGGGTGTTGTCCTGACCAAGAAGTCCTAAATTATTTACTTCCGCAAAATCATGATCATCACCCTCAAGCCAGAACACAGGGACGAATTGATAGTCGGGGAAAATCGTTCGGAGATGTCTGGCGAGTGCGACCGCCGTATGAGCTTTGTAGAGAGTGTACAGCGGTCCGCCGAAAATGCCAACCTGCTGACCGGTTACGACTGCCATACAGTTTTCACTGTTCAGCCGTTCGATGTTGGCAAACGCGGCTTCCGAGTTGTTAATCCTTTGATTCTGATCTTTGAGAATTTGGACGATGGCGGAGCGGTGCTTGAATCGTTGTTTGATCCTCTCGAGTTGGTGTCCGAGTTGCCGAAGATTCCTGAAGTCGCTTTCGTAAAATTGTTCTACCCTCTGGAAATCGGTAAGGTAGTCCTTGAATAGCGTAGATATTCCCTCAAGCGTGTTAGGCAGAGAATTAAAATCCAGCCAGCCGGTTGTATTCATACGTGATTGATTTATAAAGTGATGATTGTGAAAATATACCGTTTCGGTCAGTGAGATGCAACAACCATTATAGCTTATAGGCTCTGTTTATGGCAATCACAATTGAACGGATGAGTCGGTTAAACGGTTTTTGAGCGACTGCAGCGGCAGACGTTACTTCTTCATGGGATAATTTGTGCGGGCTCAGACCGCTCGAGAGGTTAGTGATACAGGAAATACCTAAGACCCGCATTCCAAGGTTATTTGCACATACGACTTCGTTGACGGTAGACATTCCCACGGCGTCACTCCCGAAATTGCGGAGCATCTTTACTTCGGCGATGGTTTCGTAGCTGGGCCCCGAAATACCGCAATATATTCCCTCACGAACCGGAATACGTTCTTTCCCTGCAACGGAGAGAGCGAGGCTTCTCAGATCGGCATCATAGTAGTCTCTGTGACGAAAGAGTTGCGGAGGTGAGGATTTCACATTTTGGAATGTAAAATTTATATGATCGGTGATCAGCATGAGATCGCCGGGCACGAAGGAAGGATCGATTCCTCCTGCTGCATTTGTAATTATGAGTATCCGAACTCCTAATTTTTTGGCTATGATCATCGGATAGAGGGTATCTTCAAGTGATGCAGATTCGTAAAAGTGAGTTCGTCCCTGAAATACGGCGATCGATACACCTTCAAGCTTTCCGAAGAGTAAATTTCCCATGTGCCCCGAAATTGTCGATTTCGGATAGGAAGGAATTTCATCCGCAGGAATTGAACACGGATTATTAATTTCACTGCCGAAGTTCCCGAGTCCGGACCCGAGTATAACACCTATCCCGGGGCGAATACGAGTCTGAGCGTGGATGTACCGGAGCGACGCCCTGATGTCTCTTTCAGAAGAGGAAGTCACGTAATTGTTTCCAATCTTTGCCCTGTAAAAATGAGAGAAGGTCTGCCGGAAAGCAATCCGATGATGGGGTGCATGATGAGGTTTTACTCTTCCGGACGAACATAGCATTTACGGCATCTTGCTTCGTACACTCCCTGCCCACCGACGACCACCCGTTCATGCTGTCGGGTGATTCGCTGCGTACGATCTGCGGGATTTCCGCATACCATGCAGATAGCAAGTGTTTTCGTTATATACTCCGCCACAGCGAGGAGCTGAGGAATCGGTTGAAACGGCTCGCCGCGGTAGTCCTGATCCAGGCCCGCCACGATGACGCGCTTACCCATGTCGGCAAGATGTTCAACGACATCCACTAGATCAACAGAAAAGAACTGGGCTTCATCAATACCGATAACCTGAGCGTCTTTCGAGAGTTCAAGTATGTCAGTTGATTTTTTAACGACTATGGAAGAGAGCGATTGGTCGCTGTGAGACACGATTTTGTCGGAATTGTATCTCGTATCGATCGAGGGTTTGAAAATCATTACTTTTTGTTTTGCGATTTGGGCTCGCCGTAACCGACGGATAAGTTCTTCTGTCTTTCCACTGTACATACACCCGCAGATTATTTCGATCCAGCCGGTATTGTGAATCATCGTATGAAGCGTAGTGGTTTCCATTTATATTTCATTTTTTATTAGTATAAAGCGATTTATTTTCAAATGGATATGGATAAAGTGAAGAGAGCCGCATCACGATGATGCGGTTTTTTTTATCGGTGAGCACAATATCAATATTGCCGGTAAGATCGTGGAGTACCTGCCGGCATGCACCGCATGGCGGGATAGGTGATGTCCCTTCTGAACTTATAGCGATTGCTCCGAACTTCCTTTTTCCTTCAGAAATTGCTTTGAATATTGCTGTCCGTTCTGCACAGATCGTCAACCCGAAGGAGCTATTTTCAATGTTACAACCCGTGTAAATTTCACCGTCATCCGTAAGGATTGCCGCGCCTACTTTCATAGAGGAGTAGGGTGAGTACGAATATTTCTGAGCTCTCTTTGCCGATTCCACAAGTCGTCGATAGTCCATACGGTGCCTCACAGCGTAAAAATTAAAAAAATATAGAAAAATGGTGAATGAGAATCAAGAGTTGAAGTTGAAGCACGAATTTCCTATATTTTTCACATCTCTATCAGATATAAGTTGAAAGCACGCATTACATCCTTATGGAAGAAAAAGGGAATTCGGAGAATATTCCTGGCGGGGGTCATTCTCTTCGGTCTTTTCATTCTCGTCAATGATGTTCTCCTTCCGTTGTATGTAAACATCGGAGGCGTGGCTACTATTCCATCCGTCGTCGGGATGAAATATGAGGATGCATTTGCAGTTCTCGATTCGCTCGGTTTTGAGCCGAAAAAGGGTGATGCTCGTCTGGATAAGGAGCAACCTGCAGGAGTAGTAATCATACAGAATCCTCCGGCAGGCTCTGCCGTCAAGCTGGGGAGGCGGGTATATCTCACACTCAGCGCCGGTGAAATACATGTTGCAGTACCGAATCTCCGGGGAAGAACTCTGCGTGATTCCAAGTTTGCTTTAGAGCGAGTGGGATTAAAGCTTGGTGCGGTGGAGTATCAGCAATCTGACGAATATCCGCCGAATACTGTAATGGAGCAGAAAATCTCCCCCGGTGCAAAGGTGAAGAGAGATATTTATGTTTCAATCGTGATCAGTACCGGAAGTACAACCGACAAAATATCTGTCCCGGATCTAACTTCAAAATCGGTCAACGCTGCAGTTGAAATTATGAAAATTGCGGGATTGGAAATTGGAAATATTTCTTACATCGTATCACCCGATCTTCTACCCAATACGATTGTCGATCAATACCCCAGGGCGGGGGAGATGGTCGTCCGCGGACAAACTGTCGATCTGATCGTTGTCCGTGAAGGCGAACATCCCAGAGACTACTATGAAAACTAAGGAACGTATATGCCATCATTGAAAATTGCACCTTCACTGCTATCAGCAAACTTCGCCCGGCTGTCGGAACAGATAAAACTAGTCGAAAAAGGGAAAGCCGACTGGATTCATCTCGACATCATGGACGGGCATTTCGTGCCCAACATAACTTTCGGTCCGCTCGTGGTTCGGTCAATTCGGGCGATAACGAAACTTCCGCTCGATGCTCACCTGATGGTGGAAAATCCTGATCGTTTCATCGATGATTTTAAGAAAGCCGGTGTTAATCACATTACTGTGCATGTAGAAGGGTGTACGCATCTTCACCGCACCATACAAAAAATAAAAAAACATGGACTAAAAGCCGGAGTCAGTCTTAATCCTGCAACGCCTGCGATTTCACTGAGAGAGATATTACCGTTCGTTGACCAGGTACTCGTCATGAGCGTCAATCCGGGATTTGGCGGACAAACATTCATACAGCAGTCTCTGAGAAAAATACAGGAAATTGGTATGATGGCCGATGCTATCGATAAAAAAATCGATATATCGGTAGATGGCGGTATCGATGAGAGTAATGCCTCGGAGATCGTCGCCGCGGGTGCTACGGTTCTCGTTGCCGGATATACTATTTTCACGAAAAAGAACATAGCTCAAGCAGTAAGAAATCTGCGTAAGGCGGCGACAGGTACATAAAATACCTTAGAAAGAGCAGACGGGTATGGAGCATACTGAATGGTAGAACCAGAAAATGAACTTCGTTCATATATCAGGGATGTCCCTGATTTTCCCAAAAAAGGTATAATGTTTAGGGATATAACGCCTCTTCTTAAAAATCCGGATGCTTTCCGCAAGGCAATGGAAACTTTTTACACGAAATATAAAGAGATCCAGATTGATAAAGTTCTGAGTGTTGAATCACGTGGATTCATATTCGGAAGTGTTCTTGCATACAGACTCGGTGTTGGTTTTATCCCAATCCGTAAGCCAAAAAAACTACCTGCGGAGGTTATCAGAGAAAAATATCAGCTTGAATACGGAACAGATGCGCTTGAAATTCATACGGATGCAATTCAACCGGGAGATAGAATTCTCGTGGTGGATGACCTGCTCGCAACAGGAGGGACGGCGCTGGCAACGTGCAAACTGGCTGAACGTCTTGGCGGTACA
>CAYGZY010000123.1:0-6598 GCA_964354485.1 uncultured Chlorobiaceae bacterium | reverse complement strand
CTGACCGTCAATCTCCAGTATCAGACCGCGAAAAATTACTACGGAAACATCGTCCGCCCGTTTTCACAACGTTTATCTGACAACTGCTTCTGGCTCATCGAGATTAACCAAACGAAGATGATGGAAAACGCGAAAGCGACGCGTGAGACCTCCGACGAAGCAACGATAGCTGTTCTACTTGCCGCGATTCTCGCAATTGCTCTCAGTATAATAACCATGATCCAGTTCACGAAAAGAATCATCGAACCTGCAGAGAAATTGGCACAGACAGTGCGTCAGATCGGCCGCGGAAGGCTTGATCTGAAAATCGATGTGGATACCAATGATGAAGTGGGGGAACTGAGCCGCGAATTCAATAAAATGACGGAACGGCTGCGGCAGTTTGAAAAATTGAATATTGAAAATATCATTTCGGAAAAAAAGAAATCGGAAACGATCGTAGAAAGTATCTCGGATACTATCATCGTCTGCGATTCCGAATTTAATATCCAGCTGATCAATAATACTGCCGAAGATTTGTTTAAACTCCGTGAAGAAGATGTCATTGGCAGGAAGATTCACACATGCATACCGGATGATCGGATTATTGAGATTTTTGAATCAGCCGGAAAAGCATCGATCATGAAGAAGCCCTATCTCCAGTTTACGAATAACGGACGGCTCATCTATCTGCGGCCCCGGATATCCGAGATCCCTGCGGTCCACGGAGGGAGGAGCGGAATTGTGCTCATTCTGCAGGACGTGACGCAGTTCAGGGAGCTGGATAAGATGAAATCCGATTTCATGGCAACGGTATCACACGAATTCAGGACACCGCTCACCTCGATTAATATGAGTGTCGATATTCTGCGGCAGAAGGTCGTCGGCCCGTTGACAGATGCGCAGCAGGAACTCCTCGAGTCGTCCAAACATGACTGCGACCGCCTTACAAAGTTAGTGAAAGAACTGCTCCAGCTTTCAAAACTCGAATCCGGAAAATTTGAATTGAAATCGGAACCTGTCGATTTTGAAAGAATTATCGATGCTGCCCTGCAACCTCTTCAGCTTCCTTTTAAGGAAAAAGGAGTGGAAATTCAATCGACGGTGGAGAAGGACCTTCCTCTCTTCATGGGTGACGAACAGCAGCTGACCTGGGTTGTTTCCAATCTCGCCAGTAATGCCCTCCGATATACACCGCACGGAGGAAATGTCAGCGTTGAAGTGAAGAAAGACGGCCCGAATATTCTGATGCAGGTGAAGGATACGGGGCGCGGGATACAACCGGAGCACATCGAAAAGATATTCGATAAATTCGTTCAGGTGAAGCACGCGCTCGATTCAACACCGGGGAGCGTAGGACTTGGTCTGGCGATTGTGAAGGAGATAGTTGATATGTACAACGGACGGATATGGGTAGAGAGTGAAGTTGAGAAAGGGGCTGCATTCTTTATTTCACTCCCCGGATCGGAGGGATCTGCATCATGAATGAACGCGGAAGAGTCCTTGTAGTTGACGATGAACCGAACATACTCAAGACCGTTAAGATCGGTTTGGAGACAATCGGTCTGCACGTTGAGATTTTTCTCAATCCGGCCGATGCGCTGGAAGCTGTTGAAAACGGGAAATACGATATTGCGTTTCTCGATCTTATGATGCAACCCATCGACGGAATTCAGATGGTCAAGGCGATAGGGGAGAAATCACCGTCGACAACGTGTGTCATTATAACAGCCCACGGATCAATCGACAGCGCTGTCGCGGCTATCAAATCGGGCGCTTTTGATTTTCTTCAGAAACCGTTCGATTTGCAGGAGCTACAGATCTTTGCGGATAAAGTGCTCAGCCACCATAAACTTCAGGATGAAGTCCGGCAACTCCGTACCCAGTTATCCTCCGGCCAGGCTCAGGTAACAATCCTTACGCGTGATTCAGTGATGCGTCAGCAGCTCGACCTTGCCCGCGAGGTGGCGAACAGCATGCTGACCATTCTCATCGAAGGTGAGAGCGGAACCGGCAAGGAGCTTTTTGCACAGTACATTCATTTACAGAGCGGACGTAAAGATAAACCGTTCATCAAAGTCAACTGCGCAGCTCTTGCAGAAAATTTGCTGGAGAGCGAACTTTTTGGTCATGTAAAGGGTGCGTATACTGGAGCAATCAAGGATCGTGAAGGGAGATTTGAACTTGCGGATGGCGGTACGATATTCCTTGATGAGATAGCAGACATATCTCCTTCCGCGCAGGTCAAGCTTCTGCGCTTTCTCCAGCATCGCGAATTTGAACGGGTCGGTGAAAATGTTACACGGAAGGTGGATGTCAGAGTAGTTGCGGCAACCAATAAAAAACTTGCCGACTCGCTGAAAGGTGGAAGTTTCAGAGAGGACATCTACTATCGTATCAATGCCGTGCGTATCATTTTGCCTCCTCTCCGTGAACGACCGGAGGATATTCTTCTGCTCATCCATCACTTCCTCAAGAAATTCTCCCCACAAGTCGACATCGATGTCGATACCGAGGCTCTCCAGATCCTCATCTCTCACTCCTGGCCCGGAAATGTTCGTGAGCTGGAAAACGTCATGGAAAGGGCTGTACTTCTTGCAAAACAGAAGGTTATCAATGTGTCCCATTTACCACCCGAATTACGGAATCCAAACGAGTTCAAGGCGGGTCTGCTTTCACTGGAGGCCGTCGAAAGATACCATATTGTGCGTGTTTTAAAGGCGACCGGTGATTTTGAAGAAGCGGCCCGGCTCCTAAATATTGATCCGGCGACTCTGTGGAGGAAACGGAAAAAATATGGAATTTGATGCAGGTATTGCAAAATGCAATATCCATATTTCCTCATGTTTTAATGAATTCACCATCACGCCGCTTCTTTTATAATAACACCATTGCATAATGCAATCTGAGTGCCCGAGAGAAGGTGGAATCCCCTAAGCAAAAACCCAAATCCTGACTCTGTTTCCGATAATTCCGCAATTCGAATCGTAAAAAATATTTGGCACAACTCTTGTGTAGTATAAATGTAGCCAAGTAATAACTATAATTTTCCCAATGACTATTAAATCAAAAACAATCCACGACGGAGAGATCGCCATCATCGAAGTGAGGGGCTCGTTAACAGGAGACGAAGATACCGATCGTTTCAGAGAGGAAGTTGCAGATTTTCTCGAGCAGGGAAGCAAATCCCTTATCATTGATTTGCAGAGGGTTAATTACATGAACAGTCTAGGTTTAGGAGCCGTACTCTCTGCACATGCAAGTTTTAAAAAGAACGATGGTGAAATCAAGCTTGTCGGCATCAGCAAGAACATCCGGAATCTTTTTACGATAACACGGCTCATCAGCATATTCGACGTACAGGAATCTGTTGACGAAGCCGTCGAGAGTTTTTTAGAAAAAAATTCAAAATCACATTAATTATTTATTATCATCATTTATAGGAGTCATACAAATGAAACAATCCACTTTTGTATCGATTGTTATATTTACCTCGATCGTGGTTGGATTCGTTATCTGGTGGTTTATTCTTGGAAATCCTGGTAACTTTTTTGACGGGACAAACCGGATGAAGCCCAACAACCTGATGGGTATGGTATATACGGGTGGTTATGTCGTTCCGTCCCTTATAGCCGCCTCGATCATAGTCATTACATTCATCATTGAACGTACTCTTTCGCTCAGGAAAGCGCAGGGTCGCGGCGCCGTGGCGACGTTCCTCAAGAACGTTCAGAAAAATCTCAGCGATAACAACATTGAAGGCGCTTTAAAGGAATGTGAGAGACAGCGCGGTTCAATGGCGAACATTCTGCGGGCAGGCCTCGAGAAATATCAGGAATTGAAAAAAGAGAACAAAATTCTTGATGCCGAGAAGCAGATGGCTGAAGTCCAGCGTGCAATTGAAGAAGCGACCGCACTTGAGATGCCGATTCTCGAAAAGAATCTGATCATCCTTTCCACGATAGCATCTATCGCGACGATGCTTGGTCTGTTCGGAACGGTTATCGGTATGATCCGTGCGTTCCAGGCACTCGCTCAGGCAGGAGCGCCGGACGCAATCCAGCTCTCCATCGGTATCTCCGAAGCGCTCGTCAATACGGCTCTCGGAATTTTCGCCGCTATCGTCGGTATCATAGCGTACAACTTCTTCGTGAACAAAGTTGACACATTCACCTATATGATAGACGAAGCAAGTTTCGACATGATTCAGACTTTAAAAGTAAAGTAGCCCTGAAAGAGGCAAAAATATGCCCAAAATAAAAAAACACAGATTAGGAATTTCGATCGACAATACTCCGCTCGTCGATATTGGGTTTCTTCTGCTCACGTTCTTCATGCTGACAACCCAGTTCAAACCGCCGGAGGAAGTCCAGATCATTCTTCCTTCATCGCACTCTGATTTCAAGCTGCCGGAGTCAAACATCATGACAATCACGATCAGCAAGGATAATAAGGTTATTCTTGGATTTGACTCTCAGCACCTCATGGCAAAGTTGTTCGGAGAGGAAAACCGGCTGCGGTTAGGGGTACAGGTAACGACGAAAGAACTGCCTGACCTCCTTATTCGCGCCCGAATAGCCAATCCAAAACTCAGAACGGTAGTGAAGGGTGATCGCGAATCGGAATACGGAATAGCGGAAGATGTCATGGACATCCTCCAGAAAACCCAAATAACGCGTTTTAACCTTGTCACGGATTTAGAAAGGGATTAAGGAGAATTTACTATGGGTATGGTCGATACTAGCGGGCCCCGCGGCGCCGCACGAAAGAAAGGCAAGAAGAAGAAAAAACGTAGGCTTGGAATAAAAATCGACAACACGCCTATGGTCGATATTGCATTCCTGCTCCTGACGTTCTTCATGCTGACAACAACGATGAACAAACCGCAGACGATGGAAATCAACATCCCTCCGAGCAATGCGAACGTAGAAGTTGCACAGAGCAACCTCATGACGATCCGTGTCAAGGAGGATGGCACTCTCTACTGGAATGTCGGCGTTGATGATCCACAGAAAATTGATTTCAATACTCTGCAGGGTTTTCTCGTTCAGAAAAATCAGGAAAATCCGAAGTTAATCACATTAATCAAAATCGACCGGAAGGGTAAGTACACCATGATGGTCGATATCATGGATGAGCTGAATCTTGCAGATATAACACGCTTCAGCCTGGCACCAATGCAGGAAGTCGATAAAAAGATTCTTGCAAAGGTTATGTGAGGAAGGAGAATAAACTATGACAGCAAAAACAATAGTTGCAGTTGCACAATTCGGTTTTCAGGAACTCCGGCTCCATTACAAACGCCACCTGACGATCGCGTTGTCCATCGCAGTTGCGTTCCACCTCATGCTAATCGGTACGTATTATCTCGTCGGTTACCTCACTGAAGAAGACGAACCCATCCGAATGGTGCGTCTCACGAAATATACGGACCTTGGTCCGCCTCCGTCCCTCACGGAAACGGAAGCATCGGCAGCAGTGGCAGTCAGTGTCCCTGTTGCGAGACCGGCGGTCGGTATACCTGTGCCCGTACCGGATGCCGAAGTGAGTCCGGAACAGACGATCGCTACTCAGCAGGAACTCTCTGCCATCCAGAGCCCGGTAATTTCACAACAGGGCGGAGATGATCAGGTTCAGATTGAGCAGGACCTTCAGATCGAAGACGATCCGCCTGACTTCTTACCGGTTGAAAAACTACCGGTTCCGGTGAAGCAGGTTCAGCCGGATTACCCGGAAATCGCGCGCCGTGCCGGCGTCGAAGGAACCGTATGGGTGAAAATCTTGGTTGATAAAGAAGGTAAGGCAAAGAAGGCGGTTGTTATGAAGAGCGACGCGGAAATCTTCAATGAACCGGCAAAAGCAGCGGCCCTGCAGTGGGTCTTCACACCCGCAATCATGAATAACGGTCCGGTCGCCGTGTGGGCGGCGGTACCGTTCCGCTTCAAGCTGAATAAGTAAGATATTTCTATGCACGCGCAATCGATAATCCGCATCACGAGCTATATCACCGCCGGACTCATTCTAGTAGTCGGTATCGTTGTACTGGCGGGGTATTCACTCCCCGATTCCATCCCGACGAACTTCAGGATTATTCTCGGCAGTATGATGGTGCTCTACGCGGCATATCGGATTGTTATGATAAGTGTCAAAAAGCGCAATGAAGAAGCATAGAACATATTCAGTAATTCTCTGGGGGTGGATGTGCATCATCAGCATATCCATCCTCGGATGTATCGGTGAAAAAACCGAACTGCCGACAAAGGGTTCAATTACCATTGTCGTTTCGGAAACTGTTCTACCCATGATACGACAGCAGGAAGAAAAGTTTGAAAGTCTTTACACCAATGCGCACCTCGATATCATCACGGCAACTACCCGTGAGGCGATAACAAGAATTTTCAATGATACGATTAAATTCATCGTTTCTTCCCGCCCTCTAAATACGGAAGAGCGCGAGGTCGCGAAAAGGGCGCAAATCGATTTTAAAGAATACAAGATCGCCATCGACGGCATTGCAGTTATCGTGAATTCCGAAAACACGGTTAGCCGACTGCGTACAACGCAGCTCGACAGCATCTTTCGCGGTCTTGTGACCCGGTGGACCGAAGTTGACGGGAAA
>CAYGZY010000122.1:0-9563 GCA_964354485.1 uncultured Chlorobiaceae bacterium | reverse complement strand
ATTAATCATTGTCAATGTTTTTTCAGAATATCCACGTTATTCTGCACAACTACCCCATAATGTCATCAATTGATCTTATACGCGTATCGGGAAATACCTTACGATCTGCTTCGTAACCTGAAATATTATGGAAATATCCTTATATTTATCAGTTTTCGGTATATCATAAAAATAATCTTCAAACTGGAGTTAATCCGGCATAGTGTCCCGATCAACAGTGGTCGAATTAATACACGATATATGAGGCACGATATGCACAGATTGAGAATTGCGGTAATCGTAGTGACTATTATGTCCCTGCAATCTGATCTCGGGTATTCGCAGGAACAATTCTCCGATAGACAGATCGACAGCCTCGCAAAATATGGCATTCAGCTCTACTCCGAAGGTAAATACAAAGAGGCAATTGCTGTCATGGATTCAATAGTAGATTCAGCTCCCGGTTCTTTAGTCAAATATTACCTTGGATTGAGTTATTCGGCTGTTAATAAAATTGATATAGGTTTAATTCATTTAGGAAGTGCCGTGAGAAGGGATTCGCTCAACATCGGTTATCGGTTTCAGTATGCGCGCATTCTTGCCCTTTCAGGGGATACGCGCAAGGCGCAAACACAGTATGAAATGATTATTAAACTTGATTCAGCATATATCCCTGCGTATTTTCAACTTGGTGTGTTGCTTTATGATAGTAAAGCGTATCAACAGGCCGGTGAAGTTTTCGAGCGCCTTCATTGTTTAAATCCACACGATTTCCTCACTGATTATTACCTTGGTATTGTACACATAGCCCTGAGTGACAATAAGTCTGCCTTTCCTTACCTTTCAAGATGTGTTTCGCTAAATTCCCGCTACATTCCGGGTCTTTCTGCTCTTGCCTCGCTTTACTTCGCAGATAGCGAATATGCGGGTTCATTACGACTTTATTTGAGGGTGATAGAATTGCAACCGGATAATCCTGAATTCTATCACAAGGCGAGTGTGACATTCTGTAAAATGAAAAAAAATGACAGTGCCTTTGTTTATTCCCGGAAAGCGGTGGAGTTTGATTCTTCAAATAGTACTTTTCAGGCACAATACGGGTATACCGCTCTACTCACAGAGCATTACGAAATTGCACGGGATGCATATCAAAAGGCAATTGCGAAAGAGCCAACCGAACCGACATATTACATTAATTTAGCGCTGGCATACACAAAACTTGATTCCACCGAAAATACCATTAGAGCGTATCGCCGGGCAATCCAGGAATACCACCCGGAATCAATCGGCATGGTGCACTACCGTCTTGGTTCGTTATTTTATACAATTAAAAAGTACCGCCAGGCGGCTGTTGAGTGCCGGAAAGCCATTGATCTTGATCCGCGGAACTCCGACGCGTATTTCTATCTCGCGCTTGCGTACGATCGGTTGAAAGATAAAAAGAATGCGATCAGGAATTACGGACTCTATATAGAACAGGCTCATCTTGATAGCGTTCATATCGATAACGAGCAGCTGAAGCAGGCGCGGGCCAGGCTGGATTTCCTGAAGAAATCAAAATGAGATTGATTTTCTAACCTAACATGCACATTAAATTCTTCTTCTAATAATCAATCAGTTATGTCTTACATCGGTGAATTAAGTGCCCTGCTCACTGCCTGCCTCTGGGCTGGAAGTGCGATGGTGTTTGCATCTGCCATCAAAAGGATAGGGTCGTTCCAGGTTAATATTACACGACTAATTCTCGCTGCTATTTATCTTATAATTTTCATACTTGTTCTCGGTCTGGATTTAAAACTGTCGCTGCGGCAGTATGCCAATCTCTGCATCAGCGGCTTTATCGGATTATCTCTTGGCGATACTTTTTTATTCAAGGCGTTCCAGGAAATTGGCGCGCGGATCAGTATGCTCATTATGTCGCTTGCGCCTGCGATAGCCGCGACTCTCGCTTATTATTTTCTTGGTGAAACTATATCCTTCCTCGGAGTGATCGGAATCGGCGTTACATTATTTGGCATCGGTATTGTCGTTTTTGACCGATCGGACAGGACTTCGGAAAAGAACATCGCAAGCGTCGCAGGGATCAGCTATGCTTTACTTGGTGCAGTGGGGCAGGGTGTGAGTCTGATTTTCGCAAAAATGGCATTTCAGGAATCGGATGTAAATGGTTTCGTCGCGTCAGCAATCAGAATTATTTCCTCGTTGATTTTCCTCCTTCCCCTTGCGATGATGACAAGCCGGTTTGAGAGTCCTTTGAGGATGCTGAAAAAAAACAGGAGGGCTTTTATTCTGACGGCCCTCGGCGCCATGTTCGGTTCCTTCCTTGGCATCTCGTTCAGTCTTATTGCGATTGGTAATACGGACGTTGGTGTTGCGGCTACGATAATGGCAATTGTGCCAATCATCATGCTTCCCATTGTTAGAATTATTTACAAGGAAAAATTGAACTGGCGTGCTGTGAGCGGCGCTTTCGTGGCTGTTGGTGGTGTTGCGCTTCTTTTCCTGCGGTGAATGTCAGTGTGCTTCTAACCAATTCTTACCGATTCCGATATCCACTTCTACCGGGACCGAGAGAGGAAGTGCGTTTTCCATCGTTTCGCGGATAATATTCTGTACTTTTTCCTTCTCCTTTTCGGGAATTTCAAATACAAGCTCATCGTGTACCTGAAGTAGCATCTTTGATTTGAAAGGTTTTTCTTGAAACAACCGGTCGATTTTTACCATCGCGATTTTTATCATATCCGCGGCGGTTCCCTGGATAGGCATGTTGATCGCTTGTCGTTCGGCGTTACTACGGATGTTCTGGTTCCGACTATTGATATCGGGGAGGTACCGCCGCCGGCCGAGGAGTGTGCTTACGTACCCGGCCTTTTTTGCGGTCGCGATCGTGTCAAATATATACTGGTTAACTTTCGGGAATCGCTTGAAATACGTATCGATTATCCCCTTTGCTTCCTGCTGGGTTATATCCAGACGTGATGATAATCCGTAAGGACCTATTCCATACATAATTCCGAAGTTCACTTCTTTCGCTTTCCGTCTCATTTCTCTTGTAACATCCTGTGAGCCGACGCCGAATACTTTTTCAGCGGTTGTTGTATGGATATCCTCTCCATTGTTGAAAGCCGTCGTCAATCCTTCATCGCCCGATATATGTGCCATGATGCGTAGTTCTATTTGTGAGTAATCGGCAGAAAGGATGAGCATATCTTTATTGCCAGGGATGAATGCCTTCCGGATCCGGCTTCCCATTTCGGTGCGAATAGGGATGTTCTGTAGGTTAGGATTACTGCTTGAAAGTCGTCCCGTCGCTGTGATCGTCTGATTGAATGAAGTATGCACCCGGCCGGTTCTCGGTTTGATGAGAGAGGGGAGCGCATCGATGTATGTGCTTTTCAGTTTCTGGAGCTGACGGTACTCCAGAATTCTCCCGATGATCGGGTGTCCGTGCTGTAATGTTTCGAGAACACCGACGTCTGTGGAGAAACCTGTTTTTGTTTTACGTCCAACAGAGAGCTTCAGCTTTTCAAACAGAATTTTACCAAGCTGTTGGGTGGAGTTGATATTGAACTTTTCCCCCGCATCGTTGTATATGTCCTGTACGAGGTTCTGCAGGATGCGTTCCAGTTCTTTCGACAGGTCGGCGAGAAAATCAACATCAAGCTTCACCCCGGTGTATTCCATCCGCGCGAGAACGGAGACGAGCGGAAATTCAACTTCCTCGCAGAGCTTCATCAGGTGTTCCTGATCGAGTTTGGTCCCGTGAAGCTCAAACAGGCGGAATGTCATATCAGAATCTTCGTTGGAATATTCGGCTACCTTCTCAACGGTGACATCCCGGATGTCATGTGTTTTCTTGCCGTCGCTCACTAAAGCGGAGTACGGAATCATATTGTAAGCCAGATGCTCTGCCGCTTGTTTATCGAGGCCGTGTTGACCGTCGGGACGCAATATGTAATTGGCTACCATGGTGTCAAACGCAACGCCTCTGACCTCGATGCCATGTGAGGCGAGGATGAGCATGTCATATTTTACATTTTGCCCTCCTTTTTTGATAGATGGATCTGCAAAAATGGGGGAGAGGTGTTTCACAATGAAGGGGAGAGGGAAACCGGTATTTAGTTTGGGTTGTTCGGGTTCAGGTAATACGGATTTTTTCTTTCCGCGTTTCGTCCCGGGATCTGAAAACAGATCGTTGCCGATTCTCTCTTCACTGCCGACTTCAGGTGTTTGAGCAGAATTCTTTTCAGAAGCAACGGGGACGTACCACGCTTCCCGCGGCTTGAGAGAAAACGAGATACCCACGAGCTTAGCTTCGAGGGGATTTGTCGACGTCGTCTCCGTGTCGAATATGAAGAACTTCGACCGTGAGAGCATCTGCATCAGAGTATTGAAACTTTTTTCTCCTTCCACAAGATGATACGAATGTTCGTCTTGCGTGATGTCGGTAAATTCGCGCAGGGATGGAATGAATTCAGCCGGCTCGCCTGCGCTCCAAAAGAGGGAGCTTCGGCGGATAGATCGGCGAGCAGGTTCGCTTGTGTCTTGAGCGCTCGGTTTTATTTTTTGGATGAGCGATTTGAATTCAAATTCGCTGAATAGACGCGTGAGTTTGTCATTATCGGGGGCTTGTGCTGTAAGCCGGTGCAGGTCGACCGGTATTGGTACGTCTGTATCAAGGGTGATGAGTTTTTTTGAGAGGAAAGCATCTTCCTGATGATCGCGCAGTTTTTTTTGTACACCTTTTTGTTCCACGCTCTGGAGATTCTTGTAAATATTTTCAATAGAACCGTACTTCTGCACGAGCGGGATTGCAGTTTTTTCCCCGATACCGGAAACTCCCGGCACGTTATCCGAGGCATCGCCGGTAAGTCCGAGTACATCCACAACATGATCCGGTCCCACGCCGAATCTTTTCACGACCGCATCGGTGTCAATAATTTCCCATTCGTCCCCGCGTTTGCCCGGTTTATACATGCATATGAGAGGAGAAATAAGCTGCATGAAGTCCTTATCACCGGTGACGAGGTAGGTATAAATTCCTTCCTTTTCGGCTCTTCGTGCGAGTGTTCCGATAAGGTCATCCGCCTCGTAGCCGTCAAGTTCAAGACTCGGGACGTTGAACGCGCGCACGGTTTCTTTCAGGCGTTCTATTTGCGGTACCATGTCCTCGGGCATTTTCTGGCGCGTTGCTTTGTAGGGCGAGTACATCACATGGCGGAAGGTCGGTTGCGGGGTATCGAAAACGACGGCAATATATTCGGGTTTTTCCTCATTGAGGATTTTCATGAGTGTGGTAACAAAGCCGTAGATCGCGCTTGTGTTCTCGCCTTTCGAATTGATGAGGGGACGACTGATAAACGAGAAGTAAGCGCGGTACGCCAGCGCCATCCCGTCGAGGAGAAAGAGGCGATTTTTCTTTGTTGTACTTTTCATTATTTCATACCCACATTTTTCATTCATTACCCGGTTTCATTTCACGCATTCCCTGTTTTTGGCTCGTGGTCATGATAGTACATCCAGACGAGGATACTGCAAATGATGAACATCGTACTATTGATGATAAACACACCGGATAATCCGAAGTATCCTGCTATCATTCCGCCGCTCAGAGGGCCGAGCATGTTGCCGAAAACTGTGAGACTTGAGGCGATGCCGATCAGACCGCTTTTTCTGTTTTCCGGTGAATGAATGCTCGTCATAGAATAGAGCGAGTGTAGAATTCCACCCCGAGCAAAACCGAGGATGGCCCGAAGTAGAGCAAGGGTCAGCAGAGTCGGAATAACCATATGCAGACTGTATGCGATCCCCGTCCATGTCAGCGACATAATCAGGTTCTGCTTGAATCCGAGCCGGTCGTTCCGCTTCCCCCACCACGGTGAAGATATGACCATGAAAATACCCGAGATTGCGATAGTAATTCCGGTATATGTGGAAATATAAGTTGTGGTGGATTGGAAGCTCTCAATAAAAAGTGCAAAAAGCGGCTCGATCATAAGCGAGGCCATCTGCGACAGGATGATCGTAATACCGATAATTCTAAGATGACTGTCGGTTGCCATCGTCTTGAAATTCTGTATTACGGATGGCGGCTCATGTGCCTGAGCAGGTTGCTCTGTCTCCTGAACCAGCTTGATAACAATAAATCCACCGGCAACGCATAACGCCGCGGTGATAAAAAATATCTCTCTGTATCCGATGATGTCGGCAAGAAAGCCGCCGAATGCCGGACCGATCATCGTTCCGCCCGCGGTGGCGGATTGCAGGATTCCCAGCGCATATCCGATGCGCTCCTTGGGTGTCGATGTGGATACAAGCGCCAGAGAGGCCGCGATGAAACCGCTTATGGCGCCCTGCAGGAGGCGGAAAATAAAAAGCTGAAACACATCCTGTGAAAAACCTATAAAAATCTGTGAAAGTCCGAGGCCGAAGAGCGCTCGAACCACCATGAGCTTCTTTCCGTACTTGTCACCCATCGTTCCCCAGAACGGCGTGGCAATGAAAGAGGTCATGAACGTCCCTGCAAAAACAATACCGCTCCAGCGAGCGACATCATCCGGGTTCGTTATCCCTAATTGCCGGATATAAAAGGGAAGGAAGGGGATCACCATATTCATCCCCATCATCACGAGGAACTGGGTTCCCCAAAGGACGTATAAATTTTTCTTCCAGTTATCCATTAAATCAAATTAAGATACAAAATATTCTCAAGTTTTGCTCTAAAGTAATCTCCTTTTTTTCTTATATTCAAGTCATGTTTGTCTACTTTATAATGCTTCTGCAGTCACTTATTGCCAGCGGTACTCATATCGTGGCGAAGATTGTGGTACGCGACATCGAACCGGTCACATTAACGATGTTAAGATCGGGGATTGCAGCAGCGGGACTTTGCATTCTTGCTTTTATTCGCAAGGAGAAATTCCGATTCAGGAAGGAACACTTGGGGTCAATCCTGCTCCTAAGTTTTTTAGCGATACCGGTTAATCAATTTTTATTTCTAACAGCGATCCGTTATACAACGCCGACCAATGCTGCATTATTTTACAGCACGACACCCGCTCTGGTGCTTGTTCTTTCCTCGGTGATGGGTCGGGAGAAGGTGGGGTGGAAGAAGGGACTTGGTGTTCTGATTGCATTTTCTGGTGTTTGCCTGATTATTTTTGAGCGCGGTATTGATTTTAAGTCTGAATATATGCTTGGAAATCTTCTCCTTGTAGTGGCAGTCATCGCGTGGGCATACTATACTGTTCAGGGAAGGTATCTGATCCTTCATTATGGCGCTTTTAAGACGAGCATCACAACGATGGTGCTTGGGACGATAATGTTCGTGCCGATCGGAATATTCGGGATTGCAGATTATGACTTTTCAGTCCTGACGATTCATCACTGGAGCGGATTGTTGTATCTGTCAATCGGGACGTCGATCATCGCTTACCTTCTCTGGTACTACGCTCTCAGTCGGACTACTGCATCAAAAGTCGCCATCTTTTCAAATTTACAACCCATACTGACTACCATCCTCGCATGGACACTGCTTGGGCAAACGATAACTCCTGTGTTCATCATTGGTGGTTTAATAGCACTAGGTGGAATAATTGTAACTCAATATGGCTGACAAACGTATCTTGCATTCATTTTTCCTTTTCTCTATATTATAAATGCATTTTTAATGTTCTTGTATAAATCGGAGAGGTGGCTGAGCGGTTGAAAGCGGCGGTCTTGAAAACCGTTTACGCCTTTAGGCGTACGGGGGTTCGAATCCCTCCCTCTCCGCTCACCTGCGCCCCAAGAGAAGGGGTTTCGGTGGGTAAATCGGCAGGGAAGTACGAATACGGCTCAAAAAAAAACAAGATTGATAGCATAAAAAAATATTGTGATATGCTTAAATTTTTTAATATTTCGGTATATATGTCGCTGGTATTGTATTCTTTAAAAAATTGGTTGTTGTCCGATAATATCCGCTATCATCCTGAGGAAAATGTATGAAAGACGATACTCGCAAGAAGTTGTCGGCACTGATCATTGAAGAACTTTCAGAAAGAATCAAGCAGAACGAGAATCTCCGCCGGAAACTCGAACCGTTTACCGATCTTCCCGTAGGGAAAGTGGCTGAAGCGATAATTAAGCAATTTGAATACCTGCTCTCGAGCGATCTGCGCGATTTGATTATCTACCTGATTGAACAAGAAGTAAAAGTAGAACAGGCCGCCGCAGAAAGTGAAGCAACTGCGTCAGCAAGAAAAGCAGAATTGGAAAAATATGTGGAGGAAGAGGCGGCGATCGGTGGAGAAGGCGAAGAGAAAATAGTTCCGACCGAAGTTAAGTCAACGGAACACGTAATGGAGAAATTTGCGGTCAAGGAGCCGTTTCAATATTCAGAAATTGATTTTGAGATAAAATCCGATGACTGGTTCTATCTGTACGGATTCTGTTATGCTCCTGACAGTACCGGAAAAGGTATTCCTTCAAAGCAACTTCTCATGAAGGGTATCGACGGTAAGAATAACATTTTCATACTCGACTATGGCGATGTTAGACTCTTTCTCCAACGGTTAATTACTGAAATCGATGCAGGTTATATTTCCAGTAAGCCACCTGTCTCTGCAGAAGACCTTTTTACTTTTAAGCTGGGACATGAAAAAATTCTCAATACACTGCGGGCGGATGAATGGATCGTGTCGCTGTCATTCTGGACGGTCATACAGGGGAAGGAACAAATCATCAAACAGGTCGAAGACCGGTATGTCGAAATGCTGAGGACACTGATCGACATACATGACGCCGTTGAATGGGATGTCGAAGTTTTCGCTTACGATCAGTATCTCATTGAACACCCCTCCGTAGCTTCTCAAGCGCACGACCGGATAAAAGAACGTGCTGCCCGTCAACCAAAATTGCGCGGAAAGGATATCAAGGTGCTTGAACGACTGATGATCCGCGAGAAAAATATCGCGCAGGAAATTCACAGTCAGCTGCTCCTCCATTCATCAAAAACGAAGATCGATTTTATGGTCCGGCTTGATAACGCCTACATGGATGATTGGAAGTCAATACTTTCCGTCCGTTATACTGTCGGAAAGGATAAGCGGAAAAATTTCTGCCAGACAATCCGCAGTCTTCAGAACGAATATGACGAGTTTAAATTGATGCTCAAGGTTTCAAATCCAAATACGAAATTTTCCTTCACCTGATCAAATACGGCTGATCAGGATTCACATCTCCATCGTCGGATAATCTTTTCTCTAAAAGTTAACTGAGTTCCAGAACCGCTTGTCCGAAATGTTCCGTGCTTTATATGCCGAATGGGACTATGTAAAATCTTAATAAATAATGACTTGAGCCTCCGTTATATTTACTACTCAAGGCGGGATGAGCGCGATGGGGAGGATGTCGGGTATATAAATACTAATACGTAAAATATGCCGCCAAGCTGAAATAAATCTTGACAAACAGGTTAAATTTTTGTAACATTACCATAATTGTATCTAGGAGTCTGTCCGAGTAATCGTTGAACAGCTCTAAAGTGGGGATTCATTGCTCAGTTCTGCCGCTGATCCATCGAACAGGGGGAACGAAGTTCGTAA
>CAYGZY010000121.1:0-1880 GCA_964354485.1 uncultured Chlorobiaceae bacterium | reverse complement strand
CACGGACTGCAATTTGCCCAGGTTAGTGGTGATGAAGATAAATGGGGAATTTCAGCCCTTCGCGCACTCGGCTTCGAGAGCGTAGGATTCCACTTCTATTTCAAGTGAGGTAAACTTCGCTATGAGAAAGCTCCCGTCGATGTTTAAATTCAGCGGCGGGAGTTTTTTCTTTTAAATGAAAATGAACAATGCAATGGTTAATCGGAAGCGAATAAGAATCCTGAAAACAGGCAACGATACCCCGGGGCCTGTTGTTTACTGGATGAGCCGTGATCAGCGAGTTGAAGACAATTGGGCATTGCTATTTGCACAAGAGCAGGCGATGGAAAGGAAGCTCCCGCTTTTGATTCTCTTTACTTTGGCTCCAGAATTTTTAGGTGCCGCATACCGCCAATATATATTCATGATCGAGGGTTTAAAGATTGTCGAGCAAAACCTGACACGCAAAAATATACCGTTCTTCCTCCTCGATGGGAAACCGTATGAAGAGGTACTTCGTTTTATAAGGCATCACCGCGCAGGTCTTCTCGTTACAGATTTCTCGCCGCTGAAGATCCACCGGGAATGGAAAGAAAGTGTTACAAAAAGTATTACTATTCCGTTTTATGAAGTTGATGCGCATAATATTGTACCCTGCTGGGTTACTTCCGGCAAACAGGAATACGGCGCGTATACGATTCGTCCAAAAATTCAAAATTTGCTTCCGGAATATCTATGCGAATTTCCTAAAGTTAAGAAGTATCCTTACACGATGGATTTAAAATCGATCAAAACTGATTGGAATAAGGCTTTACGATCGCTTCGCGTGAACAGAGAAATAGAAAGAGTAGATTGGCTCACTGCCGGTGAGGATTCAGGAAAGAGAAAACTGGATGTTTTTCTGGAAGTAAGATTAAAAAAATATGCCGCGATGCGTAATGATCCGACCGACAATGCACAATCGGATCTGTCGCCGTACCTGCATTTCGGTCATATTTCATCCCAGCAAATTGCTCTTGAAGTTCAGCGTTACAGCCGGTTCATAAAATCATCAGAGACATTTTTAGAGGAACTGATTGTCAGGAGGGAATTATCAGATAATTATTGTCTTTATAATCCGCATTACGATAGTCTTGAGGGAATTCCGCGCTGGGCTAAGGAAACACTCAAAACACATCGCCGTGATAAGCGGGAATACCTCTACAACGCAGATGAGTTTGAACAAGCAGTTACGCATGACCAGCTCTGGAATGCGGCCCAGCGTGAGATGGTCAGAACGGGAAAGATGCACGGCTATATGCGGATGTACTGGGCGAAGAAAATCCTCGAATGGTCAAAGTCTCCGGATGAAGCAATGCAGATAGCAATTTACCTAAATGACACGTACGAACTTGACGGCAGGGATCCGAACGGATATGCCGGTATCGCATGGAGCATCGGCGGCGTTCACGATCGTCCATGGTTCGACCGGCCCGTCTATGGTAAAATCAGGTCGATGACATTTGGTGGATGTAAGAAAAAATTTGATGTTGATCGATACATCAGTATGAATCGTGAGTAACGGTAATGAAGATCTACACACTACATGTCGAGCAGATTGTTCCACAGCCGCTGGATGAGGTTTTTTCATTTTTCTCCAGACCGGAAAACCTTGCGGAGATTACACCCGCATCGATGGGCTTTGTCATTATTACGCCCTCACCCATCGAAATGAAATCCGGGGCGCTCATCAGCTACACAATACGGCTCCTGTTCACCAGGGTACGTTGGACTTCCCTCATCACATTATATGAACCACCTCACAAGTTTGTCGATGAACAGCTCCGGGGTCCATACTCATTCTGGCATCACACGCATACTTTTTCGAAAACTGCGGAGGGGACCTTAATTGTCGATGACGT
>CAYGZY010000120.1:0-9727 GCA_964354485.1 uncultured Chlorobiaceae bacterium | reverse complement strand
AGTCACGGATATGGAACGATCGGTAAATGCCGAGGTGATAAGTTCAACCTTCGATGAACCGCCCGAGCGTCACGTGCAGGTAGCCGACATGGTGCACGAAAAATCGAAACGCCTCGTCGAAGCAAGAAAAGATGTCGTAATACTCCTCGACAGTATTACACGCCTTGCCCGGGCACACAATACGGTTGTACCGCACAGCGGTAAAATTCTTTCAGGCGGTGTCGATGCGAATGCACTCCACCGTCCCAAGCGATTTTTCGGCGCAGCGCGCAACGTGGAAGAAGGGGGGAGTCTGTCAATCATTGCGACCGCCCTCATTGAAACCGGAAGCAGGATGGATGAGGTTATTTTCGAGGAATTCAAGGGTACAGGAAATATGGAAATAATCCTTGACCGGAAACTGAGTGACCGCCGCATCTTCCCTGCAATGGACGTCAATCGTTCCGGAACACGAAAAGAAGAATTACTATTCGAAGCTGATGAGCTCAACAGGGTGTGGATTTTACGCAAACTTCTCAGCGATTTTTCAACGATTGACGCAATGGAGTTTCTCGTGGAAAAAATGCGGGGAACCAAATCAAATAAAGAATTCTTAAAATCGATGAGTAGCTAAAGGTACTTGTTTTACGTGAAATTTCAGTTTAACCGTCTAAAATGATTAAAATAGCTTGACTTTCTGTATCTCAAACCGTACATTTGAATAGAGTAATAAACAAACCTCGCCTATGAACCGGCTTCCATATTACCTCATTCTCGTGGCAGTGGTGTTCGTTTCCCATTCCATCCTTTATTCACAGGATATATCAAATGCATTCGGAGTAGGTACCTCAATCGGAGTTGCCATTCCGCGAACGGACATCGGATCTTCAATCGAGACGCCGGTAGGGCGATTATTTTTCCGGTACTATCCCGACGAACGGATTGCGCTCGAAGGAAGTGTGGGTATGGGATATCTGGAAGCTCAAAAAGGTAATTTGTATTTCAACTCATATATTTATCCGGTGGATGTCCGGATTGTGTTTGAACCCCTCAAGCAGAGTAAAATCTCCCCGTACGTATATTGCGGTGCAGGATTACTATTTTTCAATCCGAAGGACTCACTCGATAATCCTCTGAAGTATAATGTGCGCGGTGATTATAAAAAAGTGACGTCCTATTTTCCAATCGGCGCTGGATTGAACTACCCGATTTCCAAAAATACCGAATTCGGCATTAGCGGGGGATACAATCTGACATCCACAAACTACCTGGAAGATATTAAGACGTCCAGCAAGGACTCCTACTGGAACGTGACATTGAATTTCTTTGCCTTTCTGAGAGGAGAGAATCCTGATCTCGACGGAGACGGACTGCTGAACGTTGAAGAAAAAGAAATCGGAACCGATCCGCTGAATCCGGATACAGACGGAGACTTACTGCGTGACGGGGAAGAAGTTCATCAGTATAAAACAGATCCGCTCAATAAAGATACCGACGGCGATGAGCTGACCGACGGTGAAGAAGTGCTTACGTATCGGACGAATCCGCTGAACAAAGATACCGACGGTGACGGGCTCACCGACGGTCGTGAAGTTAAGCAGTACAAAACTGATCCGCTGAATCCGGATACCGACGGAGACCGGCTTAATGACGGGGATGAGGTTATGAACTACCGCACCGATCCGCTGAAAGTTGATACGGACGGCGATGGCCTGAATGATGGCGACGAAGTTCTCACATACAAGACGGATCCGCTCAATGTCGATACCGACAAAGATGAACTTACTGATGGGAATGAAGTACTCACGTATAAAACGAATCCTCTGGTTGCAGATACTGACAACGGAGGTGTGCCGGATGGGAAGGAAGTTCAACTCAGTCTCAACCCCCTCAATCCCGGTGACGATGTTCCAATCATTAACGTTGGTGAGCGGATTATTCTCGAAGGCGTAAATTTTGAAACAAACAAGACAACATTGCTGACGTATGCCCAGCAGATCCTTGACCAGGTTGCATTGAGTTTGGTCATGAATCCGACTGCGGAGGTGGCGATCCATGGCCATACCGATAACGTCGGCGGCGCACGATATAACATGCAGTTATCGCTGGGTAGGGCGGAAGCTGTGAAAGCTTATATCATAAGCAAAGGTATTTCCGGATCGAGAGTTACGACAAAGGGATTCGGCTTTACAAAACCAATCGCTGATAATTCCACCGCTGAAGGACGGGCAAAGAATCGCCGGATCGAGTTCGTCCGCCTCAAGTAAAGCAACGTCACATCACATATTTTTCCACTCATTTACTGAATAATATGATCAGAGAGGTTGTTATTACCAGCGCCTGCCGCACACCTATTGGTTCGTTCGGCGGGTGTTTAAGCGGTATGAGTGCTCCAAAACTGGGAGCAGTCGTTGTTAAAGAAGCAGTGGCACGAACCGGTATACACGCCGATCAGGTTGATCAGGTTATTATGGGTTGTGTCCTCCCTGCGGGAACCGGTCAGGCGCCGGCTCGCCAGGCAGCATTGTATGCAGGCTTACCTGAGTCAGTCGAATGTCTGACCATCAACAAAGTCTGCGGCTCCGGATTGAAATCAGTGATGCTGGCGGCTCAGGCTGTTGCACTTGGAGATGCTGATATTATCGTTGCCGGTGGCATGGAGAGCATGTCAAATGTCCCCTACCTTCTCGACAAAGCACGGTCCGGATACCGTCTCGGACACGGACAGTTGATCGATGGTATAGTTAAAGACGGACTATGGGATGTATACAATGATTTTCATATGGGGAATGCGGGTGAGCTATGTGCGGCAGAATGCGGCATCACCCGTGAGGAACAGGATAAATTTGCAACCTTGAGTTACAGGCGAGCACTCGAAGCAATGGAGAAAGGCAGGTTTCGGGATGAGATCGTACCTGTCGGTATAGAAAGGAAAGACGGAAATCCTCTTATCATTGCAGAGGATGAAGAACCAAAAAAAGTGAAGTTTGATAAAATTGCCTCGCTCAGACCTGTGTTTCAGAAGGAAGGAACGATAACTGCAGCAAACGCATCGAAAATTAATGACGGAGCTGCGGCAGTTGTCTTAATGGCTCGGGAAAAAGCGGAGAGCATGGGTATCCGGCCGATGGTAACGATTATCGCTCAGGCATCCGCAGCAAAAAAACCCGAATGGTTCACTACGGCTCCCGCAGATGCTATTCGAAAGGTTTTGAACAAGGTGAACCTTAAGACGAGCGACATTGACCTTTTTGAAATCAACGAAGCTTTTGCTGTTGTTACCATCGCAGTGAACAATCTCCTGAAACTCGATGTGAATAACGTAAATATCAACGGCGGTGCAATCGCGCTTGGCCATCCTATAGGAGCGAGTGGTACGAGAATTCTTGTAACCCTTCTCTATGCGATGGAACAGAGGAACGTGAAGCGAGGCATTGCCTCGCTCTGCATCGGCGGTGGAGAAGCGAGCGCCTTGCTCGTGGTACGATAAATATTCGAAATGCGAGGAGCAGAGAATCAGATGAAAATTTGTGTGATCGGAGCAGGAACGATGGGGAACGGTATTGCGCACGTTTTTACTCAGTACGGATTTCCGGTAGTACTGATGGATGTTCAACAGCAGTACCTCGATAGGGCTGTGCAAACCATCTCGGGGAATTTCGACAGGCAAATAAAAAAAGGTATATCAACCGAACAGCTGAAAAAAGAGGCATTGGAAAGGATTGCAACCTCGGTTACCATAGAGGGTGCGGTCAAAGGGGCAGACGTCATCATAGAAGCTGCAACAGAAGATAGGTCGGTTAAATTTAAAATATTTAAAAATATCGATGCGTTTGCATCCCCCGGTGCAATTTTGGCGACGAATACATCATCCATATCCATTACAGAAATAGCAGCTCAGACTCGCCGGCCTGAGAAAGTCATCGGGATGCATTTTATGAATCCGGTTCCTATGATGCAGCTCGTAGAAGTTATCCGGGGCCTCGCTACAGATGAGGAAACGCTGAGTACCATCATGTCCTTAGTAAACAAAATTGAAAAAACACCCGTTGAGGTCAACGACTACCCCGGTTTCGTTTCCAATCGTATACTTATGCCGATGATCAACGAGGCGATATATTGCGTGATGGAAGGAGTTGCAACTCCGGAGGATGTTGACACAGTTATGAAGCTCGGTATGAACCATCCGATGGGTCCAATCGCATTAGCAGATTTTATCGGTTTGGACGTATGTCTCGCAATCATTAATGTCCTCTACGCCGGCCTTGGTGACCCGAAATACAGGCCATGTCCCCTCCTCAAAAAAATGGTTGCCGGCGGTCGTCTCGGCCGAAAAACGGGCCGGGGATTCTACGATTACAGAAGCAAATGAATGATGATTGTTAACGTCTACACCCGGCGGCGCTCGCATGGATTTTGAATTATCGGAAACGCAGCTCCTTATCAGGGAGACTGCACGTAAATTTGCGATGGAAGAGCTTGCTCCCTCCGCTTCAGAGCGTGACGAGAAGGAAGAATTTCCCCATGAAGCAATAAAGAAACTCGGAGAATTGGGATTCATGGGTATGATGGTCCCTGAGGAGTTTGGCGGCGCTGGTTTAGACACGATCAGTTACGTTCTTGCCATGGAAGAGATTTCAAAGGTTGACGCTTCGGCCGGCGTCATTATGTCCGTCCATAATTCGCTTGTATGCCATGGATTGAAAGAATGGGGGAGTGAACACCAAAAAAATAAATACCTGGTTCCGCTTGCCCGCGGTTCACTATTGGGCGCTTTTGCGCTGTCGGAACCCGAAGCCGGAAGTGATGCTTCCAATCAGAAAACAACGGCAAGCAGGGATGGTAATAGGTATGTCATAAACGGCACAAAAAACTTTATTACAAGCGGATCACATGCGGATATTGTTATCGTTATTGCAGCGACAGACCAATCAAAGGGATCTCATGGTATCAGCGCATTCATTGTAGAAAAAGGGTATCCGGGATTTACCGTAGCAAGGAAAGAGAAAAAAATGGGGATCCGGAGTTCCGATACTGTATCACTGTCATTTCAGGACTGTGCAGTACCTGAAAAAAATCGGATTGGCGAGGAAGGTTATGGATTCAAGTTCGCTATGAAGGTTCTCGAAGGAGGCAGAATCGGTATTGCTGCACAAGCATTAGGAATAGCACAGGCTTCACTCTCAGCATCTATCGCTTATGCCAAACAACGGAAAGCATTCGGAAAGTATATTTCCGAATTTCAGGGTATACAGTTTAAAATTGCTGATATGGCAATGAAAATCGATGCCGCAAGATTGATGATTTACAAGGCGGCTTACCTAAAAGATACCGATAAACCATATGGGCAGATGTCCGCGATGGCTAAATTGTTCGCCTCAAAGATTGCTGTCGATGCTGCACTCGAAGCGATCCAAATCCATGGCGGGTATGGTTATACCAAAGAATATAACGTTGAACGGTTTCTGAGAGACGCGAAAATTACAGAAATTTATGAAGGTACATCTGAAGTCCAAAGAATAGTCATTTCCCGCTACCTTCTAAAAGATTAAACTGCGGTCATTCCTCTTTTTTTAAGTCTAATCCACCAAATCGAAGACTTCCCCCTCCACCCGGGAAAAATGGTCAAAATCAACTGAATTTCATAGTATTTTTTAGTTAATAAGGAATTATAAGGTTGATTTAAAGAATATTCTGAAAAAGGACTTGACAAAGTTATATTTTTTTGGTATACTGTGCCCGAAATAAAAAATCGTAAATTCACTAATGTTTCACCAATTAGGAGAATAACATGAAAAATCTGTTATCCGTTTTACTATTAGTAATCTTATTGGGTTCGATTGCTTTCTCCCAAGATTTTGGAAAGCAAGGTGTCATTGAATTTGGCGGAACAGCAGGATTTATGAGTGCGACACCGGTTTATGATGGCGAAACCGGCGATGCAACCTCATATTTCATGCTTGAACCCTCGATAGGATATTTTGTGATAGATGGACTTGAAGTCGGTTTAAATCCGCTCAGTATCGTAAGCGAATCGCCATCTGAAGGCGACGCGCTGACTACGATTGGCGCATGGGCGTTTGGTGCATACCATTTTATGACAATGGGTAAAACATACCCATATATAGAGGCATTGCTTGGTTATACATCGATGTCATCGGGTGATAATAGTTACGGTGGTTTGGCATACGGAGTTGGCGCCGGTGCAAAATTTGAGATCGCAGGCGGTCTACTATTGAATGCTGCTGTCGATTATCGTTTTTACACTTATGATTCTGATCTGACAGGTGGTAGAGACGGTGCTAATATTCTTTTGATCGGCGTCGGATTAAGCGGTTTCTTATTACCCTAATTCGTTGCAATTGATAAATGCAAAAGGGAAGTTTAAAAGCTTCCCTTTTATTATTATCACACGAAAATTTTTTAGAAAATGATACTTGACAAAGACTTTTAATTTTAGTATAATTTGAACGCGAAAATCGGGTAATTATGTTAGTTCAGTAATTAACTAAAATATTCACAATAATTAAGGAGTAATATGAAAAAGGTTGTTATTATTGCTGTCCTATCCCTGCTTATTGTGGGAATGGCGCTTCCGCAGGCAAAACCAGGCGGAATTGCCCGACAGCTTGCACTAGGCGGTTCGCAGGCTGGATTGAATGCTGTCATGAATCCCTTTTTATGGGATGATCCTTCGCTCGTATTCTTTAATCCTGCATATCAACATGAATATCGGGATTATATGTGGTCAAATATTGCAGGAGGTCAGATCCTCAGTACTGGATCAACTAATAGTGATGGATACGGTTATCAGAATGCCGGAGTATCCTTCGGATTATCAAATGCATTTTCACTGGGCTTGATCCTTAGCTACGATCCCTCTGCAGCAAATTATGTTAACACACTGCCGGATGAATTTCCAGGTATGCAACGATCATCTCAGGATATACCATCCATCCAGAATGTTTGGGAAGCAGTGGCAACCTACCGTTTCACATCTATGACGTTAGGTCTTGGTATAATGTATGGTTGGTCAAATAACGATTATAAAGTAGATCAAGTCGCCCCGACATCCGCAACCGGTGAGCAAGAGGCATCTTCGTCGGTGTTAGGTTTCCGACTCGGCGCCCTGATGAAATTAGGCGATGACGCCGATTTGGGTATAACTGGTGTTCTGCGGTTGGATAATACCACTGATAGGATCGAATATTCACCGGGTGTTGCAGGCCTTGGGGGAATATATGAAGCTTCTGGTACAGAGATACAGCTCACCGCAAGAGCAAAAATTAAAATGTCAAATAAGTTCAATTTTGTACCATACGCCATGTTGATGCTGCTCAGCGCTGAACCAAAAGAAACAGAACCACCGGTTGGTTTAGCGAAAACAACAGCGACTTTAGAAGCATCGTCAACAAATTACGCATTCGGTCTTGGCGGTGAATACAGGCAGAACGACTTCTTGTTTGTGGGTGGTTTAAGTTGGCAGCATGCCGAGATTGAATTGGATCAGAAAGCCACGGTCGATACAGTTGATAATATTATGGGCTTTACCGGTTTACCTGTAATTAATCTTGGCGGTGAATGGCAGATTACCGAATGGCTTGCCGGACGGATAGGATATTACCGAGCAATAGGTAGTGTTAAGCAGGAGAGTAAATATCCGAATATTTCTTATGAACAGAATACTTCAATGCCGCACAGCTGGCTCCTCATCGGATCGCTTAATCCGAATACCTGGGATGGGCTAGTAACACTCGGTGTTGGTTTGGATTTCGGGAACTTCGCACTTGATGCAACCGTGAGCGAAGAGGCACTCCGGCGAGGTATTGGTATCATCGGCGCTTCCGATGCTATCAATACGTTTGGGTATATGACTGCAAGTTACAATTTTGGTTCTAAGTAAGCTTCACGTTATTGTTTCCAGGGCGATCGTCTCCACGGTCGCCCTTTTTTTTTAATTTTGCATTGAAGCCAAGTAAAAATATTTGTACATTTATTTAATAACAGTGTGGTCGAAATTCAATAACGTTCCTTAATGAGCAGTTTTTCAACAGGACATCCCCAGCTTGATAATCGGATAGGAGGAATACAGCCGGGAGATGTAATTCTTTTTGTTCTCACCAAAGGTGATTCTGCTGAAAATATCGTCCAGTCGGTAATCGACCACTCAAACCGGCAGCGAATCCCTCTGCATTACCTTTCAATCAATGACTCTCTCTCCGGATTGCTTAAGAATCAACCGAAACCGCACATTCAGAAACTGCTGAAACCGGGTGGAAAACCAGAATCCATGCTCCGTAACCTGAAACGGTTTTCCAGATCTGGAATCAAAAAAGGATACCTCCTTGTTGATGATTTTGCAGTATGGAAACAGAGAATTAAGAAGGATTCCATACTCCTTGATTCATTTTCCCTTCTCCGGGATTTTACACGAAAAAATAAATGCGTCCTCGTCTGCACGGTTATCAGGTCCGAAATTCCGCTGCCCGCATTAATCCAATTAAAAGATATTGCGGATGTTTCGCTGGAAGTCATCGATCACCGCGGCGCATTGTGGGGATTCCTCCTGCATGCGAAAGGGCGTTATGTGTCAGGCAGTCTCTTACCGATTCGCCTTCTGACACAGGTAAAAACGGGGGGGAACGCAGATAAGCCGGAGGGGGAGGGAAAAAGCGGACTTACGGCAAAAATGGTTACCGCTATCGAGACCTATGAGGAACAGCATCAACAGCTTTTCGATGTTCTGCGGGAACCGCTTATTCTTTTCGATCTGGACGGCGGTCGCCGTGAGTGCAACGACGCTTGTGCCCGTCTCCTCGGGTACGATCCGGCTGAATTGAGTGTAATTTCGATCTGGTCGGTCGTCGCGCCGGAAAGCAAAAATGTTGCGCTCAAATTCATCACGCGCCTCAGCCAGAGAAAATTCGGAACAACCACACTCGAGATTCTTACAAAGAAAAAAAGAAGTGTCACCATTCAAGTTCGCGCCTCACATATATCAGCCGGACTTTATTTCGGCATTCTGACTGACATCACCGAACAGAAAAAAATCGAAAATAAATACCTGAAGATAGGTACAGATTACAGCCGGATCTTTAAAACAATCTCCCGTCCTGTTCTTATCGTACACAACGGAAAAATCCTTCATGCAAACGAAGCCTTCAGAACGGATCTCGGTTATGAGACCCCATCGGAAGTAGAGAAGGTGGTTCTGCGGAAATTTTTATCGCCCGAAGCATACCGTCACGTGCAAAAACTTATGGAGGAAATGGGCGCTAAATCGTCTCCTGCACCCGCGACACTTGAATTCATCCACAAGAATGGGAGTAAGTTATCGTACAATTGTTCGTTTGCCCCATTGCTCTTTGACGGAAATGAATGCATCTTAATTACGGCATTCAACATTACAGAATACAGAAACATTATTGAAAAATTAACCATAAGCGAGCAAAAATATCTTACACTCGTGGAGAGTTCATACGATCCCGCGTGCATCATCAGGAAGAATACATTTATCTTTTTGAATAAAACGTTCAGGGGCATGTTTGGTATAGAGCAGGATCAGCCGGTATTACTAGAAGATTTCGCCGGTCTTTTCGAAACGGCCGATAGGGAAGGTGTTTTACACTTTCTGAAAAAGGGAATAGCTAAGTCTGCGAAACCCGCAACGCACACATGCCGGTATCAGGTTCGCGACGGAAAACTGACTACGTTTCATATGAGTGTTGTACAAGTTGAAAATGCCGTT
>CAYGZY010000119.1:0-26274 GCA_964354485.1 uncultured Chlorobiaceae bacterium | reverse complement strand
TTTCGGCTGAACACGTTAGGATTCAACAGTGTGCTGGATTACGGTTACAACAACTTCAAGTATTTACCCGGTACGCATTCGTTTACACTGGAAATTCAACTCTGAGTTATTCTGATTGTCGATATAAGAGAGTACGCTTTTTAAAAGGGCGTACTCTTTTTTTATTCCTTCCGCAGTTCGACCTACCGCATGTGATGAATTCAGGATGCCTTGTTGATTTTTACCGGAAATATTGTATTTATATGAAAGAAAAATTCTAGACAAATGATATTATGATCACTCTAAGACACGTAACGAAGAGCTTTGGCAGTTTTATCGCTGTCGATGACCTCAGCCTCGATGTCAAACCGGGCGAACTATTCGGTTTTCTCGGACCGAATGGCGCGGGAAAAACTACAACAATCAAAATGATGGCCGGTTTATATTCACCGACTTCGGGAACGATATCCATCAACGGGTACGACGTTCAAAAACACCCCATTGAAGCGAAAATGATAATCGGGTACATTCCTGACCAGCCGTTTCTTTACGAAAAACTGACAGGGAGGGAGTTCCTTTATTTCAGCGCCGGTCTATATAAAATCTCACATGATATTGCTACAACACGCATCAATGAGTTCGTGGATATCTTCGAAATTGGTACATGGATTGATCAGCGGACGGAGTACTACTCTCAGGGAATGCGCCAGCGGATTGTCATAGTTTCGGCGCTTCTTCATCACCCGCGGGCACTTATCATCGATGAGCCGATGGTCGGACTCGATCCGCGGAGCGCCCATATTGTAAAGGAAGTCTTCCGTCAAAAAGCACAGAAGGGGATTACGGTATTTATGTCGACGCACAGCCTCCCTGTTGTCGAAGAGCTTTGTACCCGGATTGGTATCATCAAGGAGGGGAAGATGATTTTCCTCGATACAGCACTCGTTTTCGATGCCATGAAGCGTAAAGGCGACGGTAAGTTTGAATCTCTTTTTCTCGAGCTGACAAAGTGAAGCTTATTCTCCACATCGCCGTATTCAAGTTTCGCAGCCTGCTCAAGATACTCTTTCAGTGGTCGGTTCCGGCGGTGGTGAAAAATATCACATCCGTTCTCGTCTTTGGAGCTTTTGCGTACAGCGCATATTACTTCACACGTACGTCGGTCGATTACCTTCTCGATACGGCGAAACTCGGATCATTCCTGCTTCACCGTTTTCTCTCGATGATATTGTTTGTATACTTTCTTTCGATCAACGTGGGCAACATGATCGTTTCGTATGCAACCTTGTACCGTTCGTCCGAAGTGCAGTATTACCTTACCAAGCCAATATCTCACGGACAATTCTTTATTCTAAAATTCTTCGATAATTTCTTTTACAGCTCTACGGCATTTTTCCTGATTGCGATTGCCGTTGTTCTGGGCTATGGTTCGCATTTCAATGTCCACTGGACATATTACATCCAGGTAATGGTATTTATGCTCATTCCGTTCATGCTTATTGCGGGTTGTCTGGCGGTGATCTTTCTTCTTTTAATCATGCAATTCTCAGCCTACATCAGTGCAAAAAAAATAATAATTATCCTTCTTTTACTTTACATTGTTTCACTGTATGTATACTTCTCCCTTACGAGTCCGTTGAAGCTTGTCGCCGCAGTTCTCCAGCATTATCCCCAGCTCGATCAGTACTTCGGATATCTTGATCCTCCGGTCACAAAATACCTTCCAAATTACTGGATTGCAGAGTCCCTGTACTGGCATATGCAGGGTAACGCATCGTATGCAGCTTCCTTTAATGTTCTCCTCCTCATTGCAACGATCTTTATATTTTCTTTGATGATGGTCATCGGTAAATCTTTTTTCTACAGAAGCTGGAATACATCCCTTAACATGCAGAATAGAACGTCATTATTTTTTCAGCACCTGCGGTGGTTTTCACTTACAAAACCTCCGCTGCTGCCGCCGCAAGTGAGCGTTTTACTGCGGAAAGAAATTGCTCAATTTATCCGCGAACCGAGTCAGTGGATCCATCTGGCGATCATCTCGCTCCTTACCTTAACATTTCTCGCGAGTATCTCGCACATCGATCTGAAACAGAACATGCCGTTTCTCCAGACGGTATCATATATGGTGGTCCTTCTTTTTAACGCGTTCCTCGTCGCTTCCATAGCATTACGCTTCGTCTTCCCTAGCATATCCGTCGAGGGACCAGAATTTTGGTCGGTACTCAGCGCTCCGGTAAGGCGAAAGAAAATACTTTTCATGAAGTTCTCACTCTGGTTCATTCCGGTTGTTATTCTCTCTGAACTTCTCGTCATCTTCTCGCATATGTCACTGATGGCGTATCCATCGCTGGTAATTGTCGCTTCCCTAATCATGCTCGGCACGGCTTATGCCCTCGTAGGATTGAACCTTGGAGCCGGCGGGTATTTCTCCGATTACAAAGAAAGAAATCCGATCCGCGTTGCATCGTCCCAGAGTGCAACGATTACTTTTCTTCTGAGTATCGTCTATCTCACGATTATGGTTTCTCTGACGTTTGTTCCGCTTAATGGTTTCTTTTCGTTTATTTTAAGAAATGTCCCGTTTGATGCGGGCTTCCTGTACGCGGCAACAGCTCTGTTTCTTGCGCTTTCGGTTGTCATCGGAAGTGGTGGAGCGTTGGTTGCCATGAAATCACTTTCGAGGGACTTCTCATGAATGCTTGATATTCAGTCCGAATTTCTGTATGTTGATCCCGCACTCCGCAATTCCATGCATATTTACATTCTCATATCACTGATTCTATTTGGCGGTATATCGCAGGCACAGGTACCGACGCGATATCAGCCTTCAGTCGAAAAAACGTTTGGTACGGCTCTGCGGCTCTTTGAGTCCGGCAATTACCGCAATGCATATGTGTTATACGATTCTCTTGCCAGAATCGAACCACTTCATCAGAGGACGACAGCATCCTTCCTTATGGCTGCAAAATGTTTTCAGAGAATGAAAAGCTACCGGTCCTCCGCCGTTCTGCTGAAAGATTTTTTACGCCGCTTCCCTATGAGTTCCTATACCGCAGACGCTTACTACTCCCTCGCCGTCAGCTCTACCCTGAGTCAGGATCACGCGAGCGCCGGTAAGTATTTGCTCGCCTGCATCGAAGTGGCGAAAGGAGAGGGTATGCGTTCCCGTGCAGTTGAATTGTTCGATGCACTGGCAAACTACCGATACGATTTGGAGGATCTTAAGGATCTGATCTCTTTTCCGGATAGTCTGGTTAGTAAAGATCTGGTGCGGCTGAAATTGGCCGAAAAGTACGCTGAGGAAGGTAATGCTGATGAATCACGGGATATTCTGGCCGGTATCCTCATGAGGAGCAGGATTTCGGTATTTCACAGCCGGTTTCAGAAGATATACGAGAGTCTCACGAGTGTCAGGCCGAAAGTGATAGGTGTCGTGCTACCGGCCGCGGAAGATGCACAACCGCCGTCGATCCGACTTCTTGCATCGGAGATCGCGGAAGGAATGGTGTACGCAAATGAGGAGTACCGGTCTGCGGTCAAAACTGCCGCGCGGTGGTCGCTCGATATCCGGAAAGTGAATCAAAGTACCGAAGAATCAATCGCTATGGTAAAAGCGTTGGCCGGTGATCAGAACGTCGCTGTGATCGTCGGACCTTTATTTCCCGATGCTGCAGCCGGATCCGCTCTGATAGCCCGAGAAGAAAATGTCCCGCTCATCGTTCCGACGGCAACGGTTACCGGCAGCGTAGGAAGAAGCAATGTATTTCAGATCAGTCCGGGCGATGAGATGCACGGGAAACTGCTTGCTCAATATGCCGTCAGGCAGAAGAAATTGAATACATTTGCAATTTTATCGTCGGATGACGAAAACGCGCGAATTTGCGCAGAGAGTTTCTCACACGAGGCACAACGATTAGGCGCAAAAATACTTGTGCACGAACAATACGAGAATGGTGTCAGTGATTTACGGGACCAGTTTATGAACATCAGGAAGGCCGGATTCGGAAGATTGAGTCAACCGGAGCTTGCCGAAAACACTGAGAAGTCCATGAAGGCAATAGATGGAATACTGCTTTCGATCGGCAAAAGGGAGGAAATCGGTATCGTTGCCTCGCAGCTTTCCTATTACAATATACAGTCTGAACTTTTAGGTAACAGTGTGTGGGATGATCGGAGTCAACTTCAGAAAAATCGTTCCTATGTTAATGGCATAGTCTACGGAAGGGAGTCATTTTATGACGAATCAAGTATGGAAGTTTATGATTTCAAGCAAAATTACTTTCAGCGAATGAAAAAATACCCATCCGCATATAGCGCTCTCGGGTATGATATCATGACACTCGTACTGGATCTCATAGAAAGCGGGGTGCGAACGCGCGCAGAGCTCACGGAAGCTCTTTCAAAGGTTCGTGATTACCGGGGAATCCGATCAGCGATCACTTTCAGCAGCGGAGGCGTCAATTCAGAGATGTTTATTCTCGAATTTCGTGACGGCGAGTTAAGTAAAGTAGCGGAGGTCTCACTCAAGTAATCATTTCAAGGGAGGATTTATGATTCGAAGTTCTAAAAAAATGTGTGAAGTCGCACATTATCACACAAACATCAAGGAGTGGCCCGAAGGAGAACGTCCTCGGGAGAAGTTGCTGAGCCGGGGAGTTTGCAATCTGACAGACGCTGAACTTCTAGCCATCATACTGCGTACCGGGACGAGGAAGGCAACCGCTGTAGATATCGCAAAGGCAATACTGTCTGATTACGGTTCGCTGAGCGGACTGGGAAGTCGGAGCGTTCAGGAATTAAGGCAGTATCATGGTTTGGGGAATACCAAGGCAATATCGATCATTGCCGCTTTTGAGATGGGGCGTCGTACGATGAGCTCGACGGACAGGAAGACCACCATGACCAGCCCTCTGGATGTTTTCCAATATTACCATGCCCGGATGATGGATCTTACCGTCGAAGTTTTCACGGTACTTCTTCTCGACAGTGCAAATCACCTGCAGCGGGATGTGAGAGTTTCGGAGGGAATATTGAACTCATCTCTCGTTCATCCGAGGGAGGTTTTCCGACCCGCTATTATTGAACCTTCTGCGGCAGTCATTTTAGTCCACAATCACCCGAGCGGCAACGCGGAGCCGAGTGCGGAAGATATAACCGTTACGCGGCAAATCGTGGAAGCAGGTAAAATTATCGGAATTCCGGTTCATGACCATGTGATCCTGACCCGTAATAATTACACGAGTTTTGCTGAAAAAGGGCTTTTATAAACAAAACCTAATTTCAAATTTCTTTAAGTAATGCTTGACAAAGAAGGTTTTATTTGTTATTTTTGGTATCAATTGATGATGCATACAGTAAACAACATAGGAGAGTTATAATGAAAAAAGTGGTTCAATTTCTCATCGTCTTTGCATTTCTTGCCGGTGGGAGCCTTCTTTCGGGCTGCTCTAGCTCGCCGTCGGAAGAAGAATTGAAGCAGCTCGACGATTTGAAGGCATCCGTGAAAGAGCTTCAGATGAAGGTCGCAGATAAGAAAGCTGAAAAAGCCAATCTTGAAAAGCAAATTGCCGAAAAGAACGGGAAACTTCAGCAGTGCCAATCCGATCAGGAAGCTGTGAAGAAAGGATTGGGTAAGTAAAATGAAGCGAATTTATATTATCTCATTCGTGATGTTTATTTTTTTCCTTTCTGTCGCTCCCTTGATTGCTCAGGAGGAGATGACACGGGAAGAATGGCAGGCTCAGATGACGAGCTACAAACAGCAGGAAGTCGATCTGCTTGCCGAGGTGGGAAAACTGGAGAGTGATATTGCGGGTTTGAAAGCGCAATCTGTCAAACTCGATGGAGAAATCATGGCATGCGAGGATGCCCTCTATGCAATGCTTGGAGTTACAAGGGCGGATGTTGCGGCATTCGACAAAGAATTGACGGATATGGAAAACCGTATTTCTGAACTTCAGCGAATGTCAGATGCAGAACTTGTAAACTACAAGGATGAGATCCAGAGGATGGATGCCCGGATCAAGGAAATGGCGAAGAGCAACATTTGTCTGATTCCGCGGTACGGCGATCGCGTTAAAGCCGCACAGGACAAACTCGCCGCGTTGATGAACAGCATCCAGAAAGAAAAAACGTATGTCGTGGGAACATGGTCGCGCGACCGTGACTGTCTCTGGAACATTGCAAAGAAGAAAGATATTTACGATAACGCCTGGCTGTGGCCGAAAATCTGGCAGGGTAACCGCGATCTCATACGCGATCCCGATGTCATCAAACCGAATTGGGTACTGAAGATACCCGAAGGTGCTCAAATGACAAAAGAAGAAAAAAGCGCCGCAAACCGTTATTACAAGAAAAAGGCAGTTGAAGCTCCGTGATCATTCGCGTGCGCGGAGACCGAATAAATAGTGAAAAGCCCTTCCTCACTAACGTGAGCGGAGGGCTTTCTGTTTTCAACCCCCAACCTCACACGAGACAGGGGAGAACCGACTTCGTTGGCTGAGCGAAAAATCAAGGCGACAGGGGTCGATATGGTCATGTTACTCGGACTGAACGACACTAACCTCTGTCTTATTGAAAATTATTTCGATGCAGCAATCACGGTAAGGGGAGATACAATTACTTGCCGCGGCGATCAGCAACAGGTAGATCAACTCGAAAATATATTCAAGGAACTCGTGTACATCCTCAACAAGAATGGTACACTGAACATACAGGATATCGAAACAGTCATCGACCTCGTCAAGGTAAACGGTGAATCGGTGGTACCGAAGAGTGTAATCTCTCAGGTAGGTGAAGCTGACCTGGAAAACGTAGTCCTCTTCACGAGAAACGGCATCATCAAATCGCGAACACCGGGACAGAGAGAGTACCTGAAACAGATGAGGTTGAATGATATTGTATTCGCCATCGGTCCGGCTGGAACCGGTAAAACGTATCTCGCGGTTGCAATGGCGGTTGCCGCTCTGAAGGACCGTGAAATCACAAAAATCATTCTCGCGCGTCCGGCCGTCGAAGCAGGCGAGAGTCTTGGATTTCTTCCCGGCGACCTGAAAGAAAAAGTTGATCCATACCTCCGGCCGCTGTATGATGCACTCGATGATATGATTCCGCCCGATAAACTCAAAACCTATATTGAGAGACGTGTAATCGAAGTGGTACCCCTCGCTTACATGCGCGGCAGGACGCTCAACAACGCTTATGTCATCCTCGACGAAGCGCAGAACGCTACGAGTATGCAGATGAAGATGTTCCTCACCCGATTGGGTCCAAATTCAAAAGCGATTATTACGGGAGACATCACTCAGATAGACCTTCCCCTGAAAACGGTATCCGGTCTGGTGCAAATCCAGGAGATCCTGCATGATGTTGATGGCGTGAACTTCTGCTACTTTGACCGTAACGATGTTGTCAGACATAAACTCGTTAAGGACATCATTGATGCATACGATAAGTATCGGATAAATGATATTCACAGAACGGACGATCCGATAGATAATAACGGGTAGAAACAGATATTCTTATCTGTCCGCATAGTTTAGACAGGAATGTATGGTAGGTCAGACAAAAATGTCTGACCGACGATATCGTTATTCAAAAATAATCCGTGATAATTCATTGGATCATCGGTTAGACCTTTTTTAACCGGATTATTGATGATGTAATTGATTTTATTCAATAATTCCCTTCGGTTTCGGATGATTCTATCATATGATTCATCCTGCCAGATTGAACCGGATGACGCTGAGAGAGTATTTATTGCTCTTGCCGATTTTCCTTTCATCCCTTTCATAATGCGGGTAAGAGTACATCCCTCATTAGGTGTTAATATTATATGAACATGATCAGGCATAACGATGCAAGCTATTAGCGTATAGAATTTATGGTTTCCCTCTTTAATAACATCGAGAGTTAGTTTCTGACATTCGATAGATAGATCACCTTTCAAAGTATTAAAAGTAATAAAATATGTAGCACCGTTCAAAGTCCAATGTGGAAGGTGTCTTCTTTTGATTTGAATTATCCCCCCTGTCATTTCATCCTCCCCTGCTAAAATAAATTAGGTCATGCGGTATGGACAGATATTCTTATCTGTCCAACTAGACAAATATTCTTATTTGTGCAACTAGACAAATATTCTTATTTGTCCAACTAGACAAATATTCTTATCTGTCCAACTAGACAAATATTCTTATTTGTCCAACTAGACAGATATTCTTATTTGTCCAACTGGACAGATATTCTTATCTGTCCAACTAGACAGATATTCCTATCTATCCACTTATCTGTCTAAAAAGGTCAGACAGGAATGTCAGATCTGTCGGTTAAAAAAAGAATGTCTGGCCTTTAGGTCAGTCCGGCCTTTAGGTCAGACAGGAATGTCTGACCTACGGGTGTTGTTTTGCTTCGTTCCAGAGTGAATCCATCTCTTCAAGCGATGAAGAATGAATATCCTTCCCCATTTCTTTCAGGCGTCTTTCGATGTAGCGGAAACGGCCGATGAATTTTTCGATGGCTTGACGTAATGCATTTTCCGGATTTACCTGTATGAAACGGGAATAATTGACGAGGGCAAAGAGTAAATCGCCGAATTCCGCATCTATATTTTCCTGTGTGCCGCTCTCGATTGCCTGGTGAACTTCTTTAATTTCTTCCTCGACTTTGTTCCAGGCATCATCCTTTTTTTTCCAGTCGAATCCTACCTGAGACGCTTTTTCTGTGAGTCTGTGAGCGCGCAGGAGGGCGGGAAGCTCTTTCGGTACGCCATCCATGAGCGATTCCCTCCCTTCCTCCATCTTCAGTTTTTCCCAATTTCTCTTGATATGGTCAGTTCCGTCAACCTTCACATTCCCGAAGATGTGCGGATGACGGAAAATTAGCTTCTGGCTGATATTTCCGATCACCTGACGCAGTGTAAATTCTTTCTTCTCCTCCGCAATGTTTGCATGAAAGACGACGTGGAGGAGTAAATCACCTAACTCCCGGCACAGTTCATCCATGTTGTTCGTCTCAATTGCCTCCACGACCTCATATGCTTCCTCGATGAGGCTGTGACGGATTGAGGAATGGTTCTGCTCTCTGTCCCACGGGCACTCTTTCCTGAGACGTTTTGTGATTTCGACGAATTTTATAAAGTCTTCTGCTGTCATTATTTTATCCTCTGTCATAAAAAAACTTAGATAATTTTACGTTGAAATGCAATTCTAATCATGAGTGTATCATCGTCATGTAAAATTGTAACTCACGATGAGAATACATATATTTGATACACATGCTAAACATTAATACTGAAAGTATTAATCTATGCGGAAATATTTTCTACTCATACTTTCTCTCCTCGTCGTTGCTACTATCACATACGTCCTAATGACATCACGCACGAATATCGATATGATTCTTACAAACGGAATCGTCTATACGCTTGATGATAATAATCATATGACGGAAGCGGTGGCTATTTCTGGTGACCGAATTGTTGGTCTGGGATCGACGGCTGATATACTTGACAAGTATAGGGCTGACACGGTCATCGATTTGAAAGGCAAATCAGTCTATCCGGGATTCATTGACGGACATGCGCATATTCTTGGTGAAGGAGGACGCCTGCAAAATCTTGATCTCGTGGGAACGAAATCGGCTGAACAGATTGCCGGGATGGTCAAAGAAAGGGTCAATAACACGAAAGCAGGAGAATGGATTGTAGGTCGCGGCTGGGATCAGAACGACTGGCATGAAATGAAATTCCCCACCGCTCAGGTGCTGGATTCGGTTTCTCCCTGGAATCCGGTTCTCCTGCGCAGAGTCGACGGACATGCCGCGTGGACTAATTCCGCTGCGATGAAACTCGCATCACTGACGGAAACAACCGAAGATCCGACGGGTGGAAAAATTATCCGGAATGCAAACGGTCGTCCTACCGGTGTTTTCATCGATAATGCAATCGATCTGGTGAGTAAAGCAATTCCGTCCCTCACAGAGGAAGAAATCGGGGAACGCCTCAAACTTGCGCTCGACGAGTGTGCAAGTTTCGGCCTGACGGAAGTCCATGATATGGGAGTTGGCCTCGATGTCATAAGGCACTATAAAAGATTAATCGATGCCGGTAAATGCCCTATCAGGATATACGGTGCGATAGATTATGGCGGTGAGACATGGAAATACTACCTCGAGCATGGCCCCGAAAATTCATACGGCGGAGATTTCCTCGCCATCCGGGCAGTAAAAATGTACATGGATGGTGCACTCGGATCCAGAGGCGCCGCAATGGTTGAAGAATATTCCGACGACCCGGGTAATAGGGGGCTGACAATGATGCGTGGAGAAGAAATGGATTCAGCATGCCGGGATGCACTTACAAAGGGTTTTCAGGTATGCACACACGCCATAGGTGACCGCGCGAACAATATTACACTCTCGGCATATGAACGAATTTTAAAAAATATTACTGCAGAATCCCCAAGATGGCGCGTCGAACATGCACAGATTCTCCTTCCCGAAGATATCGGCAGATTTAAAAAACTCGGAGTTCTGCCGAGCATGCAGCCTACCCATGCGACATCCGATATGGAATGGGTTGAGGCGAGAGTAGGTCCGGAGCGCGCCAAAGGCGCATATGCATGGCGTTCAATCCTTGAAACTGGATCGATCATTTCCGGAGGTTCAGATTTTCCGGTGGAGTTCGTCAATCCTCTTCTAGGAATCTACGCTGCCATAACGCGGCAAGACCGCAATGGAACACCCCCGCAGGGTTGGTACGCGGAGCAGAAAATGACCCGCAAAGAGGCGCTCAGAGCTTTTACGCAATGGCCGGCATACGCTGCATTCCAAGAGAAAGAAAAGGGTACACTGGAAATCGGTAAATGGGCTGATTTGACTATTCTGTCGAAAGATATTATGAAAATCCCTCCCGGGGAAATCCTCACCACGGACGTTGAGATGACCATCGTCGGAGGGAGAGTGGTGTACAGGAAAGAAACGGACAGCCAGTAAAGTAATCTGCAAACATCGATGTCAGATATTTCTCATACACTCTTTACTCCCGGTCCGACAAAAGTTCCGGATGTTGTACTACAGGCGATCGCCCGGCCTCCGCTACATCATCGCAGTGATGAATTCAGGGAATTGATCACTCGTGTAAACGGACACCTTCAATATTTGTTTCAGACCACGGGACCGGTTCTGGTACTGACATGCTCCGGAACGGGAGCGATGGAAGCGACCTTTGTGAATTTATTTTCCTCAGGCGAACGTGTTCTGGTTATAAGTAATGGAAAATTCAGCGATCGCTGGGTCCAGATGCCGGGTATATTCGGATTGGACGTCGTTGAAATAAAACTCGATTGGGGAAAGTCTCCAACCTCCTCCCTCATGCGCAACGTTCTTCTCGCTCACTCCGATGTGAGAGCGGTATATTTGACTCATTGTGAAACTTCGACCGGCGCCACGACTGATATTAAGACACTCTCCATGATTGTACATGATAACTCTGATGCACTGGTTTGCGTAGATGGCGTAAGCTCGGTCGGCGCTCTTGAATTTCGTTTTGATGCATGGGGAATCGACGTTGCCGTAACGGCTTCACAAAAGGCGTTGATGTGTCCGCCGGGACTCGCTTGTGTTGCGCTGAGCGACCGCGCCCTCAGGAAAATCAAATCATCAGACCTGCCAAAATATTATCTCAATCTGAGCGAAGCCCTCAGTGCTCATGACCATGGATCTACTCCATGGACTCCGGCTGTATCGCTCATAGCCGGCCTTGATGCCGCACTTGCGATGATCCGTAATGAGGAAATCACAAATGTATGGAATCGTCATCGGACAATCGGAACGCTCACGCGCCAGGGAATTGTGCAAGCTGGTTTTAAAATATTTCCTGAATGTCCATCCGATTCCGTGACTGTGGCATCCGTCCCTTCGTCTGTTTTAACAAATAATTTCCTGAATAGATTGAAAACGGAGAAGGGGATGATTCTCGGCAGGGGGCAGGGTAAATTCAAAGACAAACTCATCCGCGTAGGACACATGGGGTATTATTTCAGAGAAGATATAAATGCTCTCCTCAATGCCATTACAGCAGTACTTTCAGAATGAAATTCCGTTGATACACAGGCATCACAACTCCGAAATATGTTATGTGAAAAGAACCGATGAAAGATTAAGCATCCGCCGGTGTGAATCGCAGGCGCGTAATACAACGCTGCGTAAACCGATCGGAAGAAACGCGACTGAAGAATGAATATATTGTTCTTATGAGGCTATTTTACCTAATCATCATTTGGTTTTACATGAGTTCCGTGGTATGGTGCCAGCCGGTTCAGCGACAGGATCTATCGATTGATTCATCATTTACTTCCATACCTCTTGGCAAGTGGTTTCATGATCCCATTGCAATTTCCGTTGATCCACTGGGACGGATATACATACTCGATCGCGGACGCAATACACTGCAGAAAATTACAATAAAGGATACGACGATCACAGCCGGTGAGAGTCATTCCTGGCGGGATAATGCGATCAACCAGTTCCAGGATATCATATCGCCGAACGGATTGGATATCTACGTTGCGGATTATGGTTCGAACCGTATCCACCGCTTTGACAGGGACCTTAATTTTATTTCATCTATTCCCCAAACCGATGTTCAGGCGTCCATGGAGAAAGTGTTTGGATTCCCCTCCAGTATTGCAATCGACCGTTTCGGTTCTCTCTACGTCATCGATAAAGAGGACAAAAATATCCGTAAAATTGGTGCAAGTGACCGGATCGATCGCACGTTCGGCGGTCATGATGCAGGTCTCGGAAGGCTGATTGAACCTCACACCATACGGATTTCTAATAAAAACGAATTAATCTATGTATCTGATTTAAATCGCATTGTTGTTTTTGATATATATGGTAATTATATTACAACCAAACCCATCCCGGGCCCCGGTAAACCGTTTACCGTTGATGGGAGATTTTTCATGATGGCAGAAAGTTGTACGGTTTCCGTGATAGATAACGAGGGAATAATCCGGGGAAACATCGCGCCTCCGGTTCTGAGAACCGGTAGAATATGCGATAGGATTATAGACATAGAAATCAACCAGGGAGTGCTCTACTTACTCACCAAACAGTATCTGATTCTCGTGGGGATCAGATATCGATTGTACAATGGTGATTAATTCACATTACCAAAATAACCACAAACATCTTAAACGTAAAGGAGAACTTTTATGGCAGGCAAAAGTTTGAACAAGGTCTTGCTCATCGGACATCTCGGGAAAGATCCGGAGATGAGTTACACGGCGTCGGGTGTTGCCCTAGCAAAATTTTCCATGGCAACCGGCGAGCGCTGGAAGGATGATAGCGGAAACCTACAGGAGAAAACAGAATGGCATAATATCGTCGCATGGCGCAAACTTGCAGATATATGCGGGCAGTATCTCAAAAAAGGGAGTAAGGTCTATATTGAGGGAAAATTGCAGACCAGATCGTGGGATGATAAGAATACCGGCGTTAAAAGATACGCAACGGATGTTGTTGCCGATGATCTCATCATGCTCGATTCGCGTGCTGCGACTGGTTCGAGTCCGGAAACGGAACGCGTGCAGGAACAACCCGGACCGGAGAAGGATGATCTGCCATTTTAACGTTTAAAAAACCGGATTAATCCCGTCCGACATCGTATGAATTCCGCATCCAGATTTATCCTTTCCCTTGTTGTCGTAGTTAACCTCTACACAGCGGTTTATCCGGCTTCCGGCAAGCCGGTCCGCAGCCGGAATGGTATGGTCGTTTCGGCGCACCGTATTGCATCGGAGATAGGCGTTTCCATACTGCAAAAGGGTGGAAATGCAGTCGATGCCGCAGTTGCGGTGGGTTTTGCCCTTGCTGTTGTTTTCCCGGAAGCAGGTAACATAGGCGGTGGAGGATTTCTCCTTTATCGTGATGCAGGTGGGGAAGCTTTTTGTCTGGATTTCAGGGAAAAGGCACCGAAATCCGCATGGCGTGACATGTATGTGGATACTGCAGGGAATGTCACGCGTGATATCGTCAGGGGTCACAGATCTGCAGGTGTTCCCGGTACGGTAGCCGGACTTGTTGAAGCTCTTCACAAATATGGCACGATGGATCTGGGGGATGTCATTCAACCTGCTATCGAAACAGCTTACAGCGGATTCGTGGTAGACCGTAACCTTGATGAAAACTTGCATGACTATGAGACAGATCTCCGAGAATTTGAATCGACGGTAAAAGTATTTACCAAAAACGGGGATCTCTATCGCGAGGGGGATACGCTCCGTCTTCCTGAACTGGCCGCTGTACTTGAACACGTCCGCGATACCGACGGACGAGATTTTTATATCGGGACGACGGCAAACCTCATGATCGACGAGATGAAGAGGGGGGGAGGATTCATCACAAAGGATGATCTTGCGAGTTATCGGGTGATTGAACGGACTCCGCTCAAGGGCTCGTACCGCGGTTACGAAGTTTATTCCATTCCGCCTCCAAGCTCCGGCGGAATCTGCCTTATCGGACTCCTCAACATCCTCGAAGGATATGATCTTAATTCGATGGGGTTTCATTCTTCTTCTGCCGTTCACAATATGGCGGAAGCTATGAAATGCGTCTATGCAGATCGTGCACATTATCTGGGCGATCCGGCCTTTACCGAGATCCCGACGGATTTGCTCCTGTCGAAGGAGTACGCAACGGAGCGACGGATCAAAATTGACTCGCTTGCGGCTCGCCCGTCATCAGAAATACGACCTGAGCTTTTGAAGAAAGATTCTCCGCACACAACCCACTATTCTGTAGTAGATGCAGATGGGAACAGCGTAGCAGTTACTTATACCGTGAACGACCTCTTCGGGAGTCAGGTAATTGTGGATGGGGCAGGTTTTTTTTTGAATAACGAGATGGATGACTTCAGCGCACAACCGGGAGTTCCCAACAGCTATGGATTGATCGGCGGTGTATCGAATTCCATAGAACCGGAAAAAAGACCACTCAGCTCAATGACTCCAACGATAGTAGTCAAGAACGACAAACCGTTTTTAGTTCTGGGCGGACGGGGAGGCTCGCGTATAATTACAGGCGTTTTGCAGGTAATCGTGAACGTCATCGATTTTGGTATGAATATTCAGGAGGCTGTCGATATGCCTCGCTTTCACCATCAATGGTATCCTGATGAAATAATCATCGAAAGGTACGGTTTACCAGCCGATGTACTTAGTAACCTTGCATTACGCAGACATTCACTGCGAATTATAGATTCTTCGTGCGGTGAGGTGGAAGCAATACATCTGGATCATAATACCGGATGGATATACGGCGGCCCAGATCCACGTGAGGGAGGATCGGCCGTTGGGTATTAGCATCTGACTTGACTGATATTTTATTAATCAGTAAATTGTGACGTTATTGTAGCTTTATTTTTAGTTATTACCTCGCGTTCTTTGGAATATATATGTTGGAGATCGTGAAATTTTACTCTACGATCAGGGAATTCCGTGAAAGTCGGAAGCTGCCCCGCAACTGTAATCTGAATATTAAAAAGAACTCACCTCTGTCATAATGTCACTGTCAGTCATATGCATGGCGGGAAGACGATATGAGGTTCAGAGAGCCAGGAGACCGGCCAATATTGTTCGCATAAAAACCTTCGTGGGAAGGCGCTTAACTTATTTAAATACAATATTTTGCCCTGACCACCTCATGTTGGAGATCAGGGCTTTTTTTATCATTTTTCTAGATAAGATTTTCGAGTGAAATATTTCAGTATTATCGGATATATGTTGGTGGGAATATCACTTTGTTTTTGTCAGAAACAGAGTGCGGATTCATTGAAAATCTATCCGATACCGGAAGTCGTTGTGACCGCAACACGAAGTGCAATTTGTATACACGATTCTCCTGTAAATGTTGATGTACTCGATATAAACGATGTGAAAGCGGTAAATGGATCTACGGTTGCTGATTTACTGAAGAATTCTGCGGGAATGTTCGTTAATGACCTGGGCGGGGGCGCCTCGTTAAAGACCGCTTCGGTCCGCGGCACATCGTCCCAGCACCTCCTCATCCTCGTGGACGGCGTTCGCCAAAACAGTATGCAAAATGGTATCGGCTATCTGAATCCGGAGTTTCTGACAAACATCGATTTTATTGAAATTGTTCATGGCGGTAACTCAGCGCTCTATGGATCTGATGCTGTGGGCGGGGTCGTAAATATCATCACCAGACAGCAAAGATCACGCGCCGGAGCAGAATTTGAGACATCCGTCGGGTCGTACGGTTTATTTTCCGCCCTTTTAAATGTCGACGGGATCATAGGACCGATCGGACTTCGTGCCGGCTATGCACTGGAGAGATCGAGGGACAATTACCTATTTCGCGAAGAGAGACCTTCATCGCCTGTTTCGGAAATCGAGCGGGGAAACGCAGATTATACGAAAAGGAAGTGGACGGTCTCACTCAAAACGATACCACACCAAAAGTCGTATCTGCAGATCCGGAGTCAATTCTATAAGACTGAGTTTGGTGTTCCCGGTTCACGCAGTTATCCAACTCCGCTTGCCCGTCAGTCTGATGATGATGCCGGTATCTTCGCTAACTACGAAAGCAATTCTCTGGAAAATATAACATTGACTGTCAGATCAGGATTTCGTTACATGCTTGAGAATTACAGGGATCCGCAGGGGTATTTTCCAATAGACTCCTATTACAAAAATATCCAGGTGAATCTGAATCCGCAGGTTATTTTCAAAATGACCGACAATATCCGGACCATCGTAGGCGGGGAATTCAGCGAAGGAGTGCTCCGGAGCAACGATTTTGATTCCAGAATTACCCGTGTGCAAAAAGCTCTCTACATATCAGGTGAAACAGAGTTTACATTCGATCGTGATTATCTTGATCGGTTTTTCCTGTTCCAAACCGTTCGCTTTGACAATACTTCGGACGTTGATTATGCCATCACACCCAAAATTGGATTGAACATCCGCTTGCTGAAGGAAGGTGAAGTACGGGCAAGGGCAAGTGCGGGTCAGAACTTTCGTGTGCCGACATTCAACGATCTCTACTTCCGTAATTTCAGCAATCCGGATCTGAGGTCAGAACGATCATCGTGTTTTGACGCTGGTCTTTCAGCAGAGGCCGCTTTATGGGGAAAACACAACGGTTCTCTGACGTATTATTATCAGGATATTACAGACCGCATTATTTTCGATCTTACCACCTTCAACCCGCAAAATATCGGAAAAGCGGTATCAGAAGGTGTGGAAGTTCGGTATGAATGCGATTTATTCAATCATCTGCTGAATATCGATGTCAATTACTCTTTCACCGATGCCCGAAAAATGAACCGATATGGCGCCACAGATTCAACATTTGGGAAACAGCTGGCATACGTACCGAAAGACCTCTTCAACGTAAGGATATCGATGGAAATCAATCCGTTTACCGTTACCATTTTCCATAATTTTGTGGGTAAAAGGTACACAACAACGGACAACTCACAATCTTTGCCTTCATATGTCATATCGAGTGCGAACGTAATGGCAGAGCGTTCCTTATTCGGTGTGCAATTGATGTTGAAAGCTGAAATCAACAACATTTTTAACAAATCGTACGAAACGTTCGAAGGATACCCTATGCCCGGGCGCATCTTCCGCGGCACGATCGGATTGCGCCACTAAATGTTGTTTGAGAGAGAATATTTAACTATACTTTAATGTTACACTATCGTTAATACTGATCGAAGGAGAATAAATGGGTAAATATATTTTCACATTTTCGTTGATCCTGATTGCGGTACTTACGCGACTGTTACCGCATCCACCGAACGTGGTACCAATTACTGCAATCGCGCTATTCAGCGGCGTATACCTCGACCGCAGACATACATTCGTCGTTCCGCTCGCAGTCATGCTTATAAGTGATTACTTTATCGGTTTTCATGATGTGATGTTGTGGGTATATGTGAGTTTTTTGTTGATCGGGGTAGTCGGACTCTGGCTGCGCAAACACCAGGGTATAAAAACGACTATCGGGGCGACATTCGCAGGCTCAATTCTTTTTTTTCTTATAACAAATTTTGGTGTCTGGCTGTCAGCTCAGTCGATGTATACGCATGATCTGGCAGGTTTGTACCAATGCTATATTGCGGCAATTCCGTTTTTCAGGAATACACTGATTGGTGACGTATTCTATGTGGGCGCGCTGTTTGGTTTATATGAACTGGTGAAGAAATATCTGCCGGTACTCTTCGTTGCGAAAAGTAAAATCTGATTCTGAACTAATGAAGCCAACTGAGGAAGTTGGCTTCATTGCTTACCTTTTACAGATTTAATAATCATTTTACACGGACATTCAGGAGGGATACCTGACCCTTTCGGCTGAAGTTGATCGATTCACCAAGTATTCGAGCGGCTTCCTGCGGTGCGTGGAATCCCATTGAATTCTCCGCTTCCACAAAATCGAATAAGAACTGCGCTTTTCGCTGGTACCTCCGCGACTCCGCGATGGTTTTATCGGATGCACCCTGACTTCGATGTATCTTGATGTCGGATATGAGTTCTGTGAGCGCATCCATCGCTAATTCGCGAAGCCCGAAGGTTCGATCCTGAATCGTTTCAACGCGGAATTTTAATTCTTCTTCGGGCCACTTGTGGCAGGTCTGACATGCCTTGTTGATGTTAAGAAGAGGACTTCGAACGTGGTGATCACTTATCTTGAATGCGCCTTCACGTTTGTATGGCATATGACAGTCGGGACACGCGACTCCCGACCGGGCATGGATTCCCTGATTCCATAATTCAAATTCGGGGTGTTGTGCTTTCAGAACATCTGCACCGGTTTCTGCGTGGGTCCAGTCTTTGTGTGAGACGGCATCATAGTACGCGAGAATGCTGTCGACGATCAATCCTTTCTGCCAGGGAAAGACGAGGCGTTTCTCCGGACCCCTAAAATAATACTCAACATGACACTGACCGCAGACGTATATCCTCATTTCCTGCCTGGTCGCCATGCTGTTCACTTCGTAGTCCTTAATTCCCTGAGTTTCTTTTACCTTGCGGATGCCTTCCATGAACGCGGGGCGTGTCACACGAAGCTGCATTGTTAACGGATCATGACAGTCGATGCATGCAATCGATCGTGTGACGTGCTTACGGGCTTCAGCGTACGGCATGCTGTTCATTACTTCAAAACCTTTAAGGAGGTCGCCGCCCCCGAGTTTTTTCAAAGGGACATATATAGAAGCATGACATTGCATGCAGGTTCCCGGCTGCTTCACAGCAATCTGTCGTTCCGTGAATGTCTGATCGTCGAGCATGAACGCATGACCTCTTTCTTCCCGGAAATCGCGGGCAAATGCATAACCGGCCCATATGGTTTTCAATCGCGGATCCTTCTCAAGCTTGGATTGTGCCACGATTGACCGGGGATCCGCGTTGGTCGGTGTTCTTGGGATAGCTTCGCTGCCCCCATAACGGGTTCGAATCTGATCGGTCGTTTTCAGGTAGTCGTCGTACTGCAGAGGAAAGTTCTTTCCCCAGATAGCCGGATCTTCGGTCGTGTCGGTCAGGTCGACTACCCGAAAGAAGGGATTTCGAGCTTCTTGTTTGTGCTCAACGATGGTCACGAGAAGCATTATAAGACCGAATGTGATAACCGCGAGGACCGCTGCGGTGAGAATGTAGAAGCGGTATCCGCGTTTTTTATTTTTTTCCCGTTGCTGTTCAGATCCTTGTGATCCCGTTGAAATCATGGTATTGATCCTTACAAGTTAGTTACTGATGTCCGACGTATTGGTGACAGGGTACGCATGATAAATTTTCTTGTTTTGTATTTTCTCCCTCAATCGCTTCAACCATTTCCCGGTGACATTTACGGCATGATTCCTGTGTGATTTCCCTGTTGCTCTTCTTAATCTGCAGCGGATCGGGAAATATTCCCGTGGTAAATCCCCATGAATGCCAGAAACCGTTTGAAGCTTTCGTGAAGTATTTCGGGAAAAAACCTTCCGGCGTATGGCAATCGTTGCATACCGCAACGGCGTGATGACTTGATTTTATCCAGCTCTCAAAGTGATCGTTCATCACATGACAGTTGTTGCAAGCATTCGGGTCGTTGGTCAAGTACGAACCACCTTTCGCATAGATGAAAGTATAGGTCCCGATCCCGAGAGTCAGCCCGGTAAAAATTACGGCTATGAGGATAAGGATGTTCGTCCTTGTGTGAGAATATTGTTCCGTTTCCAAGAGTCCTTCTTTAAATTTTAAATCCAGCCGTTCTTTTTATATTCGGAGAATCCTTTTTTCAATGCAGATTTAATCTGTCTCAGGAGGATAGCATCAACTTTTTTTATATGGAAGCACGACTTCCCCTTGAGAGTTGCTAGGAGCTCGGGTCCGAATACCTTTTTTAGGTCCCGGTTTGTATATACGGGCATGAAATAAAAACCGACGTACGAACTCTGAATAATCAGGGCAGTGAAAAGTACTTCTTTGCGTTTTTCCCCTCCTATTATTACATCTTTCTTAGACCACAGTTCATACCGCGAATCGAAATCCGCCCTCACCGTTAGTTGTGATTCATATTCTTTAAGGATAGATTTTAACTTTTTAAAAACAACGATGAGATAAGCACGTCTCTTCATTATCGGATGAATAATATGGTGACGTATTCGGGTACATTATTTAGGAATATAGGGAAATACGAGAATAAATCCACTTTATTTGTCACTTGCCAGTAAAATATTTTATATGTTTTCACCATAAATTTATTTATATTTACACAATCTTACGTACATACTATGTCGCATAAAAAAATAAATATCAGAATATCACGTACGAATCCCGGAATCTCAGACATACCACTGCCGTCATACGCGACAACCGATTCATCGGGAATGGATATATGTGCTGCGGTTGAAAAGGAAATTGCGGTCAAGCATGGCGAAACAGTATTGGTACCGACCGGATTTTCAATTGAAGTCCCGCACGGTTATGAGGCTCAGATCAGGCCAAGAAGCGGTTTAGCGTTTAAGCAGGGGATCACCGTTCTTAATTCTCCCGGCACTATCGATTCGGATTACAGGGGGGAGGTAAGAATCATCCTTTCGAATTTCGGCGGGAGCGACTTTCTCATCCGTAGAGGAGATAGAATCGCGCAGATGGTAATTGCTCCTGTCGTGCAGGCTGAATGGCAGGAAGTACCTGATCTCGCACGGACTGAGCGCGGTGCAGGGGGATTCGGACATACGGGGAAATAAAAAGATTATGCAAGGTGAAAATAGACAGAAAGACACACAGTGGAATGTCACTGTCGTATTTGCCTTTATCATCGGCGCCGCTCTGCTTCTTCTCATGGTGTACCTCATCCTGCCGTCGCTCTCACCGGTAGTCATTTTTGCAGGTCTGGTTTTTATACTCTATCCATTCCGTGAGAATCGCCTGTTAAATCGTCTTCTGTGGCTCTCCGTATTTCTTTTCTGCGTGTGGTTCTTCGATACGCTCATTGGCGTCCTCACGCCTTTCGTTGTTTCGTTCCTCCTTGCCTACATCCTGAATCCGATGGTGAATCGGCTCGAGCGGAAGCACATACCACGGTGGTTGTCTGCACTTGTTATCATCGCTGCTGCAGCCGGACTCACAATGTGGTTTTTCATCATCGTCATGCCAGTGGTGTTCGTGCAGTTTCAGGGTATAGTAGAGGAGATATCTTCATTTGCAAACCGGTCCATTGATTCGCTCAGAGATGGAACACTCTTCAATATTCTGAAAGAGTGGGGGATTCCAACGGAATCGATAAGCGAAACACTCGAAAAGCATATACCTTCGGGGGTGGAATCGGTTCTTGCCGCGCTTCTAGAGGGAGCGTCAAATTTATTATCAAATATTTCGTCGATCGTTGTGCAGATTCTCAACATTATACTGGTTCCATTCGTAACGTTTTACCTCCTCAAAGATTTTCCAAAGGTCACCGGTACAATTACATCGCTCGTTCCAGAATCACGCCGGTCTGCGTTCCGATCCTACTTTCAGAAAATCGACGGAGTACTGGGTCAATATTTTCGGGGAGCAATGGTCGTGGCAATCATCCAGGGTATCATATCCACGGTTGTACTTTCTCTCCTGGGGGTTCATTATGCGATCGTCCTCGGTATCATGACCGCTTTGCTGGATTTCATCCCGTACGTCGGCTTGATAATCAGTCTGGCGGTTGCTACGATCGTAGCGTGTTTCAGCGGCGATCCCGTAATAGTAAAAGTAACCGGTGTGATTATCATGTATGCTGCACAGAAAATTGTTGAAAATTCGATCCTCGCTCCGAAGATCATCGGTAAAAAAGTCGGTCTTCACCCGGTCCTGCTCATGATCTCCCTCTTTGTTTTCGGATATTTTCTTGGATTTGTAGGACTCCTTATTGCCGTACCACTGACGGCCGTTCTCGTCGCGACGATGGATTTATGGAAAGAGCGGTCTATCTCAGGCGAATCGTCACACGGTGTCATTACATGAGTGGTACGCTATACCTTGTTTCAATTCCGATCGGAGACGAAGATGATATTACTTTCCGTGCGTTGAAAATACTGAAAGAAGCCGATATAGTAGTATACGAGGAGAGAAAAGTCGGACATAGGTTCCTTGCCCTTCACGCATTACAAGACAAGCTTTGCGAAGCCCTCAATGAGCACAATGAGGCAGAAATGTCGGGTGTGATAGTTCAATACCTCAACGACAGTAAAAACATCGCTCTCATTTCAGATGCCGGAACGCCTGTTTTTTCGGATCCGGGGAAAATTCTCGTGAAGATGGCTATCGATAGAGGCATTCGCATCGTCCCGATTCCGGGCGTTTCGTCGCTTGTGCCTGCCTTGGTGCTGAGCGGTTTTTTCATCGATGAATTCGTATTCTGCGGATTTTTGTCACAAAAGTCCGAAAAGCGGAAGTCCGAACTCCTGCAACTGCGAAATGAACCGCGTGTCATGATATATATGGATACTCCGTACCGTCTTGCCGGACTTATACACGATTTGGCGGTTGTTTTTAACCGTGATCGGCAAATAGCGGTTGCGTTTAACCTCACCCTTCCTGATGAACAGGTGTTACGCGGTTGGCCGGATGAACTTTACGAACAGATCAGCAGAATACATCTGAAGGGAGAATTTGTCGTTATCGTCGACGGGAAGAGAAAAGCATCCTCAAAAAAATGACCGGAAGCCGATATTAACACATGTCTGTAGAACGACATAGATCTCATCCAGACCGACTTATTTCTCCGGTCATGCATGCCGTGTTTGCTTCTCCTCAGTGATTTATCTATATTTTTATCGATAGTTATTACTAAATATGGAAATACTGCCTCAGCAATTTCGGGTACCTGAAATTTACGGTGATTACTGGCTTAATGCCGATCCCATACCGATCGCAGCATCGCGGGGATATGTTATACTCATCGATTTCTGGGATTATACATGCCTCCGGTGTTTGCGCGCTGTGCCATATCTAAAAGAATGGCACAAGAGATATATCGAAGAGGGACTGATCATGGTTTCTGTGCATACACCACAGTTTCCGTTCGCACGTGATCCCGTGCGGGTGCGAAAGGCGGTGGATTCACTCGGTATACAGTATCCCGTTGTTATGGATAACGATTATTTAGTCTGGAATGCTTTCCGATGCATGGTGCGACCTACGAAATGTCTTGTTGATAAATATGGTTACATCCGCTACATGCATGCGGGGGAGGGGCAGTATCAGAATTTTGAACATGCAATACAATCGCTCCTTACAAATGCGGGATATCTTGATGAAGTTCCGATCGTTATGGAACCTTTGCGCGAATCTGATCGTCCGGGTGCGATCTGTTTTCGTGAAACACCGGAAATCCTCACGGGCTGGCAGCGTGGAACAATCGGGAATAGAGAAGGATTCTCGCCGGAATCTACAGTCCATTACGAAGATCCCGGATATTATGTCGAGGGGAGAGTCTATATTTCCGGTGATTGGTTCAGCGACAGGAATTACCTGCAGTTGAATACGGAGGATCCGCACGGAGGTTATCTAACCGTTCTCTATCAGGCGAAGGAAGTAGCCGGTGTCATTAAACCGGAAGGTGAGAAGGGATTTCAGGTTTTCGTTGAACAGGACGGCGGCTACCTGCAGAAAGCGGATGCCGGGAATGACATTCGTTTTGATGAACAGGGTCGAAGTTATCTTATCGTCGATGAAGCCCGGTTATTCAGCATCGTTAAAAACAGGGAATTTGGAGAGCATAAGCTTAGGTTATTATCGCGTTCTAACGGCTTTGCAGTGTACGGATTGTCGTTTGTCACGTCTGTCATTTATGAATTGATTGCGGATACCTGAAAGGAGAAAGATGTTCGCTTAGAGAGCGGCTGGTGAACACGGCTGGAACCTAAATCCGATCGCTCTTCTTGTCTGCCTTAAATCCTATGAAACCATTTCTGACGCTGTTGCGGGAAAAGATCATTGTATTCGATGGCGCGATGGGTACGAATATACAGGCCCAGCATCTAACTCCGGACGATTACGGAGGTGAAAAATATGCGGGGTGCAATGAGTACCTCGTAGTCTCACACCCTTCTGCAATCGAGAAGGTTCATGCGGATTTTCTTGAGGTAGGTTGTGATGTCGTGGAAACAAACACCTTCGGAGCGAGCCCGATTGTACTGAATGAGTACGGTCTTGCCGCTGATGCATACAATCTGAACTACAATGCAGCTCTTCTGGCTCGGCGCGTCGCACGCAGTTATGCTTCGAACGATCGACCGCGCTATGTCGCAGGATCCATGGGCCCGACTACTAAACTCCCTTCGCTAGGACAGGCAGATTTCGATCAGATGGTTTCGGGGTACTACATTCAGGCAAAGGGCCTCGCAGAGGGCGGAGCGGATCTCCTCGTCGTAGAAACATGTCAGGATATTCTCCAGGCAAAGACGGCTGTGGCCGGTATCATGAAATATTTTACCGAAGCCAGGCGACGAATACCCGTGATTGTTTCTGTGACTCTGCAGCAGAGTGGTACAATGCTCCTTGGGACTGAGATATCAGCCGCCCTGACTTCGCTTGAGCCCTTCGACATCGATGTAATCGGAATTAACTGCGCAACCGGACCGAAAGAGATGTCGGAGAGTATAAGATACCTCTACGCGAACAATTCAAAATCAATCATGGTCATGCCGAACGCTGGTATTCCTGAAACGGTAGGCAGCGAGGCGCATTACCCGCTTTCTGCATCCGAATTTGTCAGATACATGTCTCATTTTGTCATCGACATGGGTGTAAACGTTGCCGGAGGATGTTGCGGAACAACGAAGGAGCACCTCCGTGAATTAGTAAAGGCAGTGGGCAGCCTTTCTCCTCAGGATCGTCCCAGAAATTACCTCTCGAGCTGTTCGAGTACCTACCAGACTGTTCCTCTCAGAATTGATCGGCCACCCGTTCTTGTCGGTGAGAGGCTGAATGCGAATGGCAGCAAGCAGTTCCGGGAATTGCTAATGCGCGATGATTGGGAAGGTATAGTTGAGATGGCAAAGGAGCAGATACGGGGAGGCGCGCACATACTCGATGTATGCACGGCATACGTTGACCGGGATGAGATGCGGGATATGCGGGAGATCGTAACACGGCTGAATACACAGTCGACCGCTCCGCTCATGCTCGATTCGACTGACCCTCTCGTGATCGAAAATAGTCTGAAAGTCCTTGCCGGGAAGTCCATCATCAATTCGATCAACCTGGAAGAGGGGGAGGAAAAAATGGGAAAAGTGTTGGGGCTGTGCCGTGTATACGGCGCTGCAGTGATCGCGATGATGATTGATGAACAAGGAATGGCGAAGTCTGTAGAAAGAAAAATTGAAGTTGCAAGACGCATCCACTCAATCGCAATTCAGCAGTACGATCTTGATGAGCACAACCTGATCTTCGATCCGCTCACGTTCACTCTTGCATCGGGCGACGAGGAATTCCGACGTGCCGGCATAAACACGCTGGAGGCAATCAGAACACTGAAGAATGAATTTCCGAAGGTGCAGACAAGCCTCGGCATCAGCAATATCTCGTTCGGCCTCCCACCTGATGCGCGGAAAGTCCTCAACAGTGTGTTCCTACACTACGCGGTTGAATATGGTCTCGACATAGCTATTGTCCATGCATCGAAAATCCTCCCCCTGTACAAAATATCGAAAGAGAAGCAGGAAGTCTGTCGGATGATTATCTTTGATGAGAGACGGACGGATTACGATCCTCTGATCGATTTGATCGACCGTTTCAGAACCAG
>CAYGZY010000118.1:0-15326 GCA_964354485.1 uncultured Chlorobiaceae bacterium | reverse complement strand
AGGCATTTTCGAACGGAGCCCGCCCATGTTCCGGATATCCTGAGGGTCGGTGGTGTGATCACCCTGCTGATGAAGCGCATGGTGCATTGCATAAATCACTGAACCGGAACCGAGAAATAAACCTGCCTTGAACATTGCGTGTGTCGTGAGGTGAAAGAACCCGGCCGTGTACGCACCGACGCCAAGACCCATCACCATATAACCGAGCTGAGATATCGTCGAATATGCAAGCACCTTTTTGATATCATTCTGTACTATAGCAATCGTTGCTGATATGAATGCTGTGATGGCTCCGATGTATGCTATGACGATCAGTGCATCAGCGGTCATGATCGGGAACGTCCTCGCTATGAGGTACACCCCGGCCGCCACCATAGTGGCGGCATGGATAAGAGCGCTGACCGGCGTAGGACCTTCCATCGCGTCGGGAAGCCACACATGCAGCGGAAACTGCGCCGATTTACCGATAGCGCCGCAGAATATGAGAATACCCGCCGCGGTCAGCCACGCTTCGCTACCCATCGGAATTCTCCCGGCGGCCATCATTGCAAAAATTTCCCTGAAACCAAATGTCCGGAAGGTGAAATACAGAATCAGGATGCCGGCGAACATCCCTATGTCGCCGATGCGGTTCACTACAAATGCCTTGATGGCGGCGTTCGAGGCCGACCTCTTTTCGTACCAGTGACCGATCAGAAGATAGGAGCTTAATCCCACCAGCTCCCATCCGACGTACATCGTGAAGAAATTATTGGTCAGTACGATCATCAGCATGGAGAAAGTGAAAAGCCCCAGGAATGCAAAATAACGCGAGTACCGCACGTCTCCGTGCATGTAGCCGATCGAAAAAAGATGAACAAACGTACTCACAATGCACACGACGAGCATCATGATGACTGAAAGGTTATCAACAACGAGACCGAGGGAGATCGTCAGATTGCCGATAAGGGGAACGTTGCCGAAATCAAGCCATTGAAAGGTGTAATACAGTTCTTCCGTGAAAAACGACAACTTCGCATACACGATGAAAAGTGAAAGTGCCAAGCACAGAAACAGTATCGAAGTTCCCAGCCAATCCCCCTGCCGTGAAAGTCGTTTTCCAAAAAAGATGATAACAAGAAAACTACCCAGAGGGAGAAGCAGTACGGTCAGAGACAGTTGTATGAGAAGTTCCGGCGACAAATCGTTATTCCTTCAAAGTATTAATTTCATCCACGTTCACGTTCTGAAACCGCTTATAGATATTCAGAATAATCGCAAGCGCCACAGCCGCTTCCGCGGCTGCCAGAATGATGATGAACACGGCGACTGCTTGTCCATCGAGTTTCAGACCGCCGTACCGCGAAAAAGCAATAAAATTAATGTTGGCAGCATTAAGTATTAATTCGATCCCCATCAGAACGAGAATCGCATTTTTTCTTGTAATCACACCGAACAGACCAAGCGAGAAGAGAATGGCGCTTACAATAATATAGTGCGTAAGACTGACGTGCATAGTTCGCTACCTCTTGAAATGGTCTCCTATCACTTTGTTGCCGATTTTTCCCGGCGCGCAATCATTGCAGCTCCGATCAATGCTACCACAAGAATTACCGATGCAATTTCAAACGGGAGTAAGTAGGTGGTGAGGAACATTTCACCAAGATCCTTTATCGTGGTTGCCGCTTCGGGCGTCTTTTCCACGACGAACCAATCTGTTCCGTAGAATATGCCGCAGAGTGTTCCTGCCATCATTGAAACTAGAAGCGCCGCCGGCAGAGTTTGCATCGTACCGGTCTTAATATCAACGTTGATTACCTTATTCGTTAGCATAACGCCGAACACGAGCAGGACGAGGATGCCGCCGACGTAGATCAGGAGCTGGAGAACAGCCAGGAAATCGGCGTTCAGCAGTACGTAAATTCCGGCAACGCCGAAAAAAGTGAACAGCAACGCGAAGGCGGAGTGTATTATGTTCCGTGAGAAAACGACAATACCCGCCGAGAACAGAACGACAATCGCAAAGAAATAAAAAACAAGGTCAAAAAGGTTCATAGTATCTGTACCGTACCAGTCCTCACGTCTTCTGAGCGCCCCCCTTCTTATCATCCTTACCCGGGCGAGCTGGCGCCGGAGGGGCTGGAGTCTGTTTCGCTTGCGCTTCGGCGGCTTTCTTTGTCGCCTGCTCCTTTTCGGATGACGCGATTTTTGTTTTAATTACATCGATCTCCGGCTGTGTCAACGTTACATAATTGTAGAGAAGATTATTCCTCTCGAATTCCGAGAATTCGTACACTTCGGTCATCTTGATGCATTCAGTCGGACATGGATAGACGCAGAGACCGCAGTAACAACACTTTGCGATATCGATGTCGAAGCGTGTGACCCACAGTTTCTTCTTCATCCCTGTGGAGGTCGTACCGAGATCGTCCGTAGGTAGCGATTTCATCGTTTCGATTGTGATGCAATTTACCGGACATGCCATTTCGCACTGCAGACAGCCGATGCAATCATCCATGTTGACAAAAAGTCGGTTCCGTGCGCGTTCGGGAAGTTTCAGTTTGACATCGGGGTACTGTATCGTGACCGCCGGAACGAAGAGGTGCCCCAGCGTGATCCTCATACCGATCAATACCGTCCATACCGCTTTTGCAATATCAGTAAAATATTTTTTCATACGTTTCTTGGTGCCACTACAACACCATCCACAAACCGACACCGATGATACAGCCGAATGCCCAAGGTGTCAGCACTTTCCAAGATACATACATAAGCTGGTCGACGCGCAACCGTGGGAGAGTCCAGCGAAGCCACATCTGCACGAAAACGAACACCATGCCCTTGGAGAGGAACCAGAAGACTCCCCATAACGGACCGCTGAGAAATTCTCCGAACGGACTGTTCCATCCACCGAAAAATATTGTTGCAGCGATGGCCGACACGGCAAACATATTCACAAATTCCGAAAGCATAAACATCGCAAACTTCATACCGCTGTATTCGGTGATGTAGCCTGCCACAAGTTCAGATTCTGCTTCGGGGATGTCAAACGGCGTCCGGTTCGTTTCGGCCAGTGAAGCGATAAAGTAGATGATGAATGCAATAAAGACAAACGGGAAGTTTTTAAATATGAACCAGTTCCAGAACCACCCCGACTGCATTTCATTGATATCCTGTAGGTTCAGCGATCCGGCAATCATGACGACGACGAGGATCGAAAGTATTGTCGGGATTTCGTAGCTGACGATTTGCGCCACCGCCCGCATCGCCCCAAGCAGAGACCATTTGTTATTGGAAGCCCACCCTGCCATGAGAATTCCCACCACGGCGAGGGACGAAATGGCAACAACGTACAGAAGGCCGAGACTTATATTGCTACCGACATACTGACTGCTGAAGGGAATAACCGCATAAACCGCGTACGATCCGATGAAGATGACGAACGGTGCAATTTTGTGGAGTTTTTTATCGGCTGCTGCCGGAACGATATCTTCCTTCTGCAGAAGTTTAAGCATGTCGGCAATGGTCTGAGACCAGCCATGCCATCCCCCCGTCCGCATCGGGCCAAGGCGATCCTGCATGTGCGCTGATACCTTCCGCTCGAGGTAAATAACAAAAAGTGCGTAGGGAATGATCCAAACCAGAGGAATGATACCTATGATGCCATAGACGAAAAAATCATTATCGAATATATTCCTGAGGAATTGTTCCATCCGTCTTACCTATCGACCTCTCCAAGAACAATATCAAGACTTCCCGCGATAGCGATCAGGTCTGCCACCATGCATCCACGCGATATCTCCGGTATGACCGAAAGATTTGAGAAGCAGGGGGATCTTCCCTTGACGCGGTAGGGACTGCCGCTGCCGTCGCTGACAATATAGAAACCGAGTTCACCGCGGGCGGATTCTGTTCTCACATATACATCGCCGGGATTCGGCCTTATTCTCTTGGGAATTGCCGATGATACATTGCCCCCGGGTATTTGGTTCAATGCCTGTTCCACTATATTTATACTCTGCTCCATCTCACGAATGCGCACCATGTACCGGTCCCAGCAATCTCCCGTCGTTCCCCTTTCACCGCGGCCTATCTGGGGTTCCCACTCGAACCTATTGTAGACCGAATATGGATCATCCCGCCGAATGTCGAAGTTGACTCCAGAACCGCGAAGCACCGGTCCCGAGCATCCGTACGCGATTGCGGTCTTCGCGGGCAGTACTCCGACATTTGCAGTTCTGCGCACAAAGATATCGTTGAAACTGAGCAAATCGTTATACTCTTTTACCTTGGGGCGGAAATAACTGCAGAAGTCCTTTGCTTTATCGACAAATCCCGGCGGGAGGTCATGCGACACACCGCCTACCCACATGTAGTTATAGAGAAGGCGGGCGCCGCAGGTCATCTCGAAGAGATCAAGAATTCGTTCTCGTTCGCGGAACATGTAAAGGAAAGGCGTCCAGGCACCGATATCGAGGCCATAGGTACCGGCTGCTATGAGATGTGAAGCAATTCTCTGCAATTCAGCCATGATTACCCGGATGTACTCAACCCGCTCCGGTACAGTTATACCAAGCAGTTTCTCGACGGCGAGCACGTATCCGAAATCCATATTCATAGCTGCGCAATAATCCATCCGGTCTACGTACGGTACGACCTGCTGGTAGTTCGTCATGGATTCTGCATGTTTTTCAAAACAGCGGTGCAGGTAACCGATGTGGGGGATGACATCGACGACGATTTCTCCATCGAGGACTGCCTCCAGGCGGAGTACTCCGTGTGTTGCTGGATGCTGCGGTCCGACATTGACAATCACTTCCTCGCGTCGCAGCTGACGACCGGTGGATGTTAATAGCGGATTAGCAAGAATTTCAGTCATGGTGACTTAATTTTTCAATACTTCACTTTCATTCCATGGTAGAACTCGGGCACCTGATAATCTTTCCGGAGCGGATGCCCTTCCCAATCGTACGGCATGAGAATGCGACGGGGATCGGGATGCCCGCTGAACCTGATCCCGATGAGATCGTACGCTTCCCGTTCGTGCCAGTTTGCAGTGGGCCACACATCGGCCACGGATGGGATTTCCGGCGAATCCGCCGGTACGTCGATTTTAATGTTCACTTTATGTTTCTGAGTCATGGAATAGATGTTGTACACAACCCCGAGAGCGCCTTTACCGTAGTCGACCCCGGAGAGGCACATTAGAAAATCAAACTGCATGGCCGGATCGTTGCGTAGGAACAGGGCAATCTCTTTCCACATTGGCTGAGAAACCTTCACAAAGGGATCGATCACATTTGTAGTCTTGATTTCAAGGATTGCATCCGTAAAGCGCTGCTTGAGAAGTTCTGATATCTCCTGATGTGTCATAGATTCTACGCGGTTTTCTTTGCCATACTTTCTGATCGAATTTTTTCTTGCAGCTTCAGAATTCCCTCGAGGAGGGCTTCGGGTCTCGGCGGACAGCCCGGGACATACACATCAACCGGAACGACTCTGTCGACGCCTTTCAGCACATGATAACCGTGTTCCCAATAGGGACCGCCGCACGTCGCACAGCTCCCCATCGAGAGAACATAGCGCGGCTCAGCCATCTGATCGTAGAGCGTCCTGATCCGCTCCGCCATCTTCAGCGTAACGGTTCCTGAGACGATCATTACATCAGTCTGACGCGGTGTCGCCCGGAAAAATATGCCGAAGCGGTCAAGGTCGTAGTGCGATGCACCGGTCGCCATCATTTCGATTGCACAGCATGCAAGACCAAACTGCAGGGGCCACATCGATGACAGCCGCGACCAATTCAGCAAATCATCCAGCGATGTGATAATGACATTACTATTCGAAAATTTCTTATCCAACAATCCCATAGAGAATCGAGTGTTAGGGAGAAACTTGATCGGTAATTTTTTGGCCGAGATTTTTCGTTGCGGATGGTGTAAGAGGAACTGAGGGTACCGGCCGATCCCACTCCAGATCTCCCCGCTTCCACACATATGCATATCCCACAAAGAGAATCCCGAGAAACACCATCATTTCAAGGAAGGCAAAGAGTCCGAGTTGCTGATACACCATCGCCCATGGGAATAGAAACGCAACTTCAACCTCGAATATCAGGAACACAAGCGCGATAACATAGAACCGGACATTGAACATCACGATGGCATCACCGCGCGGTTTCTCGCCGCACTCATACGTTGTGAGCTTTCCGGGGTACCAGCGGTGGGGGCGGATCAGCCAGGCAGCAGCCAAACCTGCCACGACGAATATGCCTCCGATGATCAGAAAAATAAAAACCCGACCGAACTCAGTAAGCATGCAGTGATGTGTAAACAAATGATGGATTATACGGAATTAATTGCATCCAAGATAGAAAATTTTCCTGCGAAAGTCAAAAGATCCATCCCTCAAAATGAATGCGAAATGACACATTCGCAAAATATTATCGAAGTTATCGTAAAAAATTTTCCTTGCTTTTTTCCAAGTCTTATTGTATCATACAACCTGAGCATCGGCCGGGATCCACGGTTTCTGACTTCGCCTCCCAAGTTGGAATGCCAAACTTGCCGGTGCTCTTTTTTTTTCCTGCCGCGCTCAACTCAAAAATTCTTCCGGATGTACCGAAAAGATTTGCTCCGTCGTAAGATGGTCCCCTACTCGGAGATCCATTTTTCTTCGGGAGTATTACTGAGCACATTCGACCAACGTGCAAGGACAAAGAGTAAATCTGAGAGGCGATTGAGATATGTGGGGGGAATTTCACCGACATTCTCCTCGCGTGCAAGACGCACGACGAGGCGTTCAGCGCGGCGGCAGACAGTCCGGGCGAGGTGAATTAGTGCTGCACATCGATTCCCACCCGGAAAAATAAAATTTTTTAATTCCTCCAGCTGAGTTTCCAGCTCATCAATGTGGTGCTCCACGCGAACCTGCGTTGATTTATTCAGCTGCTTTACACCGATTTTCATTTTCTCACGGGGCGCGGCGAGGTCAGCGCCAAGGGAGAAGAGGTCTGACTGAATCTCGGCTAGTATCGTGTCGATGGCTTTGACAGAGTTGGCCGAACGACAGACGCCAATCATCGAATTTAGTTCGTCGATCGTTCCGCAGGCCTCGATTCGTAGAGCATCCTTCGGCACCCTCTTTCCCCCGAAGAGCGCCGTTTTTCCTTTATCACCGGTCTTTGTATATATTTTCACTGTGACTGCAGGCAGTTTTTATGCGTCCGCCGACTACTTCATAAACTCCGGCAACTCATTGTAAAAGTGAGCCACTGTCCGTATTCCGCCGAAGAAATTCTCGAGAGTAAGGAACTCATTTGGCGCATGTGCATTCTCATCCGGTAATCCGAATCCAAGCAGGACGGTATCAAGTCCGAGTATTTTCTTGAACTGAACAACGATTGGGATCGATCCTCCTTCGCGCTGATACAGCGGTCTCTTGCCGTAACCTTTCCACAATGCCTCAACGGCAGCCCTCACGCCGGGGCTGTCGATGGGTGTAATCGCCGGCTCACCCCCGTGCAGGTTTCGGACACTTACCCGGACGCTTTTCGGGGCAATCGACTTTATGTATTTTTCAAACAAGACCGCGATCTTATCCGGGTGCTGATTCGGAACGAGCCTCATGGAAATTTTTGCCGACGCTTTTGACGGGAGGACGGTTTTTGCGCCTTCACCTGTAAAGCCGCCCCAGATACCGTTGCACTCGAGAGTCGGGCGTACCCAGAGACGCTCCAGCGTCGTGTATCCCTTTTCTCCATATAGAGCCCGTACATCGAGATTCCGCGCATACTTCCTGTCATTCCAGGGCAGTTTCTTAAATGCGGCGCGCTCTCCTTTCGTCAACTTCCTCACATCGTTGTAGAATCCCGGAATCGTTATTTTCCCGTTCCGGTCATGGAGTTTCGCAATAATCTCGGCGAGCGCCTGGATTGGGTTGTGCAGGGAACCTCCGTAAGAGCCGGAATGCAAATCACGGTTGGGTCCCACGAGGTCAACCTGCATGTATGATAATCCCCGCAGTCCGTAGCAAACTGACGGCACGCCTTCGGCAAACATCGAGGTATCGGAAATGACCACCATATCCGCTTTCAGCAGGTCGCGATGCTCCTTAATGAATCCCTCAAGATGTGTGCTTCCGATTTCTTCCTCTCCTTCGAGGATCAGTTTAATGTTCAGGGGTAATGACGAATTCGTGGTGAGATATGCCTCCATACTTTTTAAGTGGATCATGATTTGCCCTTTATCGTCAGTCGTGCCGCGGGCAAATATCTTCCCATCGCGTACTGACCCCGTAAAAGGATCGGATTCCCAGAGTTCCAGCGGTTCCGGGGGCTGAACATCATAATGACCATAAATTAGGATTGTCGGTTTCCCGTGAGCATGCAGCCAGTCTGCATACACGATCGGATGGCCCTCTGTCGGAAACACTTTCACACTTTCCATTCCGATCTTTTCCATGTGGTCAACCAGCCATTTTGCACACCGCTCCATATCAGATTTATTTTCGGACTTCGTACTCACACTTGGAATTGCAAGAAAAGCTTTTAATTCTTCGATGTAGCGGTCGTTATTTTTATTGATGTATTCGATGATGTTTTGCATGCGGGTTCCAAAAATATTTGCGGTTTTATGTGAATTAATATAAGAAAGACTTCTCGGAGTTGCAAGGGAAGAATTTGAGGAAGAAAAACATCGGTCTATGTTATATGCTTCATCATGTCAATAAATGTGCATTTTTATAAAATATTTTTTACATTAACCTATTAATTGAGCTGTCTAAAATAAATACTTTAACGCAGAGGGAAGCTCATATTACTCTGCACATTTTGCATTTAGAACTGATTTTTTATAAACATCATAACTTTTTAGAAAGCCACTATTACTAAGGAGCAACAACGCCTGAATCGGGGTTAGAATCGTTATTCGGCAAAGGAATACATCGATTACGATACCTCGTGTTCTGCGCAAGTTTTTCCCCATGAATATCTAACCGGCTGAAGTGCTTTGAACGATAACCTGATTATTGTACTTTTTAACATTTTTATAATTGCCATGCTTGCGCTGGATCTTGGTATAATCCAGCGCAAGGCGCATTTTCCGTCCCTGAAGGAAGCCATTGCATGGACATTGTTCTGGGTAACTCTCGCGCTTCTGTTTTGTCTGTTTATCTATTCCACGCGCGGCAGTCAGAAGGGCCTGGAATTCCTCGCCGGATATATTGTCGAAGAGGCGCTTTCGGTAGACAATGTCTTCGTCTTCATCGTCATTTTTACTTACTTCGCAGTCCCGCGCGAGGTACAGCATAAGGTCCTATTCTGGGGAATACTGGGAGCAGTCATCTTTCGTGCCGCTTTTATTATTGCCGGCGCCGCGCTTGTCGCAAAGTTCCACTGGATACTCTACCTACTCGGCATTTTTCTCATATTCACTGCAATCAAACTTATGGTTCAAGGAGAGGCCGAGGTGCACCCCGAACACAATCCACTCATACGTTTCGCGCGAAAATATTTACCCGTTACTGATAATTACGTCGGGAGTAGATTTTTCGTTAAGAGAAACGGCAAGATTCACGCTACCCCGCTTTTTCTTGTTCTCCTCATGATTGAGAGTACCGATATTGCATTTGCAACCGATTCTATCCCTGCCATATTCGCGATTACGCAGGATACATTCATCATCTATACATCCAACATCTGCGCCATCCTTGGACTCCGCGCTCTCTACTTCGTCGTTGCGGGCTTCATGAAGCAGTTCAAATACCTGAGGTACGGTCTCTCCGTAGTTCTCGGTTTCATCGGTATGAAAATGCTTATCGAACCTTTCGTTCATATTCCGATAGTTCTTTCGCTCGTAACTATTTTCTCCATAATATCCGCCTCAGTTATCATCTCCATTCTTCATCAACCCGTCAAGAAACACCAGCGATGAAGTGTTCATTACCGGTCCGATGTGCACCCGAAAGCCGCGGAGATTTCAAGCGTATGTCCCGGTCAAACCGCATGAGAGAGAACCATTGCAGATCTATCTTCCGGATACCGGAGCTTATCCAACAATATGAATTTGAGCAGTGTCAAAAAAACTTCACCGGAGTGACATAGTTATGTACGTAAAAATTAAAGGATTCGGTATTAATTATAATGTTGAGGGACTAATAACCGGAATTCCGGTTATTTTCATACATGGATTTCCATTCAGCCAGGAAATGTGGAAATTGCAGGTCGATGTCCTGAAGTCCGAATATTATGTAGTAACTTATGATGTGCGCGGACACGGCCAGAGCGATGTCGGAAGTGCGCAGTACGCCATCGAGTACTTCGTTGACGACCTCATCGGACTCCTTGATCACCTGAGAATATCACAGTGCGTTCTCGTGGGTCTCTCTATGGGTGGATATATCGCTCTGCGTACGGCAGAGCGGGAACCTGACCGGATCCGAGGTCTGGTCCTCTGTAATACAAGGAGTGAGGCTGATACCAACGAGCAAAAGATAAAGCGCGCAAATCAGGCAAAGAACGTTAAAATATACGGTATAAAAAAATTCGCCGACGCATTTCTCCAAACCGTCTTCGCGGAAAAATCCTTCCAGCAAAATCAGGATGCGGTAAAGCTCATACGCAAACTCATCGAGCAGACATCGACGAGCACTATCGCGGGGACACTCATCGCTCTTGCTGCGCGTACCGATTCAACGCCGTCACTCTCCAGAATCAACGTCCCAGCGCTCATCATGGCAGGACAATTTGACGAGGTTACTCCTCCATCGCTTTCAATTTCGATGAAAGAAAAAATCCCGAACGCCGAACTACAGATAATTCCGCATGCCGCACACATAAGCAACCTCGAAAATCCGGAAGAATTTAACAGACACCTTATCAATTTTCTGAAAAAACACGATTAAAAGCTATCCGTCGACTTAAGTCGACGGCTATTCAGCAACACACAAACATGAAAACCGTTCTTGTTACGGGATCGACCGGCTTCATCGGATCGAATCTGGTCGCTGAACTTATCCGACGCGGATTTTCGGTCCGCGCACTTCACAGGATGACGTCGGACACCGGCATGCTCAATGGGCTTGATGTTGAGCATGTCCATGGCGATTTGCTTGACAGCGCATCTCTCCGGCGTGCGATGATAGGGTGTGATACCGTTTTTCATACTGCGGCTGTCGTTTCTTTCTGGAAAGGCCGGAAGGAAGAACAGTTCCGTGTCAACGTCGAAGGATGCCGTAACATTGTGGAAGCCTGTCTGAACTCAGGCATAGGGACTCTCGTTCATACAAGCTCCGTGGCAGCCATCGGCTACAGGACCGACGGCGGGATTTCCGACGAAGAAACTGCTTACAACTGGGGAAATTCCATCGTCTATCGTTACACGAAACATCTGGCAGAACTCGAGATTCTGCAGGGAGTCGAGCGGGGACTGCGTGCCATCATTGTCAATCCGAGTATCGTCATTGGTCCCGGGGATCGGAACATGCACGGCGGGCGGCTTATCATAGATGTGAAGCGCGGACGAATTCCTGCTTTCACGTCAGGAGGAGTAAACATCGTCGGCGTCCGCGACGTAATCGACGGACACATCCGTGCCGCAGATCGTGGTAAGCCGGGTGAGCGGTACATCCTGAGCGGGAGCAATTACACACACCGCGACCTCCTCCGGCTCATCGCAGAACGGGTGCATGGCAGATCGCCGTTCATCAAAATTCCTTCTCAGCTTGTGACATACACTGGAAATATTTTTGATATCCTCGGCCGGATAATTAAAAGAGAACCTCCTCTCACTTCCGAACTTGCTGCAAATATTATTCACTACAACTGGTATTCATGCGAGAAAGCGGTGCGGGAGCTTGGTTACCATCCCTCTCCCGTCGAGCAGGCTATCACCGAAGCATACGAATGGTACAGGCAGCACAGAATGGTCTGAATTGATCACGGCTTATCAAGAATTCCGATTTCTGACGTCGTCTGAAGGAGGATAGAAATCGGAATTCTGACCTGTTTACCACCGACTTAAGTCGGCGGCTATTCAAATAAAAGCGCCATCCCGGACAGACCGGGATGGCGCTTTTATCTTTTCTATTTTCACCTATGATCAGAGATCACCGATGGTCCCTGGTACGGTAACGACAGGCGGATTGCCGTTTGGACTCGTTACCCTGATTACGACCGTTGCCGGAATTCTCGAATTAAATCCTCCTTCCGTCTGGTCGACCACCTGGAACCAGAAATCCGTCGTACCGCGACCTCGCGCCTGTGTGTCGCCGAGAGTCACGTCCACGTCGCCGTTCGTTACAAGATTAATTCTTGTATTATTCGAAGGCGGCGTATACTGCAGGGTGGCTGTTATACGCGTTCCTTCCGCGAGGGGATTTCCAAACCGATCGGAAACCGTGAAATAAATTATTTCCGAAGAACCGCCGCTCGGTACGTGGAAGCTGTCGGCACTTACATTACTAATGCGAGCTGCCGCTGAGAAGAGTACAAGGACCGAATCCTTCACGGTAACTCCCACTTCTCCGACCGTAGTTGCATAAACCCACGCGAAGCCGGGCCCGAAGACCGGATCACTGGGTTGGGGATTACCGCTATGTAGATCAACGACAGCATGCCCGTTTCGATCGGTAAATCCTGAAGCATTGATAATACCGCCGGTCGTATTAAAGTACACCGCAGTACTGAGCTTGACCGGATTGCTGTATTTATCTCCGATCTGAACCGTTATCGGATCGATCCGGCCCAGCCAGTCGTACGCCGGGAAGTTTATCTTTGATGGAGCGATTGTGAAGTGTTCCTGATCGGGTAAACCTGCATTAACCGTTATGATTACAGGCGACGAGAGGATGATCACTCCATCAACCTCCCTGTGCAGTCTTGCCACAAATTGTACGACTCCCGAAACGGTGCCGCTGTTGACCGTAGTTGCAACCCTGCCGGAAACATTCGTCACAGCACGATTCGGCGAAACATACGCTCCGCCTGATACGGGACCTCCGATGAGCTCAAACTCTACGGTATCGCGGTGATCGATGTCAATAGGAAATCCGAGAGAATCCCGAACTTCCCATGTCAGGATCGTTGCTTCCATTCCACCGACACCGTAAACCGAGATTTCTCTTGCAGTCATGCCCACGAAAGCGATCGAGTGTGCCAACCCTGTCCCGGATGAATCCCTGATACCGGTTGTCGTATCCCGGACGAGATGGAAATCCTGCGAAAATGTTTTCCCGGCATCGACGCTGAATGTTTGAGATTGAGATCTATAGCCGATTTTCTCTACTTTTAACAATCCGGGGATTGATGGCAGACCCTGAAGGTTGATGGTGAATGTATATTCTCCATTAAAGGTAGTGAACACACTATCGGTGTAGATGTTCGTAATCGCAGTTACGGTGACGTTGTTAATTGGCAGCCGGCTTTGCGAATCGAACACTCTGCCATTGATATGGGCGATTGTTGAACTGACATTGATCCCGAGGAGAATATCACCGAGATTTGTCGTCTGACCCCTGTGGATGGTAACATTGATGAGTTTCGTACTGTATCCGGTTTTATACAGTGTGACCAGCACAGGTAACGAATCCCGGTCGATGAGATCCGACGTGATGCGGAATGTCCCGTCGTTGGGTGTAATGGTCGAATCTACGACTCCCGGCAGGGAAAGGAGGATCGTCGTATTTCTGAGGGGATAGAGTGTTACGCTATCCCGTACGGTTCCGACAACAATAGCTGAGGTCGATTGATCGGTAGACATGAGCACCGTCAGCACCGTATCGTTCGCAAGATCGAGAATCAACGTCCTCAGTACAAAACCGGATTTTCTCACGAAGAGTGTTGCGTTCAGATCACTCAATGTTCCCTGGTCCACCTCAAACTGGAAGTGGCCGTCGTTCAGGGTATAAAGCGAATCGACGGAATTGGAAGTCGTGAGGACGACAGAGGTATTAGCGATAGGATCATCGCTTACGGCATCCCTCACTGTTCCGGAGACAAATACCACGCCGCCGGTACCTGTCGGTGGAACGTCCTTACAGCTCCAGATGCCCACGGCAAAACTGATCATGATAAAGAAGAGAATGAAATTATTTTTCATAGACTGACTTCCTTACGATATAATGTTATCGTCATTCACTAGTGAGAGATACGTATTTATTTTTTAGGATCGAATTCTTTCTGGTATTCTTTTCGTTTACCGTCGATGAGGTCCTGTCTTGACTGGCGCACGACCATGCGGTCGCGAATCGGATCCGTCAGTTCTGCTTTAAGGAGAATTATGAGTTCCGTTTTCGTTTTAATTTTTGAATCCGATCCAAAGATGTATCTCAATCCGAAGAACCACCATGGCAAGTCTTTTAAGAACGGTACGCCTTCCCGGGTTTGGCGGTCAAGCGTGCTAATTAATCCGCCAATGACCGTTTCTTCCCCGTCGTAGAGCAGGGCGTGCGTTTTAACCGTAGATCTGTTAATCACCGGTCCGGGAGAGGCGTCGCTCTGTTCGATCGTCAGATCGAGATAAATAAAATCCGTATCCGATTGCGTGTAAACCATCGGCGTGACTTCGATGATCGTGCCGGTTGAGATTTGCTGGTTGATGGTATTGCCGGCAATATCCCTCGTCGTCACGAATATATCCTGACCGACCTGTATTTTCCCCTTTTTACCATTTCTTACAACAAGATCCGGACTCGTCAGCACATCACCCAGTTCATTCGATCCGAAGAACTTCACCAGAGCGTCGATGTTTGCGAATGTAAACGAAGGCGGTGACTGCAGGATCGCCAGCGCTTTGTCGAACGAGCCGCGTGGACGAGGCGGTATGTTGCCGAGAGTATCGGTGCCGCCCGTTCCTGTTGCAACATAGATATCTGTCGCCGGTTCTTTCGTTTTTGACCGGAAGAAGTTCCACATGATACCGTACTCCTGCAGTTTCGTTAAGTTTGTGTTGAAGAAAACTGCAGAAATTTTAATATCTCTCGCATCGAGCGTGGGGGGCGGTTCTTTCATTTCTCCCATACCGGCTCCTTCACCAATAGTCGGGACGGCGCCTGTCTGGTAGATACGTATGAAATCCGCCTCTTCCGTGTATGTCAGCCCATTGTTGTTCAGGATCATTTCGAGTGCATCACGCCAGTGCTGGTTTACAACGTAGACGCCGATTGGATTTCTCCGCTTCTCCAGATCTATGATAATTTTACCCGCAAACTGTTTACTCAATTCATTAATGACGAGAAGCGCCTGATCTATGCGTGTCGTTGAATCAAGAGATACAATCTCCTGAGGATTAATGTATCCCTTTTGCCTCAGCCTGTTATCGCGTGTCTGACCGGCAGCACTTGAAGACAGG
>CAYGZY010000117.1:0-4913 GCA_964354485.1 uncultured Chlorobiaceae bacterium | reverse complement strand
ATGGAGGAGTTTGAAACTAAGAAGTTTAAGAAGGAAACCCAACGATACTTTTCATCGCTGGTGAAGATTACCCGAATGCGCGATCTGTCATCTCCCACTACCGAAGTGTTGAGCGTTATCGCAGGAGTTTTTATCATATGGTACGGGGGAACTCAGGTCCTCGTCCACGGAACCCTGACCGCAAGTGAATTTATAGGTTTTCTACTAATCATCTTCCAGCTCATGCCGCCGGTGAAGGAACTTACCAGCATCAACAATCGGATCAAGGAAGCCAGTGCGGCGGCGAAGCGGATTTTTGAAATCCTCGACATGAAACCATCTATTACCGATGATGAGAAAGCAGAGGTACTTGGGGCTTTTAATAATTCGATTGAATTCAGAGATGTTAGTTTTTCATATGAAACGAACGATATCGTTCTTGACGGTGTAAGCCTCTCTGTGCAGAAGGGGGAAGTTCTGGCAATTGTCGGACCGAGCGGCAGCGGAAAAACAACGCTTGTTGATCTCATCCCCCGGTTCTACGACCCGCTTACCGGATCAATACATATAGATGGTACCGACCTGCAGAAACTCACAGTTCGGTCTCTGCGGGATAAGATCGGCATCGTGACTCAGGAGACAATCCTTTTCAATGACACGGTGAGGAACAACATCGCATACGGTCTCGAAGACTGCCCCCTCGAGAAAATCATTTCGGCTGCAAAAGCGGCTAATGCGCATGATTTCATCATGGCGATGCCTGAACAGTACGAAAACATCATCGGAGAACGTGGCGTAAAACTTTCCGGCGGCGAGCGTCAGCGGCTCTCGCTCGCGCGTGCAATCCTTAAAAATCCGCCCATCCTTATTCTCGATGAAGCAACATCGGCACTCGATACGGAATCGGAGATTTTGGTACAGGAGGCGATCAATCATCTCATGGAGGGAAGAACATCGATCGTAATTGCACATCGTCTATCGACTATACAACATGCAGACCGCATAATTGTCCTCGATCGGGGAAAAATTATTGAAGCAGGCACTCATGGGGAATTAATCGACCGCCGCGACGGCCTGTACCGGAAGTTGTACGATCTACAGTTTCGTGTATGAGCAGTACTGCCAATCCACAACTGTCAACGATGCGATCAATACTTTTCATTCTTACTCTGATTGCTGTTGCCGGAGTGACATTTTCAGTGGCGGTCTCTTCAATCGCCATGGGTGCTGGAATATTCGTATATCTGATTCTTATCCTCCGCGAAGGTAAGTCGGCAATCCCAAAAACTACTCTGGACATTTTCTTTCTGTCATACATCGCCGCAGAAATCATATCCACACTTTTTTCAGTGGAACCGCTCCATTCTGCTGTTAATATGAAGCGGCTTATCCTCATCAGTATAGTTTATCTTACAACGGTTTCGATCGTTAATGAATCGTTCCTGCGGCGTGCTGTGCTTGTGCTGGTCGTCTGTGCTTCGCTCTTTTCGTTCGCGGAGCTGTTTACTCTTAGATGGGACGACGGTCATCTTGCCCGGTTGTCGCAGTTTCAGTATTTCACGACGGAAGGAGGAATTAAAATGTTCGTTATTCTTCTTGCTCTTCCGTTCGTCATCCATCCTTCAACACCCACGAAATTTCGTATTCTCATCGGAGGATTTCTTATTCCTCTACTTGCGGCGCTCGTGTTGACTCAGACGCGGAGCTCTTGGCTCGGACTTATCGCGGGTATCGTGACAATCTCTCTGTTCCAGAAACGAGTGCTTCTTTTTCTCCTTATTGGTGTCATTGTGCTTTTTGTTCTATTCGCACCTGTCGATTTGCGTTCGCGTGCGTTGAGTATTTTTGATCCATCTATGACATCCAACCTCACGCGCATTCATATGATTACAACAGGCTGGGAAATGTTTCTGGACCGGCCGCTGGTCGGATGGGGAGACATCGATCTCAAGCAGTATTACCTCACCTATACCGTCCCTATAGATCAGGCGGAGGGTGGACACCTGCACAATAACTTCATGATGCTCCTTGTTACCCTCGGTATTGCAGGATTTGCGGCGATAATGCTGCTCTTTGTAAAAATATTTGTACTCGAATGGAAGGTGAGACTGGCTTCGAAGAAACATTGGCTCTTCGGAAGTTTGTCGCTTGGATGCCTCGCATCGTACATCGGTTTCCACGTAAACGGACTCTTTGAGTGGAATTTCGGCGATCATGAAATAGCTGTCCTCCTCTGGTTTTCGGTAGGATTGATTATCGCAATCGACAGACTGCACCGAGGGTATGAAAGTAAACTGACATGAAGCATCCGATTTCCGTCATCGTAATCACCTATAATGAAGAAAACACGATAGCTGATTGTCTTGCAAGTGTTCAGTGGGCGGATGATATTATCGTCGTGGATGCGTACAGTGAGGATCGGACAGTTGAATTAGCAAGAAAATTTACATCGAAAGTATTTCAGAAAAAATGGGAAGGATATGTATCCGCAAAGCAGTTCGGAATGGAGCAGGCGGCTCATGAGTGGATTCTCTGGCTGGATGCAGATGAACGTGTTCCTGATGACCTTGCCCTTGAAATCCAGCGTACAATTGTAAAAACTTCCGATTCGCATGCGGCCTATGAAATCGCCCGGAGGGCTTTTTTTCTCGGGAAATGGATACGACACTGCGGATGGTACCCGGGATATGTTCTTCGCCTCTTTCGGAAGGGGAAGGTGCGATTTACATCCTCTCGTGTTCATGAACGGCTCGAGAGCGATGGACCTGTCGGAAGGTTGCAGCACGATCTGCTTCATTACACGGATGAGAACCTGTACCATTACTTTATCAAATTTAACCGCTACACATCATTAGCGGCAGAAGATCTGAACGAGGCGACGTACCGTTTTAAATTGTCTGATATTTTAATCCGTCCCACTTTTTTATTCTGTAAAATGTACTTCATTAAGAGGGGTTTCCTTGACGGAATGCACGGATTAATCCTCTCCGCACTGTCAGCAGCATACGTTTTTTGCAAATACGCCAAGACCTGGGAATTGCAGCAACAGCGCAGAGATATAGCGTCCTCGCAATCTTGATTCTCAGGATTGATTTTCCTACCTTTCCAAATCCAAGGAGATTCGAATGGAAAAAATATCAAAAGATGAACTACTGCTCACTCAACTGATCCTCATGTTTCAAACCGCAGCGATGCAGAATATGGGGAAGTTGAAAAATCCGATGACCGATAAGATTGAAAAAGACCTCGCTCAGGCGCAGATTTCCATCGATATGCTCGATATGTTGCACAAAAAAATGAAGAATAACCTGCTGCCTGAAGAGGAACGCATGTTCGCCGGTGTGATTCAGGAACTGAAGCTCAACTATGTTGACGAAATGAATAAATCTCAGGCTTCGGCTCCCGAGAAGGATGTAAAAACTCCACCCCCGACAACGGAGGGTGCCCTATGAAATTTGGCGTTATTGGAAATCTCAGTAAACCGATTATCAAAACGGTTGCATGTGATCTTTTTGCCTACCTTAATGAAAAAAATATTCCTTTCTCCGTTCATGAGGAATTGGGGAAATGGTATAGTGCTCAGGGGCTTACACCTGAACTTAAGTCTGCAGTGATTTTTTCGGAATCCGAGCTTCCGAAGAACTGCGATATCCTCATTGCGCTTGGCGGCGACGGGACGATGCTCACAGCAGCACGTATCGTCGGACAAGCTTGCGTACCGATTCTGGGTGTCAATCTAGGGAAGCTGGGATTTTTGGCAGAAGTATCGATTGATGAACTTCACAAATGTATCGACGATATAGTGACGAAGAAGTTCCACGTCGAGGAAAGAATGGTGCTCCGCGCAACTGCAGGAAATGAAGCACAATCTTACTTCGCCCTAAATGATATCGTCATCGACAGAGGTTCATCGTCCAGGATTATCGATCTGGAGATATATGTAAATGATGAATACCTCGTCACATTTACAGCAGACGGCATCATCATTTCTACTCCGACAGGATCCACTGCATACTCCCTTGCGAGCGGCGGGCCGATTATAACACCGCAGAGTAATGTCATTGAAATAAATCCGATAGCCCCTCACACACTATCTGCCCGACCGGTTATCATACCCGATAATAGTGCGGTGAAGATCCTCATCCGGGAAAGCCCCAAACAGGTCCATATGGCATCGGATGGACAGATTGATAATTTTTATCAGACTCCGATTGAGTTCATCATCACGCGTGCCCCGTATACGGTCAGACTCGTCAAGCGTAGGAAGCGCAATTACTACGATTTACTTCGCATGAAGCTGATGTGGGGAAAAGATGTCCGAACCGGCGGCAAAGAGAAAAGACGAGGATTCGAATAACGGAAATCATTCTTCCATTGCCGATGAACCGATCGTTAGTCGAATTTTCCTGAAGTTTTTGTATGATGTTTAATAAGTATTTTTGTGTTCCCGTCGGCTTATCCCGCAGAACATAGGATCAAACGTAAGTCCCCTGCTGACTCCGGGTGATATTACAGATAAAGTTTACTACCTCTATGGCTAAGATACAATCAAAATATGTTTGTCAGCGTTGTGCCTATGAATCACCGCGTTGGCTTGGTAAATGCCCGAACTGTAGCGAATGGAATTCATTGGTTGAAGAGCTTGTAAAGAAAATTATACTGAAAAAAGGAGGCCGGGGAACCTCACACGTATCAGTTTTATCGTTAGACCAGGTCGACACACAGGAAGATCAGAGAATTCCAACAGGTATCGAAGAATTTGATCGGGTCCTCGGAGGCGGTATAGTCAGAGGTTCGGTAGTGCTTCTCGGAGGTGATCCGGGTGTGGGTAAATCGACGCTGATGATGCAACTTGCCTCTTCAGTAAAAGGTCAGCGGGTTCTCTATGTGTCGGGCGAAGAGTCACCAAAACAAATAAAACTACGGGCTGAGAG
>CAYGZY010000116.1:0-3875 GCA_964354485.1 uncultured Chlorobiaceae bacterium | reverse complement strand
AAAATCAATTGAGTGTTTTATTGTCGAGGAATCGTACGCCGCGTACGGATCTGACAGAGCGCGCAGATGAAAACGAAAGTCCTCGAAAGAAACGAAAACTCCCAATCCGCCGGCCCAGACGGGATCGAAAGCGGCCGTGGTGAACCGAGTGATCTGTCTCATTTCCTGCGGTGCATCAGGGTTATCAAGCTTAATCATCCATACGTTTCTCGCGCCGCCGATATCGGACGTAAACATCAGAGCGCATCCGTCGGATGAAACTTGCGGCGAGTAATAACTCTCTTTACCGTAGGTCATGTACCGTATTGAGTTCGTTGTGAGGTCGTACGTGAAGAGATTGTGCGCGCCATTTTTTCCAAACGGTGTCCGGTCCGATGTGAACACAATTTTATCTCCGGCCGGAAACCATGCGGGATCTCTATCATCGTAAAAATCATTCGTGAGCTTCTCGAGAGTCTCCTCGGCGAGGTTCCAGACATAGAGATCATTCTTGCCCGATGTCTCCACGGCAGTAAATGCGAGCTTATTTCCGTCCGGCGACCAGGCAACCGAACCAATGACGACCAGGTCGTGGAAGCGATATGTCCGCACCATCCGTCCGGCTTTTAAGTCGTACAGGTGAATCGCATCATTCTCTCCGCTCTTCGCGGCAAATGCGATGATACCGCTCCCCGATATATCGAGGTTGTTCTGGAAGAAGTGGAATTTTTCCAGTTCATCCGATTTTTCTCCCTGGACAACGAGTGTCGGTTTGCGGGAAAGATCGCGCAAATTGCTGTCGAGATCAATTCTGTAAATACTCGTATAACCCGAATGATTTCCGATGAAGTAAATTTCCCGCGAGTTCCCGTTCTGAAAATAATCAGGTTTCGAGTTAAATCCCTCCTGTACCAATCCTCTTGTCACCCCGCTCGGCTGATCTGATTCGGCAAGAAGGGGATAATACTGTTTTTTAAGAACGTAGAGCCACTCCTCATCAAATATTTTATAATTGATGCCTAAAGCTTCCTCGAATGTTTTTTCGAAGTCAGTTGTCTTCCATAAATTTTCCAGCATCATAACGAGTTTCTCATCGCTGTACTTTCTGCCGATGTACTGGAGTATATTCTGACCTTCTTTATACATGAGGAATGTTCCGTAGATTTTATCCATGTCACTCAAGGGGGTGATATAACCCCGGAGCACTGCATCGCGCATAACCATTTCAGCCTGGACGTCCCACTCATTCGACCAGTACTCGGCCAGACCTTCAACAAACCAGAGCGGCGGCAAACGGCCCTGCAGGAGTCTGTGGTCGAAGAGCACACGGTTCACTTTACTGTACATGAAAACATGAACAAGCTCGTGTTTTATCACATGGTGAAAATCCCGCATTGAACCAGTGTACGGGATAACGACGCGTCCTTTCAGGAATTCAAAGAATCCGCCGACACCATCAGGGACCAGTCCCGGGGTTGTGTTTGTCTGCTGAAAATGGAGGTGCGAACTGTAAAAAATCAAGGGAATTCGTTCTGAAACGGTATGAATAAATTTCTGCTGCAGATCGGTAAAGCTTTGCTCCGCAAAGGAGGCGCCGTATTTCGCAAGTTCCTCCATCTCCGGGTAATAATAGATATCGAAATGTTTTGTCTTCAGTACGTGCCAGTCAAATTCAGTATACTGAACTTTATTGCGTCCGAAGGTGAAGAACTGTGCCCGGACCGTTGCAGCGCTTAGGAAGAGGAGGAGGAAATATAAAAAATATGTGCGGACCATAGAATAAATTGAAGAGTAGCATCCTCATTGTAATGCGGCATTCCGCCGTTTTGATAAATGATTTCTCCCCGTGCAATGCTCTCTGTGGAACATTATGGAACATCCGATTAGATAATAAAAGGATTGCCGGCTTCCTGCAGTCGGACCATCACGTTCATAATTTTGCCAGTTCGCTCTTCAGGTAATCAATTACCCGGACCGGGGTGGGATCGATGCCGTTGAGTATCGCGAGGTAGAAGCTCATCCAGTCGCCGAGGTAGATGAGCGAGAACATCCGGGCAAGGAGAGATTTTCCTTCGCTTTTCACTTCAATCACCCGGGATGCATACTGCTCCACAATACTTTTGGTTATTTCCATCCGTACTTTTACTCTTGGATGATCGTGCCCGTCACGCAGGAGTACAACTGCAAAATCTTCTTCCATCATGCGCCGAAGGACTTTCCATCCTACCAGCTCGTTATGATTCATTTCCGGTATAACATGCCCATATGCGAGCGATTTTGCGTTCTCGGCAATCTGTCCGCGCCATCGCAGGTTTACCACATCGAACTTATCTGCTCCCGAGTAAATGATCGGGCACTTCGTGTAGAGCTGTTTTGCCAGTTCAACAGCGGGATTACTGCCGCTAACAACCGAGTACATTCCTGATTTTTTCTTCAGGAGACCGACCGTTTCCTGGATGTCCTTGTTCTTTCGTGAAATGAAGCCCAATTTCGACAGCACTTCGAGGAGTGGAAAAAACGAGTACCCCAGGGCGGTGCGGGGCGGGAGACCCCGGGGGATCGTGATGAGGGGCTGATTGTATTTCAGCGCCATCTTCGCAGTCTCGCCGTTGGAAGTGATGCATATGATTTTTGCCTTGCGTTTCCGTGCTTCAGCATGGGCGGCTACTGTTTCCTCTGTATTGCCGGAGTAGCTTGATACGATAATGAGAGTCCGGTTATCGACAAACTCAGGGAGAGTGTAGTTCCTGTTAACAACGAACGGTATTTCCAATTCATCGTGCACGTATGATCTGAGGAGATCTCCCCCTATAGCTGATCCCCCGAGACCGGTCACGACGAGCGAGGCAATGCCTGTCCTTTTGAATGGTATCCTGCACTGTTTTCCGATCCGCACCGCATCCTCAACCTGGCGCGGGAAATTGCGGAGCAATGAATACATATCATACTGATCGTATCGTTGAACGCTTTGGAGATTCATAGTTTTCTTGCAATTTTATTGTTATGAGAAGTGTTCGACATTTATAATCCGGAATATTGTTTAATCTGCATTTATCGGTATATCCGGCAGATTTTTCTTAAAAAATCTTTTCATGAGCTGTTCGACCTCTCCGCTCGTCGTAGAGGCAAGAGCTCTGGTGGCCAGTGTTTGCATCTCGCTGTAATCAAGAGAACGGATGATTTTCTTTATCTCCGGCAGAATGGCAGGGACAACGCTCAATTCATCCATGCCGAGGCCGACGAGCAGAGGTGTAGCAAGTGGATACCCGGCCATTTCGCCGCAAATGCCTACCCATATCCCCTGCTTATGACCCCCGTTGATAATGTGTTTGATTGTGACCAGGACGCTCGGATCAAATTCGCGGTACAATTTCGCCACGAGCGGGTTTCCGCGATCCACCGCAAGGATGTACTGTGTGAGGTCATTCGATCCGATACTGAGGAAGTCGACTTCAGCTGCAATCTGTGATACCATTAATGCTGCGGCAGGCACCTCAATCATAACGCCAACCGGCATTCTCTCGTAGTATTTGATGCCCCGGGCGCGAAGGTCCGCCTTTGCCATACGGACGTACCCCTTGGCTTTTCGTACTTCCTCAATTGTTGTGACCATGGGAAACATGATACAGAGATTTTTCCGTGTGCTTGCACGCAGCATCGCCCGTAACTGATTCAGTAAGAGTTCAGGTCTGTCCAAGCCGACCCGTATACCGCGCCAGCCGAGGAACGGATTCGGTTCTTCAGCCATCGTGGGCGCCACTTTATCGCCGCCTATATCGAATGTTCGCATGATCACACGATTCGGGTAGATCCGTTCCACAATTTTTTTATACTCAAGATACTGCTCTTCCTCAGACGGAAAATCATCACGGTCGAGCAGCAGGCTTTCCGTCCGG
>CAYGZY010000115.1:0-4019 GCA_964354485.1 uncultured Chlorobiaceae bacterium | reverse complement strand
AATCTTATTACAAAAGCTGAAACTGAGACCTCCCGAAAGACTCGAGATGAAGCTCAAAATGTAGTGCCGAATTTTACACTTTCCCTGCGATTTTGAAACTGAATCAATGTTTTTTCCCCACAACTGTCGAACTTGGGCTAGATCAGAGCGAATTGAACCTGAAAGTTGTGCGGTATCGGTTGCTGTTACGTAAATAATCGTACTAAGCGGGAATCCATCCGGTGGACAAATGGGCTGAAAATCACGGTACAAATAAGTTTCAAGGTAAAGTTGTCTACCTTCAACTACAATTGTGTCCGGAGATGCTAGAAACTGGGAAGTAGAGATGTCCGGTGCGGTAGAAGCTTCATCGTCAGAACATTGGATTGCGATTATTGCTATTAGGAGTACTATGAATACTTTGTATGAATGCATGTCTTCATCTCCATCTATTGGTAAGCTATAGGGTATGGTACGGAGAAATGGGGAGATTTTCAAGGTGAGTAAAAATAAGGAAGAATCTCATCAAAATCATCAGTTGCAATCAGGTATAGATTTTAGTAAATTAAATTCTCGAATAAAATCTAATTAACTATTACATCGTATCAGGAAGTTATATTATTCGAGATTTCTTTCTGATACTCACCGGAGGTGAGTGGTTGCCAAAGTGGTTGCCATTTTAGGGGAAAATTACTATCGAGTAGGGTTGAGTTAAAAAGAAATCATTGAATTCAGTTTAATTTCCACGCCCCCGTAGCTCAGTATGGATAGAGCAGCGGTTTCCTAAACCGTTTGTCGGAGGTTCGAGTCCTCTCGGGGGTACAGGGAAGAGGGGATGTCAATAGTCAGTAGTCATTTGTCATTGGCCTGCCCGCCGCAGTGAAACGAAGGCGGGAGCTCCTTCTTTTAGAGCGTAGGCTGGTCATTAATACTTGGTACTTAGTGCTTCGTACTTTGTTTTTTTAAAGTTCTTTGCCTTTCTCTGCGGTCTCTGCGCCTCTGCGTTTAAGTTTTTAATCGCAAAGTCGCAAAGAATCGCAGAGAGCTGTTCACTGCTCAGCGCTCATCGCTGTATGTGCTTGATACTTTGTAGTTAACTCTTTGCTCTCTGCTCATAGCTATTCGTATTCTGTTACTTTGAAGAAAGGAGTCCGGCTTTAACACAAAGTACTAAGTACAAAGAACAACGTACAAAACGCAAAGTTATATCCATAAAGATTTCAGTGCTCATTGTTCTACGCTCTATGCTATTATTCATTCTATTATTCCATAATATAAGCTTTATTAAATGCGATTAAGTAAAAATTTTATACCGACCCTGAAAGAAACACCCTCGGATGCTCTTATCCCGAGCCACCAACTCATGCTTCGCGCCGGAATGATCCGCCCGCTCGCTGCCGGCGTCTACTCTTTCCTGCCGCTCGGCTACCGCATCATGAAAAAGGTCATGGATATCATCCGCGATGAAATGGATGCCATCGGCGGACAGGAATTTCACCTCCCTGCTCTGAATCCAATCGAGCTATGGGAAGAAACGGGCCGTGTCAAAGCTTTCGGCGACACTATGTTTCATATAAAAAATCGCCCGCTCGTGCTCGCGCCAACTCACGAGGAGGTAATTACACTCCTTGCGAAAAATCATATCAATTCGTACCGCGATCTTCCCCAAATCTGGTACCAGATTCAAATGAAATTCCGCAACGAACCGAGACCACGCTCGGGCGTCATCCGCGGCCGGCAGTTCATTATGAAAGACTCCTACACGCTCGATGCTACCTGGGAAGGTCTCAATAAGAGCTACGAACTCCACGCCGAAGCATACAAGAAAATATTTAATCGGGCGGGTCTGAATTTCTTCATCGTTGGAGCTTCAAGCGGTGCAATGGGCGGGAGCGCATCACAGGAGTTCATGATCGAATCTGAAGCTGGGGAGGATACATGCGCAGTATGCAGTAAATGCGGTTACGCCGCCAACCTCGAAGTTGCTTTCTCCAACATGCCCAAAGCGGTGCGATCGGATGATAACAAACCGATGGAAGAAATTCCTACGCCGAATGTCGGCACGATCGACGAACTCAAGGAGTTCCTGAAGGTCGATGAACAATTGCTTGCAAAATCCCTCGTGTATATGAAGGATAAAACTCCCGTGCTGATACTCATGATGGGAAACGACCAGCTCAATGAATCGAAACTGTTATCCGTTCTCGGTGAAGGTGTCAGACCAACTCAGCAGGAAGAACTGCTGACGCTTACCGGAGCCAACGCCGGCTCCATCGGGCCGGTCGGACTTAAAGGATTCACCATCATCGCCGATAAGAGACTCGAAGGCGCCAACAACCTCATCAGCGGAGCGAATAAAAATCATTATCACATCAAGAATATTGATCTCAGGAGAGATGCATTAATTTCGGGTTATCACGACTTGCGTACCGTCGAAACAGGCGAACCTTGCCCGAAGTGCAATACGCCGCTGAGGATCGTCAATGCGATTGAACTTGGACACATTTTTAAACTCGGAACGAAGTACGCCGACGCACTCCACGCCTATTACCTCGATGGGAAAGGTAAAGAAAAACCGATCATCATGGGAAGTTACGGCATCGGTGTAGAACGAATTATCGCATGTCATATTGAACAAAATCATGATAAATACGGCATAATCTGGGGAAAAACGCTGGCGCCGTACCACGTGCATATGATGTGTGTGAATGCCAATAACGAAAAAGTGGTTGCCGTCGCTGAACATTTGTACACGAAGCTACAGGAATCTATGATCGATGTTCTCTACGATGATCGTAATGACGTCACGCCCGGCTTCAAATTCAAAGATGCGGATCTTCTCGGCATGCCGCTCCAGATCATCGTCGGTGAAAAAAATATCACCTCCGGTAAAGTTGAGTTCAAGGAACGAAAAAGCGGTAAACGTGAGATCGTTGAAATCGGAAAAGTCGCCCAGTTCGTGGAGAAGTACATCGAGTCGTAAGTACTGATCATCGTACTGCTGATCGGTATGCGGCATTGCGTTTCTGCTTCAGGGGAAGATTACAATCAGTATTGATTGAGGCGCTAGAGTTCTTGGTATCTAAACAACCGCAAAGTTTATTCGTAATGGGTCCACATCTGAATGACTTTCACGATGTGGCGGTCTTATAGACAAGGCGATGTTGGATATTAATGCGGCGAGAATATGCTCCGGTCAGGTCGCCTACAAGCTTCTCATACCCTGGGGGAGTTTTGAACGGATTGACTTCGAGTACTTTAAGGAGTTCTTCGGCTTTGGACTTCAATCCAGCAGCCGCAAGCTTTTTAGCGTCCTTTTGAGATTATTTGGTGTAGACAAGTGTCCACTTTACCAATAAAGCTCCGGAGAGCACTTCTCCACTGGTGTCTTGAGTCCCCGAACAATCGACTCACGCATCTTGGGAATAGAAAACAGATATAATGTCTCCTGGATTGCACGCCAGTCATCGACGGAAATGAGGACTGCTGCGTTTTTCTTTCCAACAATGTGGATCGGCTCGTGGGACTTCTCAGACTTGGCGAGAAGTTCTGAAACCTTGGCTTTTCTTCTACGTGTTTGGCATGCAAGCAATCAAGCGTGCTCCAAACGCTTGCAGGGTATTCTCCACCTGTGGCTTCCGAAGTATGAGGAGGCTACCGGTGTTGTGCTTTCTCTGGAACATCAGGTCTTGATTTTACGCATGTCGCATTCGACCATAGATCGCCTTCTGGCCGATGAACGAAAACACTACCGGGTGGGAAAAGGGCGAGTTACCACCAAACCAGGCACGTTGCTTAAGCAACGTATTCCCATTAAAACAAATCAGTGGGATGAGCACAGGCCGGGATTTTTAGAAGTCGATACCGTCGGCCATTGCGGTACCTCTACGGCCGGCATGTTTGCTCTTACGCTCAACACCGTCGATATTGCTTCAGGTTGGGTCGAGCCCCGTGCCATCTGGGGAAAGGGCGAAAAGGGTGTTGTCGACGCATTTCAAAGCATCGAGGAATCTTTACCATTCCCACTGCGAGGATTTGAT
>CAYGZY010000114.1:0-3878 GCA_964354485.1 uncultured Chlorobiaceae bacterium | reverse complement strand
CTGTCCGCATGACGATACACGACATTCAACATATCATGGAGGCATGGGCGCCGAGAGAGATCGCGTGGGAGCATGACAACATCGGCCTTCAGGTGGGAGCCTTGAAAAAAAAGATAAACACGATACTTGTAACACTCTCCGTTTCCGACCGTGTCGTTCTCGAAGCGGAGCGCTTGCATGCCGATCTTATCATAACGCACCGCCCTCTTATTTTTCGTCCTCTGACTGCGATTGACGACCGTGAAAGAGCGGGTCGACTTATTACCATGCTTCTCCGGCACAACATAGCAGTGTACTGCGCTCACAGCAATCTTGATTTTACAAGAGACGGCGTCAGCTTTTCACTCGCACGCACGCTCGGTCTCCGCTCGATTGATTTTCTTCACAAGGACAGATTATTAACAAGGAAAATAGTCGTCTACGTCCCGCCAACCCACCTCGAACGGGTACGGCACGCCATGGCTTCTGCAGGAGCGGGCATCATCGGCAACTATGAATCGTGTTCATTCTCAACTCCGGGGACCGGCTCCTTCAAACCCACTGGACCGGCAAAACCGTTCATCGGCTCAGTCGGCAACCTCGAGACTGTCGATGAAGTACGCCTCGAGATGAGCGTTCCCGAATGGCGCTTACGGTCCGTAATTAACTTTATGCACATCGCCCACCCTTACGAAGAAGTCGCCTATGATGTATACCCGATTTTAAACACGACCGCCGATTGCGGAGCCGGGGCGATCGGTGAACTCCCAAAACCTATGAATGTGGAGTCGTTCCTTAAGAATGTACAGCGGTCGTTGAGAACACCCATCCTCCGCACGGGCGGACGGTCCGGCCGGACAATCCGCCGGGTTGCTTGCTGCGGCGGCAGCGGTTCTAACCTCCTTCGGAGCGCAATCAGCCAGGGCGCCGACATTTTTATTACCGGTGATGTTTCGTTCCATCGCTTTGAAGAAACGGATAACCGGATACTTCTGGTTGATGCAGGGCACTACGAAACAGAATACCCGGTTCTCCGAACAATTGTTAAACGCCTCAGGAGCGAAATCAAGCGCCGAGCTTCTGTAACAACAGTAACACAATCAAGAACATCCGGTAATTACATTCACTATCGCATCTAGTATGAAGGAAACAACTGTGGAAAATCTGCTTCGCTACCTCTACACTCTCCAGCAAATAGATACACAACTCCAGGAAGTTACGGAACTAAAAGGCGATCTTCCAGCCATCGTCGAGGAATTGGAAGCGAAAGTGGATCAATACAAGGCAGAGGTGAAAATCCTTAACAACACGATCAAACAATTAAAAATTGACCGCGATAAAGCTGATGTCGATATTATCGATCTTGCCGAAAAAATTGAAAAGTACAATAACCAGCAGCTCAATATCAAATCCAACAAGCAGTACGATGCGCTGACACGGGAAATCGATGCGGCAGAGAAAAAGTCCCTCCAGACAGAAAAAGATATGGAATCGTTCGAAGGCAAGATGGAGATTGCCAAACGGGATCTTGAAGCGGTGAACGAGCAACTCAAGAAATCGACTGACGACCTCAGCGAACGAAAAGAGGAGCTTAGGGAGGTGAACAAGGAACACGAGAAGGAAGAGCTGAAACTTCAGCATGAGAGGGAGAAAATTCTCGTCAGGCTGGACAAGAATTACACTGAGCGGTACGATCGGATACGGAACGCCAAGAGCGGCCTGGCTGTTGTTCCAATTAAGCGGAACGCCTGCGGCGGGTGCTACAGTCGTGTCCCACCCCAGAAGATTCTGGAAATCAGGCAAAACTCGAAACTCTACGCATGCGAACACTGCGGCCGTATTCTCGTTTCCGACCATATCGTGGGTATCAGTCAGGCATCTAAATGATTGTTCATGCCTACACCGACGGTGCATCGCGGGGAAATCCCGGCGAAAGCGGCATTGGTATTATTTTGAAACGGGAAGATGGAACCGAAATAACTTCGGCGGCAGGATATATCGGAAAAACGACGAACAACGTAGCCGAATACAAGGCTCTGAAGATGTGCATAGCCATGACGAAACAGCTGCCGTGTACTCAGCTCATAGTTCATTCGGACAGCGAGCTGATGGTAAGACAGATGAAGAAGGTATACCGCGTCAGGGATAAAAACCTCAGAACGCTGTATGCCAGTATCGACAGAGAGCTTTCATCGGCTCCGTTCTCATTCGACATTCGCCACATCGATCGTGCACAGAATCATGAGGCGGATTGTCTTGCAAATGCGGGGATCGACAGCCGCAAGAGAATACGAATATAATTCATACGCGAAGACTGCGCATCGTGCAATCGCCCTGCTCCCTTCAAAAGAGCGGGGAGGAAAGTCCGAACTCCACAGGACAGAGCACCTCCTAACAGAAGGGTGTCCGACGCGCAAGCGTTGGACAACGGATAGTGTCACAGAAAACATACCGCCCTTCGGCACTCCTTCGGAGTGCTCAGGGGTAAGGGTGAAAAGGCGAGGTAAGAGCTCACCAGATCGGTCGTAATACCGATGCTTGACAAACCCTGCTCGGAGCAAGACCATATAAGCCCCGCACTCCGCCTGTGTGCGGAGGAAGAGTTGTCCGCCCAAACTTTTCCAACCATGTTGGAGAACAACGGGGCGGGTAGGTCGCTCGAGCCCGCTCATGAGAGCGTGCCCAGATAAATGATTGCAGTCCCATTTCAGAATGGGATACAGAATTCGGCTTATAGATGCGCAGTTTTTACATTTCAATCACGGAAAACGAAAAGACACAATGATACGAGAACATAGGTGGACGGTAGTAGACCCGCCGCCCCAACACACAGTAGAAGAACTCGCAAAGGCGATCAATGTCCCTGAAAAAATCGCCCATATCCTCATCCACAGGGACATCACAAATTACGAGGAAGCGAAAAAATTCTTCCGCCCCCAATTAACAGACCTCCATGATCCGTTCCTCATGATGGGTATGACCGAAGCTGTCGATCGCGTGCTACAGGCAATCGATAGGAAAGAAAAAATTCTTATTTTCGGCGACTACGACGTAGACGGAACAACGAGCGTGGCAATGCTCTACCTCTACTTCACCCAGCTTGGGAATGAAGTAATAACCCATATCCCGGACCGTATAAAGGAGGGCTATGGGATTTCCATCATGGGTATTGACAAGGGCAAGGAGTTTGGAGCAACAGTCATGATTGCCATCGATTGCGGCATCTCAGCTATCGAACAAGTTGAATATGCCCGCACTCAGGGCATAGATGTAATCATCTGCGATCACCACGAACCGGGGGAACAAATTCCAAACGCTGTTGCTGTACTTGATACGTTCCAGCCGTCTGACAAGTACCCCTTCAAGTTTCTCTGCGGATGCGGCGTCGGATTCAAACTTTTACAGGCGGTCGAACGCACGCGGAAAAAAGAAATAATCGCTGAAAACTTTGTCGACCTTATTACCCTCGCGACGACGGCGGACATCGTTCCGCTCACCGGGGAAAACCGCATCATCACTAAAATCGGCCTGCAGAAAATCAATACGGAACCGCGGCCCGGATTGCGCGCAATCATTGAAAGTTCCGGACTCAAGCTGGGGAAAATATCTACGGGACAGATCGTCTTTGTCCTTGCCCCGCGCATCAACGCTGTCGGGAGGATGGGAGATGCTACACGGGCAGTAAAATTGCTGACGAGCACCGACTACACCGTCGCTCGCGAACTCGCTCAGATTCTGGAAGAGGAAAACCGCAATCGGAGAAAGGTCGACGAAGACACCTTCAGCAAAGCGCAGCAGCTCGTTGAAACACTCCTCGAGGTCGATTCGGATCCGGCCATTGTGCTCCACCACGAGGAATGGCACCCGGGCGTTATTGGAATTGTGGCTTCCAGGCTTGT
>CAYGZY010000113.1:0-1889 GCA_964354485.1 uncultured Chlorobiaceae bacterium | reverse complement strand
ACAAAGTTTGACTTTAGACACCATTTTAGTATATTTCATTCAAGAACCGATATCCTATACTATACATATGAACCAACATTCGAGTATACTAGGTGGAGAAAGTGCGAGTAACGGTGAACATAATGGAACGAAGGAACTGAATAACGGACAAAATGCACAGATAAACTCTCCGTCAGGAGAAACTGATTTTACTGTCCTGACATTTGAATCGGAAAATGAAGAGGGAAAAGAGAATCAGCAAAAATTGTGCGCCCTCCGAAATGCAATATCAACATACCTCTTTGAGTACCTGCACGGCTTTCACATCCCCACTCACTTTGTTTCGAAACTTTCTGAAATGGAAATGAGTGTAAAGAAAGCGGAGGCAATCTCACTTATCTTCAAGATATACAACACGGTAAACGGGCAGCTTACGAAGCGCTTCGGTCTCAGAGAAGGTGTGAGTATCGAATTTCCAATTATCGAGCACTACTACATCATGAACAACCGCGGGAGCACGTGGGTAAATGAGTACCATATTTACGGACTGGGAATTTCAACGCCTGAAGAATTTAAACAGATGAACCGCATCGCGACAAAAGTTAATGCGGTTCTACGCGGACTATGCGACCGGAGGAACCTTAACCTCTCGGAGGTTAACCTTACATTCGGCCGCTTTAAAGGACAGGCGCTCCTTTGCGGGGAGTTGTCGCCGCTCACGTGTCATTTTCTCGATGCCTCTCATGACCAGAAGAGCAAACGCGATCGCTTCACGCTCGTACAGGAAAACGCCCAAGAGGCCCTCATGGAATTAGCTGATCGATTAATGGTTAAGGCATAGCAGGGAAAGTACGATCAGTGATAACACCGTACGGGAAAGGTATTGTTCGGGCGACGCTTGCACTTTCGCTGATCATTATCATCATCGGCATACTTGCCGGCGGCGGGTGGCTGATTAACTTCATCCTATTCATTATCGCGCTCTCCATTACAACTTTCGTTCTCAATTTTTTCCGAGATCCGGACCGGAATCCACCCAATGATGAACGTGCGCTTCTTTCTCCTGCTGATGGCAAAGTTATCTTGATAAAAGAGTTATTCGAGGAGGAATACCTCCATGAAAACGCCATCCAGGTGAGCATTTTCATGTCACCCTTAAACGTACATGTAAACAGGATTCCGATGTCCGGGATTGTCGGACACTACCGGTACATTAAGGGAGAATATCTCGTTGCATTTAACGATAAATCATCCGACCGAAACGAGAGGACGCACATCGGCATCGAAGATCATGGTTTCAGACTCCTCTTCAAACAGATCGCGGGCACCGTTGCCCGGCGCATTATAGCCGAAATAACTCCCGGTCAGCGTGTAGAGCGCGGTCGGCGATTCGGCATGATCCGCTTCGGTTCTAGAGTTGATGTCCTCATGCCGATTACCGTTGAACTTGCGGTCGCGCTTAACGATCGGGTACGTGCCGGTGAATCAATTCTGGCTCGTCGATTAACAACTCATAAAGGAGCCAACTCATGAGAATCACACGGGCAGTTGTACCGAGTTTATTTACGATTCTCAATATTTTCTGCGGCTTCCGTTCCATCATTCACACATCACAGGGCGATTACGTACTCGCAGCGTGGTTCATAATCCTTGCGGCGATATTTGACATGCTTGACGGAGTAATGGCGCGCATCACAAAGTCGTCTAGCGACTTCGGTGTCGAGCTGGATTCGCTCTCAGACGTTGTCTCCTTCGGAGCCGCACCCTCGTTCCTCGCATACAGTGTCCACCTCAGGACGCTGGAAGGGTGGGGTATGCTGATCAGCGCAATGCCTATGATTTTCGGAGCGCTACGGCTTGCACGCTTCAACGTTCAGCTTATCGGATTCGACAAGGATTTCTTCAAGGGT
>CAYGZY010000112.1:0-6964 GCA_964354485.1 uncultured Chlorobiaceae bacterium | reverse complement strand
CAGGTTGAATTTCGTCCCAAGATTTCAAAGAACAAATAATAGATAGAAAAAAAGGCAAGACCAAAGCAGTGATAAGTCTCAGCGTTGGATTAACGAGACCCATTTTATATCCAAAATCAGTTAGTCGGACAGACTCCTAGGTGCAGACGGGGTTAATCTTTCCTTACCAGGTAAAGTAGAATTTTGGAGTGTCGGAATTGACGGAAATGATCCCCGACGGGAATTCATTGATTCAGTACATATTGGAGCTGGTAGCGAGGTTGGCATTCCGGGGGAATTTTCATTTTCTTATTCACCCGACGGGAAAAAGATTGCGTGGATAAGGACCTTCTCTGAAGGGTATGATGAGATCATTATACACGAACTTGAAACAGGTCATGAGGCTATAATCACCTCGGACAAAAAGCGTATTGATGAGCTTGCATGGATACGGGGGAATCAGATCGTTTATACGACTAACAAGAGTGGTGTGTTTAACGTATGGATGGTCTCTGCTAATGGCGGAACCCCAATACCAATTACCAAGGAAACAGCAGGTGTCCTTGGTGTCAAATGCTCCTCCGATGGACAGAAATTGCTCTATCAACAGCTAAGATTTTCAGGTGATTTCTGGATCGTCAATATTGCGAAAAACCGTCCACAACAGATCACGTTCAGAAATGAATATCAAGGTCCGCCCGCCTTTTCACCTGATGGAAAAGAAATCGCATTTGGCGTCGGGGGTTATGGTGAATCCACTCCCTCACACCTCTTCATAATGAATAGGGATGGTACAAATCGAAGGCAACTGTCATTTGGTGACGATATTATTTCTCCGCCAATTTGGTCTCCTGACGGCAAGCGGATTGCTTATGGTGCCCGGAGGTTGCTCGAACCAATAGATTCCTTCCGGACTTATGTCATTGAGCCATCGAATCCCGGTTCATCGAAGTACATCACGCGTGGTATCCCAAACGGCGGATGGCTTGATTCAGTAAGATTTCAGGTTCAGGTGAATAACACAATATACGTCACCTCTATCTACGGGGCACCACTGAAAGCGGTGTATGATGATTCAACTCGTGCCTTCTTTATCCAGGGTGGAAAATATATTGTGTTTCACGATTTTCACCAAGGAAAGGATAAGGGAGTCTGGATCGTTGATGGAACAAAACCGCGCGATGTACAGCGAAAAACTGCACGGTTACTATCCTGGAATTCCCACAACATCACACTTTCAGGAGACGAAAAAACCATATACTCAATCAGGGGTGTGGGGGAATTATGGAGGATGACTCTGCCTGACGGGAAAGAAGAACGTATCCGTGGAAACTTTCTCGGCGTTGAGACTTTTTTTGACTTTTCTCCCAGCTGGGACGGCAAAGAAATGATTATCTTTAAACGGAACCGGTCATCGAGTATTGTAATGATTGAAAATCTGTTCAAGTGATTGTATGATTAGCCAGCCCACCTACGCCCCGCTTCGCGGGGCTTCCACCTGCTCTCCAAAAGAAGGAGCTTCGGCGGGCAGGACCATATGACGCAAAATAATTGTAGGGGCGACGTTTCGTCGCCCAAAAGTCCATAGGGATATTCCCCACCTGCACGCGTGAACGCGTTTCGGCAGGCAGGGAATCCAGATCTCAGATGTCATACCCGCACGCTTCTGGCGGCCCGCCCGAACGATCTATGGATAGAACAAGCCCATTCGGTCGGGCAAGGTATCCAGAACTCGGACTTAGCTCTGGATTCCTGATAGAAGCATTTCCGCCAGAGGTGGACAGGCAGGAATGACAATGCCTTCTTTATTTTTTGGACAACCCCACTCAAAAGTAAAAATAATACCTGTTGAAATAACTCCATCGGAGGATGTATGAATTATCGTTTACAAATCGTCATCGCGCTTATTATACTTTATCTGACTGCATCAATCGCCGGACAGGGGATCTCGAAGGACACGGTCTGGCTCACCTCCCTTGATCTTAAAAAAATGCGTCAGGGATGGGGAGAAGCTAAAAAAGATTCTTCGGTCAACGGTCATTCATTGTCCATTGCCGGTGTAGTCTTCTCTCGCGGGGTCGGTACTCACGCCGTGTCGTCGCTCTGGATCGACCTGAACGGGAAAGCGGCTCGTTTCCAATCTTACATCGGACTTGATGATTCATCCAAGAACGGTCGGGGATCGGTCGCATTTAAAGTTCTTGGAGACGGGAAAAATTTGTTTGAATCGAATGTCATGTGCCTCAATGATAAACCGGTGTTCGTGGATATCGATATCAAAGGGATACAAAAGCTCGTTCTTCTCGTCGGCGACGCGGGTGATGGTATCGGGTACGATCATGCCGACTGGGCCGAAGCGCGGTTCATCAGCTCAAGTGGGCATCCGGTTGCGACTGACCGGCCGAGTGAAGAGAAGGTCATATTAACTCCAAAACCCTCTGCGAAACCGCGCATTAACGGACCGTCAATCTTCGGCGTACGCCCGGGATCGCCATTCATGTACAAGATCCCCGCAACCGGTGTAAAACCGCTGACCTATGGTGCTGAGAACCTGCCGGACGGCTTAAGCGTTGATCGATCGACCGGCATCATCAGCGGTGAGATCGGCACTCGGGGCCGCTATCCGGTGACTTTCACGGTCTCAAACGCGGAAGGAAAGGCGCAACGGAATTTCACGATTGTCTGCGGCGACACGCTTGCCCTGACACCTCACATGGGCTGGAACAGTTGGTACGTCTGGGAGAATCACGTGACCGATAAACATATCCGCGATGCTACAGACGCAATGGTGAAATCGGGCCTCATCGATCATGGCTATATGTATGTTAACATCGACGATTGCTGGGGAATTAGGGAAGACTCTAAGGATTCGACCAACCTTGGTCAGCCGCGCGATACGCGAGGTATGGTTAATTCGAACAGACGTTTTCCTGACATGAAAGCGCTCACGGATTATATCCATTCCAAAGGATTGAAGGCCGGCATCTACACCTCGCCTGGCAAAACGACATGCGCCGGACATACCGGCGCCTACGGTTATGAAGAACTTGACGTCCAACGCTTTTCGGAGTGGGGATTCGATTTCCTGAAATACGACTGGTGCTCTTACGGCAACCTTGCTAATGAATCATCTGTCGAGGATTTAAAACGTCCTTACACGCTTGTCAGCAGTATCATTAGGAAACAGTCCCGAGATATTGTCTTGAACCTTTGTCAATACGGGATGGGAAAAGTTTGGCAATGGGGAAGGCAGGTCGGGGGTAACAGCTGGCGCACCGCAGGAGACCTCGGCGGTTCGTTCGAAGGAATCGGCAACGCTCTCTTCCGCGACGGATTCGATCTGTACGCAAAGGAGCATCTTGAGCAGTACGGCGGCCCCGGTGCGTGGAACGATCCTGATTATCTCCTCCTCGGATACATCAGCAACTGGAACGGAGGCACCGAGCCGACGCCCCTCACTCCAAATGAACAATACTCGCACGTGTCACTCTGGTGTCTTCTTGCGGCTCCTCTCATCTTCAGCGGCGATATGACGCGTCTCGACGACTTCACGCTGAATCTTCTTACGAACGATGAAATCCTTGATGTCGATCAGGATGCGGTCGGATTGCCCGGTTACCGTGTTTCAAAGGAGGGTGATAATGAAGTGTGGATGCGTAAGATGGAGGACGGTTCCATCGCAGTCGGATTGTTCAACAGGGGCGAATTTGGTGATACGGTTGTAGTGAGGTGGAAAGATCTCGGCGTGAAGGATCCGCAACGGGTCCGTGATCTCTGGCGGCAGAAGGAACTCGGAACATTCAACAATGAATTCAGTTCCAGTATCAGCCGCCACGGAGTCACAATGATCCGGCTGTGGCCCGAAAGCCGTTAGGATTGAGGTATAATAAAAACAAGTAAAACCTTCGACACTGGATGCTTGCAGCGCCCCTCGCTCAGGGCTTCGCCCCCATAATAGGGACGAGTCAAAGGAATAGTATTTTAAATAGGGCGCTATGTGCCTACCTGGTTTTAAATTCTCCACTCCCGCCCGTGGCGAAGGAATGAACCCCAGCTGATAAAGTTGGGATTTTATGTTTCTGGTATTACTGGTGTCTGGAGATTCACTTATACTCGCGCTATGCATAAAGGTCGTTTTTGTACTCGTGAGGGAATTAGGATAAGACTGGAATACAATGTATATTAAATATGTGAATCTGAGCCATTTCCCGTCAAACTCTCCTTTCATAACGTTTCACCAAGTGTTCAATAATCCAGAATTATGAGGCTTAAAATGATCCAACTAGCCAATGTATGGAAATTTTATCAAGACAAGAGTGGTCAATGGCAATGGCGGAAGTTTATGGATAATAAAATCGTGGCTGTCTCTTATGACAGTTTTCCATCACGCAATAAGTGTATCTGGAATGCCGGGCAGAGGGGCTATGTTGCTTCCCCTAAAAAGGAATGTTAATTACCCTTTCCAACCTGATAGAATATCTTTTATAAAGTAAGCATACCTAATGAAAAAATGGGAGAAATTATCTATAATATTACTAGATCTTTGAGACGCGTGGAATTCGCCATTATCTATTTTATGGTAGTAATCCGTGGCTAATTCCACGTAGAATCCCTTTGTGTACCTGCGTATCCCCTCGACTCGTCCCATCCTAGCAAGGAAGGGACTTTTTTTGGGACTCGCTCGGGGCTCACGCCAATAATCTAGATGAGTCGCGGGTCGCCGATATGTTTATAGGTCGAAGAGCCGCGCGTACTCAGCCCGGACTGTTTCTTCCATCCAACGATAGAATCTATTGACATCCGAACCCATCTTACCGTCTTTTCGCCACCCTTCGAGGCGTTTCGCTGCTTCTTCAAATATCCTGTCATCGAGAGGTTTAAGCTGCTGCAGAATTCCCGTACCGGCGGAGTTGATGAGAGCCGCTACGTTAATATAGCGCTCACCGTAACTGTGCTGAATAGGGAAAAGGCGTTCTTTCAAAATCATTGCCTTGTCGCATAAAGGAGCCACTCCGGCCGATGACACTTTAAGGAGAGCAGGGAATTCAGACGCTCCGCCTAACCACACCGGTGTGACGACCGACGTAAGCGGATGTCCGAGAATTGTCCATAATGCTGCGAAGTCCGTTAATTCTCCCGGCCGCACTCCCTGGATTACGACTGAAGCAGATGTGGAAAATCTTGGAATGAAATCTTCAAAAGCGGTGAAACGGGTATCGCCGGTCGTCGCGGTGCCGACCTCTGCGAGATCGACTTCAGTAAGTGAATGCTTCAAGCAGCGGCTGGCCTTTTGTAGGATAAAGCGAGGAGTGATATTTCGCGTTTCGTACGCTTCGTGGAATAAAGCTTCGGCTGTGGCAAACCGTATATGACCGGCTCCGCTTTTCGGATCTCCGGTAAATGAGAAATTTGTATGTACAAGATAACCAAACGGCGCGACGGTTGAGTCATTTACGTCGAGTTTCCTATAGGTGAAATTATTAACCTCATAGAATGCCGCGCCTCCCAGTCCATCGATCACTCCGAAGTTCGCCTCCACACCGAGCGGTTTCGGGAGCTGCTGCAGTAGTCTCTCGAAATCTTCCAATGTTTTACACTGCTGAAGGGCAAGCTTCATCAAAATACCTTCACGGTCTTTCAATTTAATTGTGTCTTTTAGGATCAGATTATAGGAGGCGGAGTTCATAATCGCGAAGCCGGACTTGTTACAACCAATCCAGACATTCTCGCAGAGTGAATCGTCGGAATCGATTAATCCGATAAAGGGATATTTCCCATCTGTGAAGTACATCAATGCATTTTGCAGATGATCGGTATCACGGTGTTTCCATAACAACGGCCGCCCATCCGGCGTACATTTACCCGATACTACAGCAATAGTGCATGTGGAGGTTGGAATGATATATATGAATATTGATAAAAGGAAAATGATAGTAAGCCGGTTGAATTTCATAGGACACCTGTTATTCGTAAATAGAAGGATTAATATTCACCAAACAAACCAAAAATTTTTATAAAATACAAGTCGAATAAAATAAATCGGTTTTGCCCTATGTTATTCTTCCACTCTCTGACAGTTGTACTGTGGGTGGTTTGATTTCCGATTCCTGTCTTTGAGTTAGGGAAGAAGTAATCGGAAATCTAGTGTTGCTTGCCGGGATAAATTTCCGATTTCTTCTCCCTTAAAATAAAGACAGAAATCGGACGATCTTGATTGAATAATGTTCGACAGTTCAACTGTAGAGCAACGGGCGTTTCAAGTATCCTTTCCTAAGAGGGTAGGATGTCCTCAATATTGTCTGAACCGCTGATGTTTATGATTAAATGATTGTTATGATAACTCATTCATCATTACATCATAATCATCAGCGTTATCAGCGGTTCAGACGATTTGTCCATGTTACAAAATCTCATGAAGAGCTCTTTAGTTGACCTCTATCGAAGACCTTTTTCGTCATTTTCCCGTTGTTTCTTGTTATATAAATGAATTGAATCTGAACAGGGAATTAATTAAAATACCGGTCGGTACACGGCTTGGGGTGTGTTTTGTTAGTGAAATAACAATCGAATGAGGATTAAATGTTGAAGTTGATTGAAAAACTACTCCGCCTTCTCGTATTGTGTCTGGTACTACCATTTGTTTCGTCTGCTCAGCCGGTGATCAGGTTATACGATGAACTTACGGAGTTGTATCCGGATTCTGTTTTTAAAGAAGGAATGAAGGAATATACGATCGACGCGGCGAGGGGAACGATTGTTGGTGTCCATATTCTTATGACAGGAATAGATTCGGGGGCGGTGGCGCGATTCAGAGTGGTTCAGCGGAACAGACCGGTCGCCGAAGCGCGCTGGTACCGTATGATCGATGTCCCCGTTGAGGAAAATACAGGTCTGGACAGCCGGACAGAAAAATTCTCCGGACAAAAGAATCCTTTCGTGATCCGACGGGCACCTTTCAGAATTTATGAAGCTCTGGATCCGGTCA
>CAYGZY010000111.1:0-11973 GCA_964354485.1 uncultured Chlorobiaceae bacterium | reverse complement strand
TCATTGATCTTGACAATCTTATCGCCTGCGAGTATTCCGAGAGCTTCACTCGGACCTCCGGGGATCGGTGCTACAACGAGGAGAGTATCATTTAAAACCTCAAATTCAACTCCAATCCCTTCAAAACTCCCCTGAAATTCTTCGGTAACACGCGATATCTGAGACGATGGAATATAGACCGAATGCGGGTCAAGCTCGGCAAGAAGTCCGTTGATAGCCGATTCGACCAGTTTAGGCGTGTCAACTTCATCAACGTAAAACTTCTCGGTGTAACTCAGCACTTCCTTAAATTTCGTCAATTGTTCGAATATACTGTCACCGGAAATGAGTTTGTTCAGCTGCATTCCGATGAGGAGTGCGAGAACGATGAGTATGCTTACGGTCGTGGTTGAAAATCGCTTCTTCATGATTGTCCCTTGTAAAAACTACTTTCTATTAAAAGTATATTTAAAAACAGCTTCAAAGTCAAATACCACAACAACTTCATCACCGGACCGGTTTCCACTGATCCATGATTGATTTCCGAAAGAATAAAACGCTTATGGCGTTCAGAAACCAGAGGAGGCTTACCCATAAATAACCGTACTTCCGAAACCGTCGGGGCGATTCAAAGACAGTCAGTGTCCGCATAAAAATGATTTTCCCCTTCTTCTGCAGACGCAGAAAAAATTCAAAATCCTCGCCTGCCGTAATATCCTTATTATACCCTCCCATGGCACGGAAGACATCACTGTGAACCACATGACATTCCCCCCTCCCCATTCCGAGTCCGGTCATGTTCAGCAACCAGAAGTAACCGTTATAGAAATTGTGGAATACCCAATCAAAAAACCGCTCCTCTTCCGGATAGATATTGACGTTGCAGGTTACACCGCTTACTGCTCTATTTTCCATGACCCTCAGAACGGTTGAAAAAAACTTCTCCGGCTCTTCGATCATGACGTCGGCATTAAGAAAAATAAGGATCCCACCCTGTGCGGCATCTGTGCCTCTGTTTCTTCCCTGAGAAATATTCTGTTTCGATGCGGAAGTGTGTTCCACCACTGAATCTGCATACTTCCGTGCAATCTCAACAGTACGATCCGTGCTGCCGCCGTCACTGACGATGATTTCCACGCTGAAATCTTTGCGCAGAGACTGCGTGAATTGTTCAAGTGTAGCAATCAGGACCTTTTCCTCCTGCAGGGTCGGTATGATGACACTGATTTTCTTCAGAAAAGACATGGAACCCCGACCCCGATCGTGCAGGAAATCCTTCCACAGAAAAATGAAAGGTCAGCTCCATGACAAATCATAAGCATTGATGCCCGCTTTTTTCGAAAAAAACCGCCGACCATCCATATCCCATAATTCAGACTATAGAGGACTGATGAGAGACTAGAATGAGAAGATACAAACGGGGGAAACATCCTCTCACATTCAATTAAGTTTAGCGTCTTGCTGAGGAAGACGATTAATGATCTCCCTCTGTATTAACATTCGCCGCCGAGATTGCAGGGCGGATAGGCCGCGCACACGCATGCTCTTCCGATATATTTGAATTCCTTTGGTGTGGCTGATACATATCCCAGACGGTCAAATACATTCAATGATACCTCAATCACGAAATCTTCCGGATTAGCACAGATGACGTTAAAGTCACAGTACCGACGCATTGCATATGAAAAATCCATCTCGGAAAGAAGGGACATGCCATTGTCGTTTTTGAGATCCCAGTAAGCTTCCAGAGAGAACCTCTGACCCGGTAGCAGCATCAGACGGTTATTTCGTATCAAGCTTCTGTCCGTCATATTTTTCTCCGTGAGGTATATAGTACGGTACCGCGTCGGCTTCCGTTTCCACCAGATTCTGATCGCTCCACGGATATTAACGCTGTCGTAAAATACTTCATCAAAAATATTTTCCCCGACAAGCACGATATGGACGGACGGTCGATGGGGAGGAGCGACATGATCGTTGAGTTGTTCCACTTTGGTCACCTCAAGAGCCATGACATTCTCGGGCGCTTCATATACCGGTAAAGCCTCGCTGCAGGTTAGAGAGAGCAATGCTGTGCAAAGGATTGCAGTCGGCAGGAGCGCATTGCGAAAAGAAATATTACATTTCATAACGGATTCCTATAGAAAATCTTCGCGGGTCATAATATGCTGAAGGATCTGCGAGCTGGCCGCCAATCTGACCGTTGGCATCGGCCCAGCGGGCATTTTTCACGTTGAAGAGATTTCTGACATCTCCGTATACTTGTATTGCCGAAAAATCTCCGATAGTAAATCTTCTGGATACCTTTACGTTCATGAGGGAATTGCTCGGTAATCGGGCATTGTTGGGGATGAACTGCTGTGTCGTGTCTTCGGCAGTGTAACCGTCCTTCGTCGGAAAATACGTATAGGGTCTCCCCGTGTTGAATGACCAGATTAAATTAAAAACGATATCGTACGGAAGGAGTGCATCGATTGCCAACTTCACGGTGTGGAGCTGATCCCAGCTCAACGGATAGGGTTCATTGAGGACCGGAAATCCCCACTGATGGAGGTTGAGCCCCTGATTCACATAATCGCTCACTCCTTCGGTTTGCATGAGAGAATACGAGATTGATCCGGACAATCTCTCATCGCGATTACGGGAAATAACAAACTCCAGACCTTCGGCATTCGCGTAGGCATTATTGATGTATTCCGCAAATCCATAGTCGCCGGCTGCACGAGCTTTCGACGGGAGGAATGTCTTGGAATCGATCTGATCAATGAACTCCTTTTTGAAATATGTCACGCTGAGGAGCGTCTTTTCATCAAGCCCGTACTTCAATCCGATCTCCCATGCGTGCGTGCGTTCCGGTTTTAAATCAGGATTTCCGACAAGGACGCTCACACCGCTCCGCAGCTGCTGGGGATTAATTCCCGAATAAAGGTAATCAAACAGAGGAAACTGAAAGTAGTGACCGTAATTCATCACCAGCAGCATATCCCACATAAGCGGGAATGAGAGTCCCATTCTCGGACTGATTTGCTGTTTCAGAGAAGCTTTCGCGAATCGCGTTACCTGCGACTGGTACTCACCCGTGATGGTATCGGGTTGGACGTACTCGACCACGGGTCGTTCACTGCGGGGATCCAAAAAATCCCACCTAAAGCCGAGGTTTACCACCGCCCCATCCCTCTCCACTTCGAGCTTGTCCTGGATGTACGCGCTTCCTGTACGCGGATAATAGTGATACATTGAGCTGAAATTCAACAGGGGTTCGTCCGGCATTACCTTTCCGAAGTATGTCTTCTGCGGCTCATACTTTACCACATCAGAAAATATGTCGTACTGGTTTAACTCCACTCCGAGTTTCATAACATTATTGGGATTCGATTGGTATACGATATCCCCCTTTGCCGTGTAGATATATTGTTTCGTGTCGGACCACCATGCCCGATTCCCCGCGACGATGTACTCAAGGAAGAAATCGTATTCGTACGGGGTTAAATCAAGCCCTTCCTTATTATCGCCGATTAACGAATACAGGTAGTAGTGACTGAGGCTGGCGGAGTAATGAAGTTTGTTCGACAACGTGTGAGAAATCGTGCCCGTGGTGCGGAACGATTGACGTTCACGCGGAGGAAGTCCATCGAGGTTGAACCGCCAGCTGTATTCGTAATCTCTCCATGACCGGACGGAGTAAACACTCTGAGCGGTGAGATGGATTTTCGAAGAGAGGTTGTAGTCGAATTTCCCGAAGCCGCTGATATCACGGTACGTCGGTGATTTGAAAAAATTGTTTAAATCCTGCCACCACCGGGTATCGTTGAACTGAACTGTATTGGCCGTGAAGTAATGAAGTTTATCACGCAGTAGAGGGCCGGAGAGCGTCCACTCGACCTCCATCGATTTATTGTGCTGTCTGTTCCATCCACCGGCGAGCCAGTTATCTTTTTCCATGCGGACGACAAGCGAGTGTCTGTTGCTCCCCCGGCGTGTGATGATGTTGATGACACCCGACAGGGCATTTCCGTATTCCGCGTCAAAACCACCCGACTGAATGGAAAATTCAGTGATCGAACTCTTCGGCAGGGAACTGCCGACACCACCTCCGACGACATCCTGAAGCGGGAGGCCGTCAACGAGGTAAACAACCTCGGTCGATTTTCCGCCGCGGACATTCCCTTCCGCCGTAACACCAGGGAAAAGCGTGATGATTTCCTGAACGCTGCGTATGGGAAGGCGATCGACCTGGCTCTGGCCTATGGAGTAATTCGTGCTCGTAACATCCTTTTCAATCAACGGACGTTCTGCCATCACTTCAACCTCGCTTAACTCAACGAGCGACGGGACTAACTCGACGGTAATTCTCGTCTTGATACCGATTCGAACGACGACCGATTTGTATACCATCGGTTGAAATCCAACATTTGAGATCCTTACATCATACGTTCCGGCATCGAGGTTATTAATCCGGAAATTTCCGTCAATACCCGTTGCAGCCCCGATGGATGTGCCCACGACGATTACGGTCACTCCTATCAGCGGCTCGCGTGTTTCTTTACTTATGACTCTGCCTTCAAGAATTCCGTCAGTTCCCCCATAGAGCGGAAATCCTCCCGTGAACAGTGCAAAAATGAGAAAACAAAAAAACGATTGGCGCATACTTACCGTTCAGGTTTCATTTGTGGGAAAAAGATGACATCTCGGATGGAATCACGATTCGTTAACAGCATAACCAGCCGGTCGATACCGATTCCGAGACCTGCCGTCGGCGGCATGCCGTACTCCAACGCCTTCAGAAAATCCTCGTCGAGCACCTGTGCCTCCTCGTTTCCCTTCGCGCGGAGATTCATCTGTTCTACGAATCGTTGCCGCTGATCAATCGGATCATTTAGTTCGCTGAAAGCATTGCAGATTTCATGACCCCCTATGATTACTTCAAATCGTTCGACCAAATCCGGTTGATGCCGGTGTTTCTTTGCAAGAGGCGACATCTCGAGCGGATAGTCGGTAATGAAAGTCGGCTGGATCAGACGGGGTTCGACGAGCTGGCTGAATATTTCATCGATCATGGGACCGGTTCCCCTGACGGCATCGATATCGACATGGAGGTCTTTCGCTATCGGGCGCAACTGATCTTCCGGTTTACCGCGGAGATCCTTACCGGTGTACTCCTTGATCGCTTCAAACATGGACAGACGCTTCCACGGAGGCGCTAAATCCACTTTATTCCCGCTTACGATACAGAGCGTAGTGCCGTTCACTTCACGCGCGGTTGTACTGATGAATTCTTCAACCATCTTCATCATCCACAGATAATCTCTGTAGGCAACGTACACTTCCAGCATGGTGAACTCCGGATTGTGGGACCGATCCATGCCTTCGTTCCGAAAATCCTTCGCAAATTCGTAAACGCCGTCGAAACCTCCGATAATGAGACGCTTAAGGTACAATTCGTCGGCAATACGCAGGTAGAGGCCGATGTTTAATGCATTATGGTGCGTGATGAAGGGACGGGCGAAAGCGCCGCCGTATATGGGTTGCAGAATCGGAGTTTCAACTTCAAGATACCCGCGATCGTCCAGAAACTTTCGCATGGTTTTTAAAATGGACGAACGCTTGAGAAATACTTCCCTCACGTCCGGATTGACGACGAGGTCGAGGTAGCGCTGGCGGTACCGCAGTTCCTTGTCGGAAAACGGATCGTAGGTAACTTTTTCACCTTTTTCATCCGTCTTTTCTTTCACAATAGGGAGCGGACGGAGAGATTTTGCGAGAACATCAAAACTCCGCGCATGAACCGAGATTTCACCGGTTTTTGTCTTGAAGATATATCCTTTTACTCCGATAATATCGCCGATATCAAGGAGTTTAAAAAGGTCGTACACTTCATTCAGATCATCTCGTTTCAGATAAACCTGGATCTTACCCTGAGAATCCTGAAGATGACAAAAAGATGCCTTCCCCATCCGCCTGATCGACATGATTCGTCCTGCTACTGAAACATCGGGCAGTTCATCGCCGGCATTGGTCCTCTCGATGATCTCACGTGAATAATGAGTCCGATCAAATGAACACGGGTAAGGATTTACACCGGATTTGATTAGTGCATCCAACTCCTGACGCCTGCGGATCATTAATTCATTCAGGTCGTCAGTTTTGGGTGTTTCGGGTGTCTGAATTGTACCGTTTTCCATAATTGTGGAATATATTCGGGGGAACCGACTTATTACAAAATAGTAAAAAGCGGTCACAGAACCAAACAAGGGGATAAACTAACTATTGGGTGTCATCCGGCACTCATTTTATAAGCAGCATTTTGATGATTTTTACTATTACACCGTCGACGCGCAGTTGGGTAAAATATAAACCCGAAGGATATTCTCCCCCGTTCCAGACCAACTCGTACGAACCGGGATCCCTTCGTTCGTCGACGGGGCACACGATTTCCTGTCCGATACTATTAAAAATTTTCAATGAAACATGACTTTTTTGAGGGATTGAATATGAAATCCTTGTGTACGGATTGAACGGATTAGGGTAATTCTGGGAAAGAGCTGCCTCGCGTGGTAGCGCTACCATATCGGTATCAACCGATGTTACCGCTACTGCGCTCCGGAAAACTCCTCCGCGTAAAATTCCCGCAAAAAGATTTTGTTCCAGGTCAAAATCCATACTCATAACGGTCGATCCCGGAAGTCCTGCAAAGGACCAGCTGAGACCATTGCTTTTCGATATATAGACACCGCCGTACGTTCCCGCGAGAATATCCTGATCTCTGTTTATGGAAAGTGAGTATACATACGAGTTTGTGAAGGAAATCTTTTCCCACACTCCGGTATCGCGATTCCTTAAATAGACACCGCCGTAAACACCTGCAAATATTTGACCCGTCGAATTCACCGCAAGCGATTGTATATCATCAAAAACGGGGCCGATGTTGATCCAGTTGCTGTTTATATTTTCATTGAGATAGAAAATACCGGCTGTCGGCGCGGCTGCATACACCCGGCCGGAATCATCAGATGCGAGAAACATTACCTGAATACCATCGAGACCCGATAATGTCCAGTCAGATCCGTCGTTAGTCGAACGATGGATCCCAAAATTCGTCCCGATAAAAATATCTCCATTGTCTTTACCGCATACAGCATTGACGGATCCGCTGAAATAGCTCTGGTTACATGCATCCCATGTTATACCGTCATCCGAAGAACGGTAGACACCCTCTTCCGTACCTGCAATGAGGGAATTATTTCCCTGATACAAAGAATACACATACGGGGGAAAATTCACAGGTGAAATGTGTTCCCATGTTCCGCCGACATTCGTGCTCCGCAGGATTCCGTTGCCAAGGGTACCGACAATGACCGTCCCCCTGGAAGTCAGGGTTAGGGAATATATATCTTCCGCACGCGGCGAATGCGGGATCCACGACATTCCCTTGTCTTTAGAATGATAAATTCCGTAATCGTAACTGGAAGTAATGACCGATCCGTCAGACATAAGAAGGATACTCTCAAATCCACCCTGCAGCGGCGCTACCTCTTCAGTTGTACCGTCGCTCATCCGATAAACCAGGATGTTTCTCTGCGTTGCGCCGAAAATATTACCCGAATCATCAGCGGCGAGTGAATTAAAATACAAATCGCCGGTCTCGGCGAGCATCGTCCATGAAACGCCATGGTCCGTTGAACGGTACAATCCGCTTGGGACAGCTTCGCTCGTATTCATACCTGCAGCGATGAGGTTGTTATCAGGATCTGCGGTTACGACAGAAATATTTTTCGTTTCAAGCGACCTGTTCCATGTGATCCCTCTGTCGGTGGAAATGATCACGCCCCCGAATCCTTCATATCCGTTGATAATAAAATTTCCACGGCCATCAATAAAAAAGCGCCGTATGCGAATCGAAATCGGCAATACATTACCAATAAGACTCCAGGTTCCATCTTTATACTGTGAGATATAAGCGTTCGGGGATCCGTAATTCCCTCCGAAAACTGAGAATATTTCTTGTGAATCGGTGATTGTCACGGCATCATGCCAAAAATAATCTTCGGAAAGAATACGCGTAAATGTGACTCCTCTATCGGTGGATAAAAATACCTGATGTGGATTGATACTCCGATCGATATACCTCTCCATGACGATCCAATCGCCGCTCGTCGAATAATTATATACATCGTTGTAGTTGAACGAATGCTTTGTCCATGAATATCCGGTATCCCGAGAATAAAAGACACTGCTGTAATTCGTCATATAGTTGTACTGCAGCGCAAATAGCGTATTGTCATATCCCTCCTGCAGTGATGAGAACCATCGCTGTCCATTGATATCAAGCCATGAAATCTCCTGTGCGAGAGCTCCACAGGCGAAGATGAATGACAACGTAATGACTGTTGTCAATTCAATTATTCTGCGTATAACTTTTAAGGTATTCACGATTATTTCTCCGGTAACTCGCGTACAAAACGGGCGATCGGATACACACCGATTTCTTTATCCCGGTACGGTGAGTGTTGATAGAAAAAATTCATACGGGCAAACGGATCCTTTGCAAAAAGTGAATCTGTCGAGACTCTTGCTTCGTATTCGTTGCGTAGCGCCGTGTCTGCGGCAAGCATATCACGCGCGGTCCGCTCCATTATGTAGCTCTCGGCATATTCCTTCTGCTCAAAGATCGCGTCGAAGAATCCCCAGTTTACAAATGCATCCGGCGCTTCCGGTTCCAGCGCATGTATAGCTACCCGGGCCGTACGCTGATTGAGCCTCACGATGGCAGTACCGGCCGGAAATTCCCTCTTCTCTGCGAAACGCTCGGTTGTAAACGTGAGTGAATGTCTTCCCTCGTATGGATTCTGCTGCCATTTCGGATTAGAAAGACGATACACTTCCACATCGATTACTGTCGCTTTCTCCAACCGTTCCACCTTCACGCCATGCAGCAGAAGTCTTCGGGTCACTTCCTCCCACTGCGGCGGAATTAGGTAGCCTTTCGGCGGATCGATGGTCTTCGTGACTTTTATGCTGTCGTAAAACGGTATGTCAATTTCAAACGGTTCATTCGAGTACTGAATCCACGTCCTTCCTGAGATTTCACTCGGTGCATTGACCTGCTTATATCCCAGGTAGTGAAACGTACCGTTTGGAACGTCGACAGTTTCGAAGCGGACAGGCAGCGGATCTTGCAGACCGGTGACCGTGTTCTGATCTGTTTTATCAACAGCCTCACGCAGTGACCGGAATTCCCGGTTCATGAATTCCAGATTTGAAAGGAGCACCTGGTATGTACCCTCGACCCGTGCTCTGTAGTTTTTCAACATGTGTGTTTCAATCAGGAGCGCGGGGCGGTTTTGGATTGCGACGTAGGGTGTTGAAAGACGCGGAGGAGCAACACCGTTTTCCAGACCTTCCGGTGGATTTTCTGAATTACGGAGAGATATGTACGGCGCTACAGGGATGCCGTTTGTACATACCGACGAGATCATGGGGAGGTAACGGTTTTTTACCCAGGAGCGGATCGGCTCTGCAATGTTCTGATGCTTTTCAACTCCGTACGTCACAATATGCTGATAATCAGCACCGTCGGTGACATGGACATCAATAAAGAAATCAGGCAGCCATTCGTTGAACATCCGGAGCCATGCCTGCGTCTCAGGCGCATCTGCTTTCATGAAATCGCGGTTGAGGTTGAGATTTTGTGCAGTAACTCTCCATCCCATTTCTTCCGGACCATTCTGGTTGATGCGGTTGTAGGGACCAAACCGCTCGTGTCCGTCGACGTTGTAAATCGGGATAACGAGAAGAATGACGTTGTTGAGAAGCGCTTCTTTTTCCTTCGTGACGGCAATATCCCGCAGGAGCATGAGGCAGGCATCCTTTCCGTCGATCTCTCCGGCGTGGATGCCATTTTGAATCAGTACAATCGCTTTGCCTGAAGCACGGGCATCCTTTGCCTGACCAATCTTCTCCTTGGAAGCCACGACGAGGATGAGGTCCCGCCCCTGTGGACTTTTTCCAAAGCTACTCACCGAAATCCATGGTGATGCCTGTTCAAGCCGGCGGCAGTAATCGACTGTTTCCGCATACCGGGGTGATTTCGTGAATCCACTTTTCTCACAGTAGGTCAACCATTCAGCAGGTATCTTCTGTGAAAAAAGCGCTAATGGCAAAAGCAGAATCATTATGAGGGAAAAAAATCTCATCCAATATTCCTTACAAACCTTATCAGCAATCAGCGGTTCTATTTTGCATAAAAATCGATAGCTCTGATTATGGCTGCCGTGCACACCGGATCAAATGGTACTAGGCTGAGTGTAAACATTCTGCAATCGATTGAAGGTCTGTAGATCCCTTGCGATGCATAACCGGCGCCTTCGAAAGTTCCGACTTTCCCCGCATAGGGAGAATTCTTAAGGAGATTCTGTTCTGCTTCGTAGAGAGGCTTCCGCTTTTCGTAGTAATCGGGCGCGAGTCGATCTAGTTTCGCTTTCTCCCGGCCGAGGCTATCATACTTCCCCTTTTCCCATGGGGTTGGTATTAGCGTCGGTTTATCAACCATTTGTCTCCATTTCAGATTTTCCCGATCGGTGGATACCGTAATGTTCGGTTCCCACGGTTCGACACCTTTCGGGTACATCTCGTTGTACGCAATCTGCGAGTTGTAATATTCATCCGCGAGTCCGCCGAACGAGTGACCGAACTCATGCACATAAACATAATCCATCTGCCAATCCATGCCTTCAGTATCGCCGCGTGTATAAGTCGTTGTATAGAGGTTGTAGATGCCGCCTCCTCCGTAGCGGTTGTCGTTAACGAGAATCGTGATGAAATCGTACGGCGCGAGTGCACAGATATCCCGCAGAGCCCGGTTCTCTTCGGTGAGGACATAACGGGTAGAGCCGAACGTATTGTACGTCGTTCCGAGCGCAGAATTCTTCCAGATATTCTTGTCGGGTTTATCGATTCCTGAATCCTGCGACACCACTTCGATCGCCCAGACGTTGAAATCATCCTTCCGTTCCTTAAAAGGGGAAGTAGAGAACATAAGGTCATTGAAATGACGAACATCCTTGCGGAACTTTTCCATATCCTCTTTACGATACCCGTCTCCCACAATTACGATATCCACCTTCCGATGGGAATCGCCGCTTTTCATCAAAGGTACGACGGTAAATGGAATACGTTTTTTCTCGTGATTGATTTCTGTGGGATTATTGGGATCGATTGCTGCAGTAAATATCTCGCGGAAATTCATGTTTTTGTCGCGGCGGGATATCGTCAGCTGGATCTTGTTTTTCGGGAACGGAAGACGGACACTCTCATGGAAGGTCCGGTACAATCCAGCCAGAGCTTCATCGGTTGTCTGCCATTCCTGGAACATCGAACAGTAACCGCGTGAATATATCAGCGATGTTGTTGCCACGTCAAAAATTCTCACCATATACTCCCCAAGGTTGAGAACATCGGCGAGGTTCGTTGTACTTCCCGCCCACATTCCCTCTTCGTAAATCCGGTCTAAACTAATCGTTTCAGTTCCCTTTGTTCCGGTGTGATAGTAATCGATCCTTATTGTCTTATCAATGAAAAATTTATCAAATGATTGTCCGGCGAGACTTCCGGCACTAGCAATAGTGAGTATGAGAACCCAGCGAAGAGCCAACATAGTAGTATACCCCTTACATTATGTAAAAAACGAACATAGAATCAGAGTACGTGTACGGCGACATAGATCAGTAGCGCCGCTAACACGATCATTACGATAAATGCAACAATTTTCGAGAAGAACCACAGAATCTTGAACGGAAGCCAGATCGGAAGTGTCAACACCTTAAGTATTGTTATCATCGGATAGTCAGCTTCGCTTCACGTGGATGATGATCCCCGGTTCCCTTCAGGTATTAACCACCATCCTAGAAGGTAAACTATGACAAACGGCGCAATTGCAGTAAGAAGAGCGAACAGAACAAAGAGAAGCCGGACAAGCGTTGAATCCATATTGAGAAG
>CAYGZY010000110.1:0-7108 GCA_964354485.1 uncultured Chlorobiaceae bacterium | reverse complement strand
GTCATGACATCGCCCATGGCCGATAGCGGGATGACCACCTCGGTCGGGACCAGGCTGGGCCCGAGGCGCTTGACGATCATCAGCTTGAACCGATGTTCCCACTCCTGCTGTGCTATGGCGTCGCTCAGTATCTCGGCCTGGCACGGCTTGATGATCGACGCCAGCTTGTCCGTCACCTGCTGACGATTTTTCTCGCGGAAGGCCAGCGTCGTTATATAAGCGGCGGGCAGCAGAACCCTTTCCTCGGCGGGATGACCGTAGTGTTCCCGCAGAGGGGCCTTGTTCTTCAGTTCCGCCATACGCGGGTTGATGAACATCATCGACCAGACAGGCAGATTGTCATTTACTATCGCCTGCATCACCTGCTGCATGCCGTGTGCATCGGCGCAACCGATAGCAATAAGTCCTATTTCTTCGAGGGGTTTCAGGCGTACAGTCACTTCACTGATGAGGCCGGTGATGCCCTCGGCGTCGGCGATCAGCTTGAGGTCTTCGCCGCTGAACTCTTTGATCGAAGCATCGGGCAGCACGACGCGGGCGCTCAACACGTTATCGGGAAACCAGCCCATCTCATACGAGCCGATGCCGGCTCCGCCCTGCGCCAGCCAGCCGCCCACGGTGGATGCCGGGTAACTGGTCGGATATAACCTCAGAGTCAGGTTATGCTTGGTCAACTCGCGGTCGAGCTTTTCCCATACCACGCCGGATTGAACCGTCGCAGTCTGAGCTTCTTTGTCGATTTTTATAACTTTATTCATGCGGTAGAAGTCGACGACAACCCCCTTAGTAACCGGCAGCACGCCGCCGTAACCGGAGGAGGCCTTGCCGCGCGGGGTGAGCGGTATGCGGTGCTCGTTGGCCCAGCGGACCAGTTCGACCAACTCCTCCTCCGTTTGAGGTTGCACCACTGCATCGGGGACAGTATTGCCGATTAATGGCTTTATCAGGCTGGGCATTGCGCCGATGTCATGCCCGTAGAGCACGCGCTCGGTTTTATTGAACGTGGCGCGGCTGCCGAACAACTCTGTTAAGAAAGCCCGTTGCTTTGTATTTAACTTACTCATCGAGCAATATCTTCCTTTCCGCATCATTGTCTGGCTAGGTGCCTATGAAACCGGCTAGTGAGTTGATGTCAGCCCATCGATCCTTTAGTACTTCCTGCACCAGGTCGCAGGCCTGGCCGATCTTGGGGCTGGCCAAGCTGTAGTATATCGTCGTCCCGTCGCGGCGGGCGGTCACGATACCGCGCTCGCGCATTATCGCCAGGTGGTGCGAGATGTTGGATTGCGGCAGCTCCAGGCTCGACACCAGTTGTCCCACGGACTTCTCCGAGTCGCGCAGTTCGTGGAGTATCATCAGTCGTTTGGGATCAGCCAGCGTCTTGCATATCTCGGACTGCAGCTTGAAGATGTGTTTTGTCGATTCGTCCATACTTCCTTCTTGATTATTGAACTATCTATATATGTAGAATAATAGATATATGCATAAATGTCAAGGGGGGTGGGCGTCGTTTTCAATCTTGCGGTGACGGTTGGAATGTCGTTCTATCTCTACCAGAAGTCGATTATGGTTACAGGTTCGATTTTGTTGACGGCTGCGGCGATAGCGTTTCTTACTTCCTCGTCTCTTATCATCTCGATTTCCGATACCGGCATGCCGTCGTCGTTCTTTTTATACTTCCATTTCTTTACATATCCTGGGATGAGGGCATAGGTGCCGCCCCCGGTGAGATAGTGGCTGCTTTCAATCCTTGTGGAGCCTAGGATGCACAATACCTCTCTGCCGTTGTATTCGAGCCGCAGCTCCTTCATCGGTGTGTAGTAGCCGGCGATTGATTCCACCGGCTGGCCTAGTGGATCGTGGATGTATTCGGTGGTCATAATCAATCTCGTATGGAGACGAGTCTTATCATCCCCCTGTATCCCCCACTCTTGGGGGACTTTTTAAAGAGCTGGGGGACACCCCCAGTTCCCCCGGCAGAAGAATTCTCCTGCACCTCTTTTCCTATAGTTCCTGTGGTGAATTGAGGTCTCGGATGTTGGTGATGGCGATTCGGGTTAAGTGACACGACATGGTCGATCAAGATAGGCAGGCTCACTAATCAGCTTTTCGGCTCAGGTAGCCCACAAATAACGTTCCCGGGCCAGCGTGAGCACCCAGTACCGGGCCGAGCCTTGCGATTATTATCTTCTCTCTGTCGATCAGCGAACCGAGACGGTCTGCCATTGCCTCGGCTTCATCAGGCGTTGTGCTGTGGACTACTAATGCATTCTCTAACTTTCCGCCGGCTTTAACGAATTCGAACAGATGATCCTTGGCCTTGGCATAGGTTCGCGCCCTGCCAACCGGGAGGAATTCGCCTTCCTTTAATGTAAGAAGCGGCTTTACGTTCAGTAGAGACCCCAGCAACGATTGCGCCTTGCCGATGCGCCCGCCGAGCTGGAGATATTTCAACGTGTCGAAGAAACCCAGGTAATGTATATTTTGTATTAGGCTGTTTATCTCCTCCAGCAGCTCCTGCATACCTTTTCCAGCTCTGGCGCCGGCAGCAGCCTTCATTGCTATTATCCCTAGTGCGATGGATGTCCACAGCGAGTCGACCACTTCTATAGTACATCGGTTTTCTATCATTTGCTTGGCTCCGAGAGCTGAGTCGCATGTGCCGCTGAGCTTGCTCGAAATATGTATAGATATGATTCCATCGGCCTCTTCGGCTAACTTCCGGTAGACAAAGGCGAAATCATTTGGTGTGGGCTGAGAGGTGCCGGGATGAATTGTGTCGTGCACTAGCCTGTCGTAAAATTCGTCCTCGCTGATATCGATACGGTCACGGTAAAGTTTGTCGCCAAACCGTACATATAGGGGCACGACGGTAATGCCTAATTCTTCAGCTACGCCTGGCGGAAGGTCAGCGGTGCTGTCTGTCACGATTTTAATTACCATCTAAGGCGTTTCTCCTTGATAATAAGGTCGAGCCATCGCGTCGAATATAATTACTGATCGGCTATAAATGAAGGAGGCCTGCTGCTATTGAGGCCTCCTTATAAATCTTCATTCGTATGACACATGCGGTCCGATGGAATTATCTTCCTTCGATTCCCGATGCCTATAAAAGAATCGCCCGCAATTTAAAGGCATTTGTTGCCTCTAGTCTATTTCGTGCAGGGAGATCCAGCCCTTCTTCATTGCGTACATGACCGCTTCTGTACGTGAGCTGACATTAAGCTTCTTGAAGACCTTCTTCAGCCGGCTGCGCACTGTCTGCACTTTCAGGCTGAGCTCTTCCGCTATCTCCTTGTTGGTTATGCCCCTGGCCGCCAGCCGCAGAACGTCCATCTCCTTCTTGGTAAGCGGTTCGGTCAACCCTTTGCTGCCCGGCCTCGTCGCTGCATTGTAACGCTCTATAATCTTGCGAGCTATGGAGGGCTGGAGCACCGATTCGCCGGAACAGATGGCCCTGATGGTGGAAATGAGCTCCTGTCCGCGAACAGTTTTCAGCAGATATCCTGCAGCCTTGGCTTCTAGTAGGGCGAACACATACTGGTCATCGTCGTAGGCGGTAAGTATCAATATCGCGGTGTCCGGATATTTTTCTTTTATTTGCTTGGTGGCCTCGATGCCGTTGAGGTTCGGCATCGCAATGTCCATGATTACTACATCCGGTCGCAGCTTCCCTGTCATCTGTACAGCCTGAATCCCATCGTCGGCTTCCCCTATAACCTCCATATCAGACTCGCGCTGTATTAGTTCCCGTGTCCCCTCTCGTACTACTATGTGGTCTTCTGCGAGCAATATTTTTATCTTTGCCATTTGTCTTACCTCCCACACACTGATTCGTTGATTATATACCATTATGGGTCAAATTTCAAGTCATACTATTTAATCGGAACCTCAAGAGAGATTGTAGTTCCTTCATTTCGCCTCGATTTAATAGATAACGTTGCTCCTATGAGTTGTGCGCGTTCATACATCCCAGCAACCCCTAGTTTGCCATGTTTTGTCAGGCTCGAAATTTGTTTGGGAGGGGTGAATCCCTTTCCGTTATCTATTATGCTGAGTGTGACTGCTTTACTTGTGAATTTAAGATTGAGCTGTATCTGCGATGCCTTTGAATGACTTCCCGCGTTTCTCAGGGATTCCTGGGCTACGCGGAACATTGCCAGTGCCGCATCGGGAGCGATATTTTTTTCATTGCCTATAATAGAAATGTCTATAGGGATTTTAAACCGGGCAGACATGTCCGATGTAAGCCATTCCAGTGCGGGCACCAGCCCAAGGTCATCCAGTATGGATGGCCGCAGGTCCCGTGTGAAGCGCCGCACATTTTGAAGAATTGAGGTAACTTTCTCTTGCACCTCCTCTATTTTCTTTCTGCTGCCCCTTCTGTCTTCATCAGGCATTATCTTTTTGTCTATCAGGTCGTCCAACTGGCGGGAGAGGGTAATAAGCTCTTGGATCGTGTCATCGTGTAATTCACGGGCTATCTTCTTCCGTTCCTCTTCTTGCGCTTTTGTTATTTGATTCAAGTAGAATCTTAGTTCTTCCTTGCTCTCTTTAAGTTTAACCTCTGCCTTCTTGCGTTCCGATATATCTCGTACAATACCTATAAGACCGATTGGATTCCCGGAAATGTCACGGAGGATTGAGGAAATTGCTTCGACCTCAATGACTTTACCGGCAGCAGTCTTCATCGGGACTACTACTTCTTTTTGTGTTCCTCCTCGTGCAACTACTTTTTGCAGCATCCCTATCGCGTCACCCTTGAATCCAGGGAACATATGATTAAGTCCGCTCTGTCCAAGGAGTTGCTTCCGTCTGTAACCGGTTATTTTCTCCACACCTCCATTGACTTCTGCAACTGTGCCATCTAGGTCAATAACGAAGATGCCCTCGTTAATGGCGTCAAACATCAGCCGTAGTTTTTGTTCGCTCTCCCGCAACGCCTCCTCTATTTGTTTGCGTTTGGTGATATCCCTCATTACAACAAGTATATCGGTTGGATTGCCCTTAGCGTCTTTAAGCAGAGCAGTACTGAGCTCTGCCTGAAACTCACCTCCTGAACGATGCTTAAAGGTCCACGATCTGCCGGTGACAAACCCATCACTGAAGAGCTGGGTCATATCATTCATGGCAAGGTCGCGGTCTTTCTCGGCGATAAAGGCGAATCCGTTTATTCCCATGACGTCTTCTTTTTTACTATATCCAAACATACGGAGCAGGGCTTCGTTCGCGTCTTTGAAAATTCCTTCCAAGTCAGTGACCACAACGCCATCCGCCATTGATGCGAACATAGTTCGCAGCTTTTCCTCGGAGTTCTTCAGCGCGTTCTCCATACGCTTGCGCTCGGTAATGTCCCGCGCAATGCCCATTACCTCCAGTACACCCTTTCTTTTGATCGGGAAGCTCACTGCCTCTACAGCAATCCTACTGCCATCCCTTTTCATCAACTGGACTTCATACGGGTATCCGCTCTTACCTTCCTCGATGCCTTTGATACCGGCAACTACGCCTTCAATCTGGTCCAGCGGCAATATGCCCGTTTCGAGTATATTCTTGCCAACTATCTCATTGCGCGAGTATCCGCTGAGTTCTAGGCCTTTTTTGTTTATATCTGTAAATTGTCCTTCCATATTGTGGGCAAAAAGAATATCAGGCACATTTTCGAAAAAGCCCCTCAATCGTTCTTCGCTTTCTCTTAATTCTTCATAGGCGCTGGCAAGCTCAGCTGTGCGCTCTTGCACCATCCGTTCAAGGTTTTCCTTGTAGTCGTTCAATTCCTTCTCGAAGTGTTTACGCTCTGTTATATCGCGGGCGATCCCTATAACTTCCCCTTTCCACTGACTCGATACAACGAATGATGTAGACTCAAGGTATTTCTTTTGTCCATCCTTTCTTGTTATTTCGTATTCCTCGGGGCCAGCGGTTTCTCCCCTTGCGTCCTTCAATACCGCATTCATAGCTTTCAAGGCATATTCTTCGGAGAATAAACCTGATTCTATAAAATTCTTACCGATAAGTTCATCTTTGCTATGGCCCGTCAGCTCCTCTCCTTTTCTGTTGCCGTCCAGGAATATGCCGTTGAAGTCGTAAACGAAGATAGCATCAGGTGCGTTCTCAAAATAGGCCCTCAACCGTTCTTCGCTCCGCTGCAGGGCCTCCTCCGTCCTCTTGCGCTCGGTGACGTCGCTGGAAATTATTCCAATACCGTCGCTTATTTTGAAGACCTTTATCGAAAGATATCTATCTCCGTATTTAGGATCTATCTTAAAGTCTTCGATAGTGAGCGGCTCACCGGTCTCCATGACCCTTTTATATTTCTCGTAATGGCCTGATTTCTCGGCACTTGGTATCATTTCTTTTATGTTCTTGCCGAGGACATCCGATTTCTTAGTGCCGGCGGGGAGGTACCTGAGGTTGGCGTTGTTGATATAGGTTAGATTTAGCTTTGAATCCCATATGCTGAACGAATCGGTTGCTGACTCCATGAAATTTTCAAATATACCATGGTACATCGATGATATCTTGCCGCTGGTGACTGAAGCTGCATCGAGATCGCAAATTCGTTTGTTTGCTTGAGCCAGTTCTTTTACAAGCTGTTCTTTGGTCTTTTCCATCTCACCCATAATGCACCTCGACAAAAGTGAAAAAATTGCTATTTCGATTCAATTATGCTTAACCCTTTTACTCCCAAATGGCGCGATTGTCAAATCAAAGGGTCTCGGTGGGTAGTATTGTACAATAAAATATAATGAGGGATATATAGCGTATATTTTAGAATCAACTGGTACGAAGCAGAATCCGCCGCAACTCATACAATGCGTGGTACGTAGCGCGGCGCTTCACCTGATGACGCAGAGGCGGGTAACGGCCCTCGATCAGCTTAATTTCTTTCTGATTATCGATAGCTATAAACACGGTGCCCGCGGGCTTGCCCTCCATCTCGGCCGGGCCGGCCACGCCGGTGATGCCGATACCGATATCGGCTTTAAGCCGTTCCCTTGCCGCCCGCGCCATGTCGGCGGCAACCGCTGGGCTTACTGCTCCATGGCGCGCGATCAGGTCGGGATTGACGCCGCAGGCGACCTTCGCTTCGTTCGTGTAAGTGACG
>CAYGZY010000109.1:0-3569 GCA_964354485.1 uncultured Chlorobiaceae bacterium | reverse complement strand
TTCGATACTTCCCGGTCTGGGCGGGGTGACTGGATTTGCGACTGTTGAGTTTGAGTGGGTTCAAAGAAAAGGATGCCGACTGCGCCTTCTTTCTGACAGTAAGCAGCTTTAATTGAATCGATTGCTACTTCTTTCCATGTCGCCCACTCGTTCCTCGGACATCCCCGCCTGAGTAGAACGATTTTACCCTGTATGTCGACATTCGCGAAGTCGTTTCTCTTCAGCTCCGGACTGTTGATTCCATAACCGGCAAATACAACCTCCCCGCTGACATTCCCGCCCGCCGAATAAGTCGCAACGCGGTAATCTTCATTCCTCCCGTAGTAAAATATTCTCTCATCGACTGTCAATTTGAGATCACCCTCTACCCGGAAAAAAGGAAATGTGTAGGTGAGAAAATATGAGTTGTTTTCTCCTGCGGGCTCGAGGTTTAACTTTTTAAATTCCTGTGCAAAATACTCTTCGGCCATCCGGCATCCGTCCGTACCGGTTTCACGTCCCATGTAGGCGTCCGATGCAATGATTGATATAATGCCTTTGATTCCATCCCCATCAACAATTTTTTGAGATTGACCGAAAAGTGAAATAACACTGAAGATACCGATGAGGGCGACATATATTACGCGTTGAAAAGCAGTCGAAAGCAGCATAAATTATCCTTTCCGAATACTGGAGGAGAATTTGGATGACCGCCGGTGAGGCAGGTACTGAGATAGTCCTAAACTTACAACCTTTTTAGGAAAATATCAATTTATTAATGGGGGTGGAAAAGGTGCTTACGTTTTTTTTAACTGCTGACGTAGGAGACTAACAATTTCATCATGATTAAATTCAATCAATTCCCGGATCAGCCTCTTTGTCGTGAATAGAATGTTCATTCCCTGCATAATGGTGAGGAGTATGTGAAGAGCGCCAATGGTAACTATTGAGATGAAGAATGCATGACCGTATGCCGAGGGAATAATGATCGATTTGGAAAGAGATGCGATCGTCAGAATGACGAAAGCAAAAACTCCATAGATCAAGACCCAGTAAAGAATCCACGATCGGAAAATACCTCGTCTGAGTAAATTGGCAAATATCGAATGATTTTCTGCAAGGTTTGCAAAAATTGACCTCGCGATGGCAGTTTTTTCGCTTGTTACCAGCGAATCGATAATGGCCCGTTCACGCGTATCGAGGACGAGAAGAAGCTCCCTGAGGATGATTTCATTCGACCGGAAGAGAAATCGGAAAAGCTTCTGGTCAAGCCAGATGTGAAACTCGCCAAGCCATGATACTTTGTTCAGAGATCGTGAGAAAATAGACAGTATGTTTATCGTGAAGAGGGTTATAAGGAGCGATTCACAAACCTTCATGTGAGTTATGAAGTGATAGACTGTATTGATCCCTGCAATGGATATAATGGTCCCGACTATTAGTATCGAAAAATAAGCCACAAGACCCGCTTTTGTGGAACGTTCGAGGTCCTGAAAGTAGGCATATTGTATTTCGGCTGTTAACATACTACGTATCACAAAATTTTGGCGACATTTTTCAATTTAAATGTAATGAAGCGGTGTCTACTGACAGTTGACGCAGGACAAGCTGTGTGTTCCAAGCCACACTGCAAAACGGGTAATACATGTACATTATTTCACGAATTTTTTATGTCGTTTTATGAAATAATGAGGAAATAACATGATCGATCCCCAGCAAGTTCTGACGCAATTAAATTTCGGGAGGGTGGACGGAGAAACGGACACCCGTTTCCACCAGTGCTTTATCGGGACCGAGATGCTGCGGCAGGTTATGCTTCCCCAGCATTCATTGGTCGTCGGCAACAAGGGCTCCGGGAAAAGTGCCATCTGCCGCCTTCTGGTGGATGATATGGTGAAAGTGAAGCCCCTACTCCCAAGAGGGTATAACGAAATATTCTGCATTCCTGCTTACGGCATTCAGAGTGAAGAAAACATCCCCGGCATAGAATTGAAGGAATTTAAACCGGAAACGGTCGATGATTTCCGATACTTCTGGTTGGTTTATCTGGGTTTGAAATTGTCATCTACGCTCCTCAAGGATAATCTAATGATTCTTTTGATGGAAAAATCGAAAAATCAAAAGGTCCGGGAATCGTGGAAGATGCTGCGTAATATCCTTCTCGATATAAATCTGCTGCAGGAAACAAACCCCTTCATGAATCTCTACCATAAGATTCGTCGGATGAGAAGTTCGGGGCAACGATTTACTTATGGGAATAACGGCGGTAACGGCTTGGCTGCTAATTTCAAACAGAAAACGGGAATCAGCATCATCGCCATGCTTGAGGCGATCGATACCATTCTCCGTGAGACGAATTGCTTAGCATGGATCATGTTGGATAAACTCGATTTGCTCTTCGTTGATGATATACAAAAACTGCGAGCATCCATCACCGGTCTTGTTCAACTCCTCGTTCAGTATGGAAATGAGTTAAAGAATATTCACTTCAAGATATTTCTCCGGAACGATATATACAGACAGCTCCACATCGTGAACAAATCGCATTTGGTAACCTATACCGTCGATATGAAGTGGCGGAGTCCGCTCCTCCTTAAACTTCTGGTTTCCCGGGCGGTAGTTGATCCGCACGTAAAACAGTATTGTGAGGAACGTCTTGGAGAGAAGATCGACGTTGCAGACGTGATAATCGGTTCCGATGATTATGTAGAGCGGATTTTTTATACGATTTTTGAACCGCGAGCGGGTGGGAATGGGGACTCGAACGGGAGCGAGCCGACGACGCATCAGTGGATACTGAAACGATTGATGGATGGGACCGGAAGCAGTTTCCCGAGAGAGCTTATTCATCTTGGAAACCGTGCAGCGGAGAAGCAGAGAGAGATGAACCGTATTCAGGGGAGCCATACTTCCGTGAAACTGGTCAGCTTCAAAGCGCTCAGGGAAGCTTTTGGGGCAATATCGCAGTACCGTTGCGATACCTATCTCTACTCCGAATTTCCGCACCTCGCAAGGCATTTCAATGTCTTTCGGGGCAGTGATTCTCCAGTCTTTCATAGGGAAGAACTCTACATGCTCTTTGAGCCGCTGATTCCTAAGGGGGATGAAGCGATTCGCGCGGTGTATGATGCAGGACTGATCACACCGCTGGGGAATAATGTCGACTCATGCAGAAAATTTACCGTACCGATCCTCTACCGTCCAGGTCTCGGTATCACGGAACGAAGAAGAAAAAGCTTTCACACTCACATCACACTTCTGAAACATGACGAGGTGAATATCTAAATCCATTTCTCGGTGGTGACCAAAGAATAAAGAGGGCGCCCCCGTCGGTCGTCCGTCCCCGCAGTATTTGGATTATATCTCCGTGGTCAAGCCCCAATAAACCCCCGGTCTTTTAGCTTTATTATACCTGCTTAAGATTCCAGCACTAAAACTTCCTGTTCTCCTCGTGTTGCCTCATAATAAAAGGTAACCGTAGAGGAGGACAAGGTAGCGATTGATTTTGTAGGATTCCACTGTTGTTTTTTTGTTCATGATTATTTGTTGTTGATCCTTCCGTGGTGATACCTCTGTAGGGGTTGCAGATG
>CAYGZY010000108.1:0-13183 GCA_964354485.1 uncultured Chlorobiaceae bacterium | reverse complement strand
TTCGCCTCTTCGAAGGTAGAGGGAGGTTCGCCGTGCGCACGGATTAAGACTTTTCCGTCGCGGATACCGGACAAGTCGGCACTGGATATCGTCTTCAATCCTTCTTTCTCAAGTCTCTCGATTTCCATCGGATTGTGTATGATATCGCCCAGGACGTAGAGATTGCTGTCCCTCTCTTTCTCCTTTAACTTTGTCTCCGCGATGTTGATTGTCCTGATAACACCCCAGCAAAAGCCGGCGCTCTGATCAATGCGTACTCTCATCCGTTCCGTTAGTAAGTCTTTTCACCTTATCCAATATAAAATCAACCTGTTCATCGATCGTCATGTGGGACGTATCAAGCACAATAGCGCCGTCGGCGCGTTTCAAGGGACTCAGATACCGCTCTGAATCCTTTCTATCACGTTCAACGATCTCTTTAACCAGCTGTTCGACTGGAACTTTTACGCCGCTCGCATCTAATTCTTTTCGCCGGCGTTCAGCGCGAATTTCGGGAGAGGCAATCATAAAAATTTTCAGCTCGGCGCCGGGAAAAACTACGGTACCGATGTCTCTTCCCTCAACCACTACTCCTCCGCGTTGCCCCATGCGCTGCTGTTCCCGGACCATCAGCTCACGGACTATTCTGTGGGAGCTGACGGCGCTGGCCGCATTGGTCACAGCCTGCAATCGAATTTCTTTCGTAACATCGCGCTTGTCAAGGAACACTGTCAGATGATCATTATTCTCCGTCATCTCGATGCGGGTAACCTCTGCCAGTCGGGAAATGGCAGATTCATCATCGATCGGGATATTATTTTCGAGCACTTTAAACGTTATGGCACGATACATGGCGCCTGTATCGATGTACATATACCCGAGACGTTTCGCAACTAATTTTGCAGTGGTACTCTTGCCTGATGCGGCAGGACCATCAATGGCAATGACTAGTTTCTTCAAATATTTACATGCATCATGGAGGACACTACGGTCAGGTAATATACAAAATACCTCATTGTTAATCAATCAAAAATGAATAAAAATCATTATATTCATCGAATCTATGCGCAAAATGACACACGAAGAGATTGCACAATTTCGCCATTCCCCGGAAAATTTGTCGAAATTAGAGAGATTTCCTGTATATGGCCTGATGGACAATATACGGAGTCTTTACAATGTGGGAGCCATATTCAGAATTGCCGATGGGGCAAGGATAGAAAAACTCTACCTAAGCGGCTTTACACCGCATCCCCCAAGGAAGGAAATCGACAAGACGGCGCTTGGTGCGACGAAAACTGTTCCGTGGGAGTACGCAAAAAACCCCATGGATATAATTCACCGTCTCAAATCACAAAAAGTCAAAATCTGCGTCCTTGAACACGTTCACCCGAGCATTCCTTACTATTCTCTCGACCGGGTAGATTTTCCGCTCTGCATTATCGTGGGAAACGAAATAACCGGCGTATCAAAAGAAATTATCGAGTGTGCAGACCTTGGCATCGAAATTCCGATGTTTGGGATGAAACAATCGCTTAACGCAGCGGTTGCATTCGGGATTGCGATTTTCGAATGCATACGCATCCTCAACTAAAAGTAACTTCTTATTCTTCATCGAGTACTTCGCGAACCCGCGCGATAACGTTGTCCGCAACGTATGGCTTCTGAATAAAATCCTTTGCGCCGGCATTTATCAAATCCATTTTTAAATTCGGATTGAAATAACCGCTTGCCATGATTGCCTTCACGCGCGGATTGATCTCCTTCATCTTCATAAACATTTCATATCCCCCCAGAAGCGGCAATCCCATATCGGACAGTATGAGATGGATCTCCTGCGATCTGTTTTTGTAGATACTTAATCCTTCCTCTCCGTCTTTTGCGATGATTACCGTATACCCATTATCCTCTAAAATTTGCTTAAGAAGAAGCGCAAGCATATCCTCGTCTTCCACGAGGAGAATTGTTTCGCTTCCGGATTTTATCCCGCTCGCCACAATTTCTTCCCGCTTTTCGACGGCCTGCATCTGTTGTGGAACGGGGAAGTAGAGCGTGAATCTTGTTCCTACGCCTTTCTTGCTCTGAACGTCGACCAGCGCATCGTGGCTGTTGACGACGCCATAGACGACTGCGAGACCAAGGCCCGTTCCTTTGCCGATTTCCTTCGTCGTAAAGAATGGTTCAAACATCCTTCCGAGCGTTGCCTCATCCATGCCAACGCCGGTATCCCCTACCTCTATGAACACATAATCATTCGGTTTGGCGTTGATAAACCGGGCGATGACATCCTTATATTTCAGAAATCCGGTCGAGATTGTCAGCGTTCCGCCCCCGGGACTGCTGGGTTCGTCGCCGACCATCGAATCACGGGAATTTACACAGAGATTGAGGAGCGCCTGATGGAGCTGGCTCGGATCCGCGACGACTGACGGAAGATTATCGCTCAGTTCACCGACGATCGCAACCGTCCTCGGGAAGGTCTGCTTCAGCATTTTCATCAATTCGCTTACCGTCTCGTTCAAATTGACAGATGAGAAGCTTGGATCACCCTTCCGGGCAAATGTGAGTAACTGCCTGACCAAATCCGCACCGCGCTGACCGGCCCGTTTGATCGTTTCTATACTTTGCTTGGCCTTCGCCTCGTCGAGATCCGGCGTTGCCAGCAGCGAAGCATAACCAAGAATAATACCGAGAATGTTGTTAAAGTCGTGCGCCACGCCGCCTGCCAGAGTACCGATGCTCTCCATCTTTTGAGCTTGCCGCAGCTGCTCTTCCAGCTTTTTCCGTTCCGTTATATCACGCAGAAATGACCGGTAGCCCACGATCTGATTCATAGGATCGCGGATAACGCTCGAGCTTTCCAGGACAACCCGCTTCTGTCCGTCTTTTCGTACGACAGTAACCTCAAGATCCTTGATCAGGCCGTCCGTATCAATGCTATCACGGAATTTATTGCGATCCGTGGGATTAAAATAAAGGTCGGAAGCCGCGTTCTTCCGGAGGAGCTCGTCCTTGTCCGAGTATCCGAAGAGTTTCACGCCGGCCGGATTGATATCGAGGAGAGATCCATCGGGTTCGCTCAGTATGATGCAATCCTGCGACTCTTCGAAAAGGGTTCTGTATTTTTCCTCCGAATGCAGGAGGAGATTTTCTGAATGTCTCCTCTCGGTAATATCCCGTTGAATGCCCCAGATGCGAATTAACGCGCCATTCTCAATAAGGCCGAGAAGATTATTCATTATTATCCGAACATCGCCGCCCCTGTCAACTTCGTGTGATTCCGCATCCTTGATCCGGTATCCCGAACGGATAAACTGCTTCAGGAATTCGCTGTTGTGCGGGTCTTCGACCGGCAGCAAATCCATCAAGCGCGTGCCGATGAGATCCAGCGAGGAGGAATACCCGTACATGTGCGCCATTGCATCGTTGCACTCGGCCAGATGTGTGCTTTCGAAGAGAAGTTTCACCTGCTCATCTTCCTGGAGGGTAACGGGAATCGGTACTTGACACTCATACCGCCAAATCCCTTCCGAACTCTGCTCGACAAACGCCCGATACCGATCCTCACTCTCCTTTATAATCTCCTCGGTTCGCTTCCGTTGTATTGCTTTGGCAACCTGTGTCGATACGAATTCAAGTATATTCTTTTCACGTTCCCCGTAAGCATTCGGATCCGAATAGTGTTGGACGACCATTGCACCGATCGATTCTCCTTCGATAATCAGAGGCACGCCCAGCCAGATCGGACACGGTACCCCCACCAATTCCGCTTCCCCCCTGCTCTCCAGCTCATCGCTCACCTCCTGATTGCACAACAGAGATCTTCCCGTCCGCAGGATATACGCCGTGAGTCCCTTTCCCGCCGTTCCCGGTTCAGGGGGGACATCGACTTCGTCGACGAAGTACGGAAAAGAAAGAATATCGTTTTTCTTGTCGTACAAAGCGATAAAGAAATTTTTTGCGTACATCAGCTCGCTTATGATGCCATGGATCGTCGAAAATACTTTCTTCAGATCGGTAGCTGAACTCGTCTCTTCCGCGATACGATACAGCGCATCTTCCAGCTCCTCGGCATATTTTAAATCGGTGATGTCTCTTGAACTGCCGACCATGCCGCTGATTCTTCCTTCTTCGTCTCTCATCGGTACTTTTGTCGTTGAAAACCACTGCACCGACCCATCCGGATAAATAATGTGCTCCACTTTCCCGAGGAGCGGTTTACCGTATTGCATGACATCCTGCTCGTCTCTTAATGCACGATCAGCATGTTCGCGCGGGAAGAAATCCGCATCTGTTTTACCTATCGCGTCATCCGGATTATTTACATTGAGGACCTTCGCCTGTGCTTTATTGATGCGCGTAAAACGGGAATTCAGATCTTTGAAATATATTGTATCAGGTATATTGTCCATTAAGGTCCGCAGGAGTTTTGATTCGCGGCGGAGTGTTTCTTCAGCCCTGTATCTCTCCGAGACATCGACAGCCGTACCGAACACCCTAATGATCTTCCCGCGTCTATCCCGTAACGGTATGGAATTTACTCCCCAAATGTAGCCACCGACCTCTACATCCTTTGCCACTTGCTGTCCCTTATACGTCGCCGAGAGTAAATCCACGACGTCTGGAAATGCCTTGTAAAGTTCAAGTGCAGAAACGCCCACCACTTCATCCGGTTTCAGTCCCAATTTCTCCAAAGCTTTTCCGCGCGAAAGGAGGAAACGACCATCGGCATCAAGCTCGAACACGAGGAGATCGATGTTGTCTAACATCAACTGAAGTCTTTCAGCAATACTCCGTAATTTCTGTTCGGCTTGTTTCCTCGCGGAAATATCTCTTGTCACCCATATGGTTGCCAACGGCTTGCGGTCAATATCGTACATGGGTGATGTCCATAATTCAACCGGAAATTCACTCCCATCCTTCCTTCGTTCGATGATTTCACCCGACCAACCCCCGTTGAGCGTTGCCTGAGCAATCTCAAGCTGAAGATTCTTCGTCGTAGAACGCGACCGCAATAGACGGATATTCTTCCCGATCAGTTCCTTCTCAGAATATCCGTACATATTTTTCGTTGACGGACTCAGGAAAAGAAATTTTCCTTTCTGATCGGTCATTACAAACGCATCCCGCGTACAGCTCACCGTAGTGGCAAGCAGTCGAATCTGCTTTTCTGCATCGACCGCTGATGTTACATCTCGTGCAAGCACCAGAATGTGCCGCTTATCCCCCGATACACCACCGATCCGGACCAGACGGATATCGAATATCATTTCACCGTCGTTCGTGCTCGTCGTACGGCACCGTAGAGATTGCTCCTTCCCCCCGTTCACACAACGACGGAAAGAGTCCCTGAATGACTTTCTGTCAGCCGCATTGATTATACGCTCAAACCGAGGCATAGGTCCACCATTGAGCCGGAGGCTCATCCGTCTCCAGCGGACTTTCTGCCCGAAATATTTCCTGCATTGATTGTTTGCTGCGTGAACCGTTCCGTTCACATCGCAAACGGCGAGCAGGTCGGTCATTATTTCTGACAGAGAGAATAAAATGCGTTCGTTTGAAACAGACAGCTTTGAGAGTGATTTCATAGATTTAATGGAAATTAGAAATAAATATGACGGAAATGCAAACTGGATGCAGATTGTAATTGTAAGGGAAAAAAATGTTGACCGGTACCGGATTGCGGGATGTGATAATGTTTGTCAGGATCATCGTTCTCATTTAGCCGTAATATCATAAGCTAATGTAAAATATTCGGTCTTTTCATGCGTGTGGATTCGGATAACTCCGGTCCGCACCAGACGTACCAGAATGCGTGATGCACGCCTGTCGCTGATGTTCACTAACCTGCCGAATTCGCGGACAGTGATTCTCTCGTGGTCGTCGAGGTAGCTAAACAATCGCCGCTCATTTTCACCGATCGCCATGGTGAGCGGCGGGGCATCAGGATTTTCATTCTGGAGAATCCTGACAACCTCTTTGCTCGCCATTATCGTTTTATCGTTCACTCTGATGTACACGCGGGTGTATTCTCCGTCGAGCCCGTCCTGCGCACCAAGAAAGTAATGAGGTTTTACCTTGCTTTCAGCAATGTGGCATACAATGACATCCCGCCCGTCGAATGGTACGATATCGATCAAGGGTTCAATCGGAGGATCTACGAAATCACGTCCGGCAATTTCGATCAGTTCAATTTCCGACTTTTCACTCTCAACTCCGATGATCGAACCATCGTCGTCTACACCGAATAAAATTGTACCGCCTTTCGTATTCGCAAAGGAAATTATTGTTCGCGCAATTTTTTCAGGCGAAGAGATGCGCCTTTTGAATTCCACGGTGAAACCTTCACCCCCTTCAATCAGCAGATTGACGTCGCGGTAATTCATCTCGATTTTATCCTCATTGATCCCTGTTCTCACCATCCCCGGGCGCTCATCCGTGCCAGTATAACATTCGTCCTGTTCCGCACGTACCGTGTATCGCCCGTTGGCACGTGGCGGAGCGGACTGGGTATGACAGCGGCGAGGCGCGCGGCATCTTCACGGGTTAATTCGGAAGCATGCTTGCCGAAATATTTTTGCGAAGCGGCTTCAACTCCGAAAAGACCGTCACCCAATTCGATGATATTCAGGTAAAGCTCCAGAATACGCGACTTCGGAAGTTCATCCTCGAGCATCATGGCGATAATCACCTCTTTTAATTTACGGATCGGGTCTTTGGAAGTCGAGAGAAAGAGATTTTTTACTAGTTGTTGTGTGATGGTACTCGCACCTCTTGCGAATCTGCCTTTCTGAATATCCTTCCTTATCGATTCCTTCACCTCATACCAGTCTATGCCCTCATGCTGATAAAACGTGCCGTCCTCTGCTACGATGACTGCTCGCTTCAGGTTGTCGTTAATCAGCGAAAGGGGTACCCACTGCTGGCTTAAATAAAATTTCTTCTTCCTCTTTTCCGCCTCCTCCTGCCTCTGTTTCATAAGCGCGGTTACCCGCGGATTTACCTTCCTGATTTTTCTCAGTTCGGCCTTTGAGGGGAGAGAAAGGTATTCGAGAAACACAAAGAGGCATAACAGCATCAGGGCAGTGAGAACCAGATGGCGGCGCACCCACAATCCGATATTTCGGACCACAACGATTATTGGTTCGAATTTTCCGCGCAGATTCATTCCAGGCCTTGTTCTCTCCGTATAACATTTAATCTGTCGAGATAACTCTGGAGTATTAATGCCGCCGCCATGAGATCGATCCGTTCCTTATTCCGGCGCTCCTTCTTACCGGTATTCATGGACCTGAGTGTACGGTGCGCGATGGTTGTCGTGAAACGCTCGTCCTGACGAACGACAGGAATGGAAAGGTTCTCTTCGAGACTGTGAGCAAATGCTTCTGCTTCAACCGCCGTCCGGCCTCTATCCCCCTTCAAATTGAGCGGCATGCCTATAACGATCGCCCCTGCGTTGTGCTTTTCGACAATTTCCTGAATCGCCTTCAGTGCCTGATCGGTATTAGGAACGATACATAAACCCTGAGCAATTATGTTGAGAGGATCGCTCATAGCCACACCGATCCTCTTTGATCCGTAATCAATACCGATAATCCGGCGATTTTCTTCCATGGGTGGTCAGTTACCTCAACCGACAGGCGGCGTGACGGTTGTTTTGCGCCCATCGAGCGGCTGGGAAAGAAATTTCTTGAGGAGCTTGCTCGGCTTGAAGTGCGTTTTCCGGCGCGGCGGCACGTAAATCACCTCTCCCGATCTTGGATTACGCGCTTTCGGTTTCGATTTCGTCGGCTTCACTTCAAGCACGCCAAAATCACGGACTTCAATCCTCAATGCAGGATCGGCGCTCATCATGATCTCCCGGATCGCTGTGAAAACATGGTTCACATAGGCAGCAGCAACGCTCATTTCGGCATGCGCGGCCTCAGCGACCCGTTTAGTTATATCGCGCTTTGTGTAGGTTTTGGGGATTGTATTCATACTAAAGTGTTCTCCTCGTTTTACTCTGTCAGACGTTTTGCAACCATGACACCCGGTATCTTACGGATTTTTTCAATAATTCTCTCAAGGTGTATCTTGTCTTTTACAATGACCATGATTGTTCCTTCAAACATTTTATCCTTGGTATCAATCTTCACCGTCCGGATGTTTGTATTCTGGTACGTTGAAATGGAATGAGTGACATCACTGAGCATCCCCGGCCGGTCTTCCCCCGCAAGGTAGATCGGAACGATGTACTCGCCCGTGCTTGTGGCAGGCCATGATATTTCCACTACTCTCTGTGATTCATGCTCAGTCATTTTCCGAAAATTCGCACAATCCCGAATGTGTACCTTGATTCCCTCCCCCATTGTGACAAAACCGATGATATCGTCACCGGGAATAGGATTGCAGCATTTTGCATAACCGTGCAGGATATTATCCTTGGTTCCGAAGAGTGTGATGCCACCCGTGATACTTCGGGCGGTATGAAGCACACGGTCAAAAAATCCGGCGCTCTTCTGTTCCTTAAGAGTTTCTCCTTCCGGTTGTCTCAGATGCATTTCAATTTCGTGAATCACAGTATCGGGATTTAGCTCCCCTTTGTGAATCTTCACGTAGAAATCTTTCAGATCTTCAATCTTCAGGGCGTGGAGGTAAACAAGGAGATCGTCGGGATTGATGTGAAGGCGGAATTTTCTTGTACGCTTGTCCCACGTCTCTTTCCCGCTTTCAATTTCTTTACGCTCCTCTTCCTTCATCCAACGCCGTATGTGCGTCTTCGCTTTATGCGTGACTACAATCTGTTCCCAGTCGGCTTTCGGCGACTGATTCTTCGATGTGATGATTTCAACCTGATCGCCGCTCAGGAGCTGATGATTGAGCGGCACGATTTTTCCGTTTACCTTGGCGCTGAGGCAATGATCGCCGACTTTGCTGTGCACGGCGTAAGCGAAATCGATAGGCGAAGCGCCTTTGGGAAGAATTTTCAATTCCCCTTTTGGCGTGAAGAGGTAGATTTCATCCTGGTAGAGGGTGAGTTTGAAACTTTCCATGAACTGCTTATCGTGCGCCTCGCTGTCGCCGCGCTCAAACAGCTCCCGCACCCACGAGATCCAATTTTCAAGCTCTTCGTCGAGTCTCGTGACATTTTCTTTGTATCTCCAGTGCGCTGCGACGCCTTTTTCCGCAATTTCATGCATCCCCTGCGTGCGGATCTGTATCTCTACCATTTTGCCGTCAGGGCCCACGACTGTCGCATGGATTGATTGGTACCCGTTCTTCTTCGGTACGGATATGTAGTTCTTGAACCTCTCGGGGATCGGCATGTAGATGGAGGTGATAATACCGTATGCCGTAAAACAATCATTCGGTTTTTCTGTATCAAGGATAATCCGAACGGCAAAGAGATCGTAGATCTCTTCGAGGGGTTTTCCCCTTACTTTCATCTTGTGGAAAATGCTGTACAGGTGTTTCGGGCGTCCTTCTATTTCAAACTTCATCCCCTCTTCTTTAAATCGCATTTCGACCGGTTGTATGAACTTCCTGATGTAGATCTCCCGTTCCTTCCGTTTGGCTTTCAATTTCGATGCGAGTTCTTCATAGTCGGGAGGATAAAGGTACTTGAAGGAGAGATCCTCCAGCTCCCACTTTATTTTTGCTAAACCGAACCGGTGCGCGAACGGCGCGTAGATATCGAGAGTTTCCTTGGCGAGCCGGATCTGCTTTTCCTTCGGTAGGTACTCCAGCGTGCGCATATTGTGAAGACGATCGGCGAACTTCAGCAACATGACACGGATGTCGTTCACCATAGAGAGAAGCATCTTCCTGTAATTTTCAGTTTCTGTTACCTCATGACTCCGGAAGATATCGGATATTTTCGTGGCGCCGTCGACAATCTCCGCAACCGCATCGCCGAATTCGTGGCGGATGTCCTTGATCGTGAATTCCGTGTCTTCCGCAACGTCGTGCATGAGCGCAGCTGCTACCGATACATCATCGAGCGGTATCTCCTTAGCCACTATCATAGCTACTTCAAACGGATGATTGAAGAACGGATCCCCCGAAGCGCGCATATCGTTCCTGTGAGCTTCCAGACTGAACTGAAAAGCCCGCCGGATAAGATCCTCGTTGACAGCATAAAGATTTTTCCGGCAGACTGCCAGTAGGTCATCGAGTTTCCTTTTATATGTGCCGTCTCTCATGCGTTTAGATCAGCTTTCGGATCCGAAAAAACCGATAATTCCAGTTTGATATAAGTGCCTTAAAATTCTGAACTTGCTTATTGGAATATAACGGGATATGGCAAAAATGTCAAGCGTCCGATCGTTAAATATCATGATAAGAGATTTTATGGGAAGAATAGCATTGGCTCAGACCATTCGTCCGCAAGGCAGAATTCGGGAATGGATTGAATCTCTAAAGACGATCTTTCGGGCATTTCTATATCTGAGACGAATGCGGGGGCAGGAATAACCGCAGGATATGGCGCTCTTAGTGCAGTTTCAGCTTTTCTTTTTGAAGTACAATGTCAGCGGGACACCCCGGAATCCGAAATGCCTGCGAATTCTCCCTTCGAGAAACCGCTTGTAGGATTCTTCTATCATAGAAGGTACATTCGTGAAGAAACTGAATGCCGGGGGATTCGATTTCACCTGTGTAATGTATTTAATACTGATCTCTCTGCCGGATTTTGACGACGGAGGTTTGTCTTCGATCTCGCGCAGAAGAAATTTATTGAGTTTATTTGTCTCGACCCGTTTTATCTTTTCCGAAAAAACCTCTTTTGCCAGATCGATGACTTTGAAGATACGTTGTTTCGTGAGGGCTGATATAAAAATGACCGGAATGTAATCATGGATACGCAAAAATATTTTTATTGCCTTTTCGAATTCTCTGGCTGTCAGATCATCCTTTTCGATTGTATCCCACTTATTAACTGCTATGATAACACCGCACTTCCGCTCAACGGTGGCATCGAGTATCCGCAGGTCCTGCTTGTCGATGCCTGCAGAAGCATCCGCCATGAGAACCGCGACATCGCACCGATCAATACTCTTCAATGCTCTTAAGGTACTGTAGAACTCGATATTCTCTTTGATCCGGCTCCGCCGCCGCAATCCGGCGGTGTCGATCAGTACCACTTCCTCGTCCTGATACCTCACGACAGAATCGATTGAATCGCGGGTTGTGCCCGGAACATCAGTTACAATATTGCGCATTTTCCCGAGGAGAGCATTCACGAACGACGACTTACCCACGTTGGGTTTTCCGATGATGGCAATTTTTATTCTGACGTCTACTTCCTCTTCACCGCTCTGTGCGGGGAAGGAAGCTGTGACTGCATCGAGAAAATCGCCGATTTTCCGTCCGCCCAGAGCTGAAATTGATAATGGATCATTCAGGCCGAGTGTGTAAAATTGTGAAACCTCCGGCTCCCTTGTTTCACTGTCTACTTTATTGACAACGACGAAAATTTTTTTCTGTGCGCGTCGCAGAATTTTTGCAAGTTCTACATCGAGAGGAGTTATTCCCGCAGTAGCGTCGACCATGAAGAGAACGGCATCTGCTTCTTCGATGGCCATCTGTGCCTGCTCCCTGATAGCCTGCTCAAAAACATTAGTCGAATCAGGCACGTACCCCCCGGTATCGATAAGGGTAAATTTTTTACCAGCCCATTCGGCCGATGCATAGTGCCGGTCCCTCGTGACGCCCGGGTCATCATGCACTATTGCGTGCCGTTCACCGACGATACGGTTGAACAGAGTCGACTTACCCACGTTCGGGCGGCCAATGATTGCGAGGATATTCATTTTAAATTCCGTTTAATAATACGAATTTCCGTCCCGACTTCCAACGGAAATGGCAGGTGTCCTTACTGTTCAAGATATTTGAGAATTCCAATCAGCTCTTCGTTGAGCTTATCAAAACCGATCGATTTACTGATGTACCCAACTACGCCCATGCGACGGGCGTAGCTGACATCCTCTACCCGGTCGGATGTACTTACTACGACGATCGGAATCTTTTGAAGAGCCGAATCCTCTTTAATGATTTTCAGTACTTCCCTTCCGTCTCTCTTCGGTAGGTTGAGGTCGAGCAGAATTATGTGCGGCAAAGGATACTTTTGAAGGTCGGTATAGGGCTCCCTGCGATAAAGGTAATCGAGAATTTCCTGTCCGTCGCGCACAACGAAAATTGTGACGGGGATATTATTTTTTTTTAGGATATACTCCGTGATCTTCTGGTGAGCAGGGTTATCTTCGACGATGAGGACGTTGATTTGCGACATTTCAGTATGGAGAGGGAAAATCTTGAGTCATATTGTAGAAAACGTACTGCCCGGTTAACTTATTATTTCCTCCATTGTCGGGGCGGGCGGATTTGAACCGCCGACCTTGGCGCCAAAGGCGCCACGCTCTATTTGTGTACCGCTACATCTGTCAAATATCGTGCTATACCACGATTCTTAATCTGTTTCTCTTTGTACATTGCTTCTTTACGACTTTGAAAATATTCTGTTCGCACTACCTTCCACGGTACACCATTCTTAGTTGATATACTTTTACCACTATTGTGTTCAAATACTCTACGCTCTAAATTTTCTGTATGGCCAACATAATAACGTTTAGTTTTTTCACTTTGCAGAATGTAAACCACAAATGCCATAGCTTTTTGTCGGGGCGGGCGGATTTGAACCGCCGACCTCTTGGTCCCGAACCAAGCGCTCTAGCCGGGCTGAGCCACGCCCCGAATACGTTACTTCATATATAAAATGGAACATCCTTCCCCGCTCATTCACCTCACTACAGGTTGCAATACAGGTAAGGACATTCGAAAATTTACATATTTGCAGTGATTGAATGATTATAATTGCATCTAAAATATACAAAATATCTCTGAGATAGCAAAAGTGTTAATGTACTCAATTATGTGCATGAGATCAGCTGTTACGTAGATACTGGAGCTTAATATTCTGTGTGAGCCCGGTTGTAGAGTTGGCGGGAGGTACCAATCTCGACGTGGAGTCCGGGCTCACACAATTATCATAAGCCTTCAAATGACTATCGGATTAACAACATTTTCTTTGTCTGAATAAAGTCTCCAGCCATAATTCGATAATAATACACTCCGCTTGGTGTAGCATAGGAATTCCATAATATTTCGTATTCACCAGGTTGCTTTTCCTCATTAATGAGTGTTGCTATCTCACGTCCAAGAATAT
>CAYGZY010000107.1:0-2377 GCA_964354485.1 uncultured Chlorobiaceae bacterium | reverse complement strand
GACTTCATCTCTGTAGCCGGGGAACATAAAGACGATCACATCACCGCGCTCAACCGACCAGAATGCAGGAAGTTTGAATGCCGGTATTTTGATGTTCGTAAATGGAATTGTCCGGGGAGTCGTGCCGCCGTATATAAATTTATTGACAAGGAGGAAATCGCCCGCGATGATTTCATTTTCCATAGATCCGGTGGGTACTTCAAAAGAAGCGACCACAAAACTATTAAGAACGAGAAATGCACCCAGGACAATTGCGAATTCCTTAAGCGCTGCTTTTATTTTTAGAGCCATGATTTTCCTTGTTAATTATTCTTCCATCGCAAGAACAGCAAGGAATGCTTCCTGCGGTATCTCAACTCTGCCTACCTGTTTCATTCGTTTTTTCCCCTCTTTTTGTTTCTCGAGGAGTTTTCGCTTACGGGTGATGTCGCCGCCGTAACATTTTGCAATGACATTTTTCCGCATGGCGGAAATCGTCTCCCGCGCAATAACCTTACTGCCGATAGCGGCCTGAATGACGACCTCGAACATCTGCCGGGGTATGAGCTTCCGCAGTTTTACGCAGAGCTTTTTCCCCCATTCGTATGCCTTATCGGTATGAACAATAGTAGATAGCGCATCAACCGATTCACCGTTGAGGAGCACATCCAGTTTCACGAGACGGGAATCTCTGTATTCAAGGAACTCATAATCGAGAGATGCGTAACCGCGGGAGATCGACTTCAACTTATCGTAAAAATCAAATATGATTTCAGACAACGGCAGATCATACCGGAGGTCGGCGCGTGTGGGGTCCAGGTACGTGGTAGTAATATAGACACCCCGGCGATCCGTGCAGAGTTTCATAATGTTTCCGATATATTCTGCAGGAGTAATGATCTGCGCCGTGATGTACGGTTCTTCAACTGATTCAATATCACCCATGGGCGGCATCATTGATGGATTATCAACAAGCACGACAGTACCATTCCTCGTCGAAACGCGGTACTCGACATTTGGTACGGTTGTGATAAGTTCCTGTTTGTACTCGCGTTCGAGTCGCTCCTGTACAATTTCCATGTGGAGGAGTCCGAGGAATCCCGCTCTGAAACCAAAACCAAGCGCAACCGAAGTTTCAGGCTCGAATAACAGCGATGCATCATTCATACGTAATTTATCGAGCGAATCACGGAGTTCAGCAAAATTATCTGCGTTGACAGGATATAAACCCGCAAAAACCATAGACTTTGCATCTTTGTATCCGGGGAGAGGTGCTTTCGCCGGCGTTGCGGCATTCGTTACAGTATCCCCGACCTTTGTATCATGGACATCCTTCGCTCCCGGGATGAGGTATCCTACATCCCCCGCCGAGAGCTGATGCGTGCGCACCCTATGCATCTCGAGAATGCCAACCTCTTCGGCGTGAAATATTTTATCAGTCGCAAAAAATTTAACCTCGTCCTTTTCACTCAAGGTCCCGTCGAAAATACGGATATAGACGATCGATCCGCGATAGGCATCGAAGATTGAATCAAATATCAACGCTGTGAGGGGTGCGCTCGGATCCCCTTTGGGCGGGGGTATCCGGTTTACCACTGCTTCTATAATCTCACTCACCCCGATTTTCATTTTTGCACTCGCCAGTATAATGTCCTCTTCGCGGCATCCGATTAAATCCATAATCTGATGCTTGACCTGATCAACCATGGCTCCCGGCAGGTCGATCTTGTTGATAACCGGGATGATTCCCAGTCCGGCATCGATGGCGAGGTAAAGGTTGCTGATGGTCTGGGCTTCTACACCTTGCGAAGCATCCACAACCAGAATTGCCCCCTCACATGCCTCGAGCGATCTGGATACTTCATAGGAAAAATCGACATGCCCCGGCGTATCGATAAGGTTGAGAGTATAAAGGACATTATCCTTCGCCCGGTATTTCATCTGGACTGCATGGAGCTTGATGGTGATACCACGTTCCTGTTCGAGCTCCATATCATCGAGCACCTGATTGTACTTCATTTCCCGCTCAGTTAGCGTTCCGGTATATTCCAGCAACCGGTCTGCAATCGTGGACTTCCCGTGATCGATGTGGGCGATGATGCAAAAATTACGGATATTGTTCATTTTATGAGGAAAATAAAAACAATCCCGCTGGATAGTGCGGGATTAATATGCAAAATATACCATTATAATCGGCGATTTGCAAGGTGGGATAAGAGATCTGACATTGTTTCTTCCGATGAAAATCCCTACATTCACTAGGAGTCTGTCCGAGTAATATTTATTAAGCCGTATTGAAATTGTGTAAACATATATTATATTTATGTCTACAGAAACAAATACAACTATCGAGCAAGCGCTTATGAGCAAAACTTATCGACCGTACGAACCGGATCAG